>JABGWD010000169.1 GCA_018645725.1 Opitutia bacterium
ACCCCAATTCGATCTTTTCCTCGTTCTTGATCAGGGTGAACTTGTACCTTTGGGTTCCCCAGTTCATCGATCCCGCATTGAAATCCGGCAGAGGTTTCGCCTCGGCAAAAATTGAATTGCCCATGATGGAAACAAAGGAAAGTAGAAGGACTCGATAGGTTTTGTTTTTCATTAAGTCTAGAAGGTTTGGTCACTTTTTCTCTTTTTGCTTCTTTAGGAAATACTTTTTCACGTATCCGGTCGCCCGCTCTTTGCGCTTGGGGTCCTCAATCTCTTGGGCCCACTGCAAGGCGGATTGCGGGTCTTTCTTTGCAATCTGATGGGAAAAGATCGCCAAGGCTCCATCAATTTGCTGATCGCTTGAAAATTGATTGAGCCATTCGGCCGTGGCCACCGGGTCCTGCTCCACCCATTCCGAAACCACGCGTTCCATGCTTGCGGAACGAGCTTCGCCAAGCGGCATTCGGGCAACCCAGTCAGCTGCTTTCTCTGGTGAACGAATGACCATGGCTTTGGCTGTTTCCCTGGCTATTTTCGTTTTGATTTTCGATTCATCCATGGAGTCGACCCACTCAACGGCACGGTTCAGATCTTCACGAATAAGCCGCTTTCCCAAAGCTTCGTAAGCGGAGTTTCTTGCTTTGCCCTCGGGGAATTTTTCCACCCAGTCAATGGCGGTTTGTTCCCCTTTTGCCCACGCTGCAGTAACCAAAGTCGAAGCGGCTTTGTCCAGGTAAAGGCCATAGTTCAATTCTTTCATCAGCTCAGTCGCACCCGCCAAGTTGGTTTCGGCCATTCCCTTTATGACACCAATTAACAGATCGTTTCCTCTTTTTTGTTCTTTGTCCCGTCGGTTTTCGTTTTCTCTTGCCCAAGTGAGGGCGGCTTGAGGATGAACGCTTGCCCACCCACTAAGCATGGCCTCGGAAACCAAATCTTGCTCAAGAAAAGGATCTCTGGTCTTGGACCATTCCAGGGCGGCAATCGGATCATGCTTGGCCCATGCGTAGGTGAAATAATTCAGAAACAACATGGCATCGATCCCTTTCCAATCCTTCTTTTCGTATGCCTCAATCATTGCTGATATGGCCTCGTCGTCTAAGTCTTGGCACAGTTCAACAAAGGCCGACATTTGCTCAAGGGGGTCGCTGGAGCCCACTTTCCGCAATAAATCTTCTCTTGATTGTTTTCGAGTTTCGGTTGGAGAGATTTCACCTCCTGTGGCAGTCGAAGGAGAAGTCTCCCGATTCGATTCAAGATTCGTTTTGTTTTCGGATGCCTGATGTTGAGACGGATTGGGTTTCCTGAGATCAACGGGTTGAACCTGAGAAATTTCTTGATGACGTTTTGCCGTTCTGTGTTTGAGTCCAGTCCAATAGCTTGCCAAGCCAACCCCAACCAAGAGAAAAAGAAGCAGGAACTTGTTCATTTCTTGTTTCGAAGAATAGTAGCCGGTTTTTTCATGCAACCTAAAAAGCTTGATCAATCTCGATGTATTTTACTTCCGGGAGTGCTTTGAGCCTCGGGACATTGCCTGCAGGGAATTTGGCAACGAAGCCATTTATGATTTCAAGCATATCCGGGGAGGATGCACCCAATTCTTTACAATGTCGCTTGGCGATTGCTCGAAGAGTTTCTCCCTGCTTGGTTTTCCCCTTTGTGAAAATGTCCTTCTTGTAGACGACGATGTAAGTCACCATGGTCGCGACTTTTGGCGCTGGATTGGCTTTGGCTTGAAAAATGAGTTTGGCACCCGCTACTTTCTTGGGAAGTTCCTTTGGGCCGGAAAGGAAAGCATAAGATTCGGGTTTCCCATTGGACCAATTCCAGGTTTTTCCCAGCACGTAATGTCGGACGGGCAATTTCGGAGTTTTTACTTTTACCGAGTCCTTGACTTGACTGATGACCTGGATGGCCAGCCCGGGGCTTCGCTCGAGTTTCGAAACAGCCAACAGATGAGTTGGCGTTTGGTAAACCTGCTCGATGCGGATTTTCCATCCCCCATCGGGTACCCCCAGCTGAACGGAAACCGTAGAGTCCTGGGCGTGAAGCCAATTGCCAGCGAAGCTAAGGCAGGCAAAGGCTAAGATCTTTAATGTATTTTTCATCCAATTTATTTGAGCAGTTTGACCATAGCCTCACCCATGGCGGCACCTACGTCCATATAAGTTTGGGCGTTCCCGTCATAATGGCTGTTGGAGGCACCGCCCTGACTGAGCGGATGGGTATAAACGGTGGATACGTTACCTTTGAATTCGGGGTAGTTGCCGGTCGCACCGTCCACAGAGAGTTGGGCATCGAGGATCAGTTTGTCGTTGCTTGGTTGAGCATCTTTTGCGGTTTGCCCGAGCGTTGCCACGACGAACTTTGCCTTGGGTGCCTTGAATTCTTTGCGCAAGGTCTTGATCAGACGGACGAGGTTTTTCTCGTACCGTACGGCATGCGCTTCGACATAACGGTCTTTGTCACCCTGCCACCAGGCAAAGCCCTCGATCTTATAGCCCCGTCCCTTCCAATGAGGAAATTCCTTGTC
>JABGWD010000170.1 GCA_018645725.1 Opitutia bacterium
CGGTTAGCTGTTGTCCCAGTCGGGTTCGAGTTCAAGGAACAGAGTATGTATGCCTCTGCGTACGAAAAAAATGATTCGTTTGGCTTTTTGCTCAATGAGACCGTTCATCTTCTTTTCGAACTTTCCCACGTCGTCTTGTTCCGCCCCGTCGATCGACAGGAGCAAGTCACCTTGTCGCAAGCCGGCCAAGGATGCCCAGCCCGCGGGCTCGACATTGTGAATCAACAACCCCGGGTGGTCGTCTTTCAACCTTATGTTGACCCGATCCCCAAAAGAAAGTTCCCGCACCGTGAATTCAAAGGTTTCCTCCTTGTATTCCGGGAGTTCGTTAGGTGGTGCGGGCCGCTTTTCGAGAGTGACGTTAAGGTCCAGGGCTTTCTTGTTCCTCAAGCCGGTAAAACGGACGGTGGCATCCGTCTTGTACTCCTTGATCATGTTGCCGAAGATTTCGGCATCTTCCGTCCGGTAGGCGTTGATGATTTGACCGTCCATTCTGAACAGAAGGTCTCCCGCCCGAATCCCTGCCTTTTTGGCGGGTGTGTCCGGATAAACCTGAACCACGCGGATTCCCTTGGTCATGCGGGGCAGTTCCAGAGCCTCGGACAATTCCCTGGTCAGGACCTGGGTGGAAACCCCGACCCAAGGCTTCCACGCTTGAAGGGGGCGGTTTTCTTCGGCTTCCGGGCCGATTTTCACGACCGTGAGCAAATCCGCCAGATCCCGTTCAAGGCTGACCAAAGTGGGAACGGCTTGCGTTTTCCCCTTCGTTATTTTTTGGGAAATCCTGATCAAGTCCTCCATGTTCGAAACGGTTTCCCCATTGAGGGCCGTAATGACGTCGCCCGGAATGAGCCTGGGCTTGGCGCCGTAAGATGGTCCGCCTCTTCCCACCGAGTGAACCTGGGCGCCTTTTTTACTCGGGCGTCTGGCCTCGAGGGAAGACATGAGAGTGAAGTTGCGCACCGTCAATCCCCAGCTCTTGAGTTCCCGCTCCTTGGCGAAAGCCGATTCCCTGACCGCGGTCTTGAGCCTCCATTTCATGGGCTTGTCGTTGCGCAACCCGGTAATTTTGATTTCGGCCCCAATCTTCATGCCGAAGGCCAGTTGATTGAAAACCGGAAGATCCTCGGCAATCCTCGCCTCCACCTTTTTTCCGGCATACGTCTTGATCAAGTCACCCGGCTTGATGCCCGCTCTTTCGGCAGGAGAATCCTCGATTACGCCTGCCACCAGAATGCCTGATTTCTCAGGATCGAGAACAGGTTGACATTCCATTCCGGTCCAGCATCGCTTGACAAAACCGTTGTCCGCCAATTCCCGGGATACTTCCTTGGCCAAGTTAGAGGGAATGGCTCCCCCCAAGCTTCCTATCCCAACTTCGTTGATCCCAATGATTTCACCTCTTGCGTTGACGAGGGGACCTCCGCTGTTTCCCGGGAAAATCACCGCATCGTGACCCAACCAGCGAACCAATTCGCCGACGTTTTCTCCATCCAGCCTGAAGGAACCCGAATGGGGTGAGATCATGGCGACGTTGGCAATGATTCCCCTCGTTACGGACTGGGACAGACCGGCTGGGCTTCCCATTGCAAAACACGCATCGCCGACCTTCACCTCATCGGAATTGCCAAAGGCCGCCACCGAAAGGGCAGGGTTGCCGGCCGGCCTCTCCTTGGTTCGCAACCGGATTACGGCCAAGTCGGTCATGGGGTCGGCTCCGAGCAAGTCCGCGGACAATTCTTCCCCATCATACAGCCTGCAGGTGATGCGCGTGGCCTTCCCCGCGACATGGTGGTTGGTCACGACCAGTCCCTCCTTTGATATGATGACCCCGCTGCCCGTCGATCTCGCCTTCATCATCCTGCCTCCCGAACCCTTTTCCGAAACGACTTCAATGCGTACGATCGCCGGGTAGACCGAATTGACCGTCTCGCTCAGTTTTGGCTCAGGGAGCTTTTCCGTTGTCTTGGCGAAAGACCAAGGAGCGAAGAGCCCGATCAAAAGGATCGGGAGTAAATGGAAAGGTTTCATGACGTATTCAGCGTTGCCGTACTCTTGTTTGGTTTGTTATATCCCTTTCATGAAGTTTATCCACAAGCCACTTGCTGGGCAAAGGGGGGTGAATTCATACCTCTTTCGCAAAAGACTTGGCAAGCAAACAAAAGGAAAAGACAGATGAATGCAAATGGAGACACTTCGTCGGTTTTGACGGACCGGCAACGCAAGTTCCTCGGGTTCGTCCTTTGTTGCGCGGGAGCGCTTTTGCTTGGCGGACTGATAACCGCGCTCATCTTCGTCCTCAACCTTGCCTTCGATCTCTTTTCCGGGGTCATCTGGTCACTTGCCGTCTCAGGCATGTTGGCCATCTTGTTGCGTCCCATCGTCTCCTTTTTCGAGGAAAGACTCCGACTCGGTCGCATTGCCTCCATCCTCCTTCTTTACCTGCTTGTCGTTGCCAGTTGTGGTTCCGCAATCTTTCTTTTGGGAGGCAAGGTGATCAGCCAAACCCGTGAGTTCGTGGGCACGGCCGCCGAGTGGCCCCAGCAAATTCACGACAAAGCCAAAAATTCGGAATACGTCTCGCCGGAAAGCCTCGAAGCAATCTCCACCCAAGTCGACGCCTTCAAAAAATATTGGAAAGATCTCATCGGCTCGGGCGGCAATACCCTCGACCTTACCCTCTCACCTGCGGAAAAAATCCTCTACGACTCCTTTTCGCCCGAAGACAGGAAGATCTTCAGGGAGGTTTGGGAAAACCTTGATCCCGAGGACCGGCAGAGCTTTCTTTCCCTTGAGGAGAAGAAAAGCCAAACCGACTACCTTGCCCGCAAATCCGAGGAAATGCGCAACCGGGCCATGGAGACAATCGGCAAGCAAGGGGAAGAAATTGCCCAAAGATCAGCTGAAGTAATCAAGACCGCCTGGTCCGGCCTGCTTGGTTTTTTTGCCAAACTGACCTACCTCGCCGTCATTCCCATCTACCTGTTTTACTTCCTTAGTTCCAACCGCAACCTCATCGACGAACTGGAAGGCGAGCTTGGCTTCCTCGGTGCATCCGTCCGGGAGGACATCGTATTCTTGATACGCGAATTCGTCGGGATCATGGTAGCCTTCTTCCGGGGGCAATTGCTGATCGGTTTCCTGATGGGGGTTGGTTATGCCATTGGCTTCACCTTGTTCGGGCTTAAGTTTGGGATCGCCCTTGGCCTGCTCTTCGGCCTGCTCAACATCGTGCCTTACCTCGGTTCCATCGTGGGGATCGTTACCGCCTTGCTCGTTGCCTACCTGCAACCCGGCGGAATTTCCGAAACCGGGGAATGGACGGTATTGCTCGGGTGCGGCGCTTCTTTCGTAGTCGTTCAATTGATCGAGAGTTACTACCTGACCCCCAAGATCATGGGGCAACAAACGGGGCTTCATCCCGTCGTGGTCATCGTCTCGATTTTCTTTTGGGGATCCGCCCTCGGAGGCATTCTCGGGATGATCTTCGGTATTCCGCTGACCGCCTTTATCATCATTGCCTGGCGCCTGCTCTGCCGGAAGTACTTCAACCGTACCCTCTGCGCCGAAACGGAAGCCTGAGCCGTTAAGCCTACTACCGGAGCCACCCTCAATTTGGGCCGTACCCTTGGAGGCACCAACTATTTCCAAGGGGCTCTCGACGACCTCCGCATCTACGACCGCGTCCTCAGTGGACTCGCAGGCTCGTCCCTCCAGGAACAAA
>JABGWD010000171.1 GCA_018645725.1 Opitutia bacterium
AAAAGCACGGGCGACGAAGCGGCCGAAGAATGCACGACGTCCGCAAACCCCGCCCAAGGCGATGGCTTGTTGCTGAGGCAAGCCCAGCGAGTCGTCATGCCGCGTGCTGCAATACGGAACATCACTTTTCGCAATGCGCGTGTAGCGCCATTTCTGATCGGGGTTGGAGATGTGGTCCGGGCGGAACTGGCGAAGCATCGAACGGGCCCAAGTAAGTTCTTCATTGGTGTAAGGGTCGTTCGTGATGAACCGACACTCCCAAGTGTTAAAATCTTTGAACTGCGGGTCCAGTTCTTTCGCGAGGTAGGCCTTTTCATAATGCTGGTAACGCGCGACCTGGCCGTCCGGGGTTTTGTGGTCGGCAAAGACAATCCCGTTCACGCTTCCTTTGTTATTCTCGTCCAGCCACGGTTGATGGAGAGCAGTTCCAAGTGCCAGGCGTTGCAGAATGCCCGGCTCGCGCGCTTTTTCACTCGCCTTGATGATCGCTCCATAGACCTGCATCGCTTCGCCATACTCGCCACCATTGGCCCCGCCCGAACTCATAATCTGCATCATCAGAGCCTCATCGGCGAAGAGCTTGTCGAGCAAAGCCTTGTGGCCGTCACTCTGTTGGGCGAATTCTGCCAAACCCGCCGGGGTCCCGTGACGAAGAATCGCCCCTTTCATCAGCTTGCTGTCCAAAGCGTCGCCACCGAGCAATTTCGCGGTGTCGGCAATCAGTGGTCTGGCACTCTCAAGCGCCTTGGTTTCGGCAAGCGGTTTGGCCAAGTGGTATGCCTTGTGAACGGATTCGGCATCATCCTCCCGTGGAGCCTTGAGCGCGCCCAGTTCGCTGCGGGCGGCCTCAAAAGCCTCTTTCTTTTGCGGATCGATCTTTGGCAGAGCTGCCAAAATCGCTTTGTTTATCGCATCAAGTTGGTCGGAATACGTTTTCTCCAGCACCTTGCCACGTTCGGTCAACACCGGCTCAGGAGCTTTGTTTCGAGCCGAGGCAACTACAGGAAAACTCGCAAGGACTCCCAGGAGTCCAAACAACAGGCTAAGGAATTGGTAAGGTGTTTTCATTTGTCTTTTCATTTTTTGTTTTCCGGAACCGTTTTCGTTCCGTAGCCATTTGTGCTAAAGGGACCTACGGGTTGGCCTCCCTTGCCGTATAGCAGGTTGCCGATCGGGTGCTGGGTGTAGGCGTAGCGCACGGCAACCGGATCGTTTACGCTTTTTGAGGATACCAGTAGTTGCGAACCTTCAATCCGTCCTTCGGCCCAATGCCAGATGCCGTCTTTGGACTGGACGGACAACCACTGAAGCTGGGCGCCGGGTGTTACCTTGGGAGGAAGGAAGCCTTCTTTTCGAGCGACCATCAAACCGTCTTCCGCGTGATCGAAACCAATACGGACGACAGGCCCTTCGATCTTGTGCTTCCTGTAGAGGGGAGATAGGGCGGTATCCTTGATTTCGTAGGTATGTTTCAACGCAAGGCATGCAAGGCGAACACCGGTGTCATACTTGTTTGGCGGGTGCTCCTTTAAGTCGCCGATGTCGATCGTGACTGCCATGCCGGTGTTCAGTAGAGCGAGCGTTTCTGCGTAGGCTTCCCGAATTTCGGCCCTGCCGTCCCCACCCGCCGGATTGTCGGCGGAAGATTTGCCGATGCCGGGCAATTGTACGAAGTAGACAGGAAAATCGCCCTGTCCCCATGCCTTTCGCCAACCGGTGATGAGCGACTCCAGTTTGGGTTGGTACGCTCGGCCGTCCCGTTCGTTGCTTTCTCCCTGATACCAGAGAGCTCCACGCAACCCGAAACCTTCAAGAGGGGCGATCATCGCATCGTAGTGTCTGCCTCGCTCGCCTGGAATTTCATTGAGCCAGCTTTCGATTTTTGATCCGCCCGAAGCCGCATTTATGATGCCGACAGGTACCAGGATTTCGCTCTGCAACCGGCGAGCGAAGAAGAAACAGACCTTCTTGAACCAAACGGCGCTTTCCGGAGTACAAACCAACCACTCTTGCTTGGGTGATACCATTTGACGCAAGGCCGGAAAATCAGCGGTATCAATCGAGTCAGGCGGGAAATGCCTTGAACTGCCCGCTCGGCCCATCCTCCCGGCCATGTTCGACTGTCCGGCGCAGAGCCAAACTTCACCGACCAGCAGGTTGCGGATCAGTTTGGTCTCCTTTTGCTCACCTTTTTCGCAGGCAATCGTCATGGTTTTGCCTGGCGGGTTGTCATGGACCGATTTCAACTTGACTGCATTCATTGGGTCGAGCGTAACCCGCCAGACGCCGTCTTTGTCCGCAAGAGTAGATTTGGTCTGGCCTTCAAACCGGATGGTGACTCGTGCTCCCGGTTGGCATTCACCCCAGACAGGCAGCTTTATTTTCTGTTGCAAGACTACGTTGTCCCGAAACGGAGCGCCGCATTGTAGTTGCAGGGCTCCTTCGGGCGTTGGGGCAGTGTGAGTTGGCGCGGCATCAACACCGAAGCATGCAACCCATGCAATGCATGCGGCTAGGAAGAAAGGCTTTTTAGTCGCACAAATCGTCATCTGGTCGATTTCGTTTCCCTGATCAATTCGATGGCCTTTTCAGCGAAGCGCCGGCCAAGTTTTTCGTAATTCTCTTTTGGAAAGTGTACGCCGTGTTCAGGTTCGCTGAGATCGTCCGTGTCTATCCATTCCCCATGGTCGGTATCCTCCGCGAGCTTGACCTGCACGTCGCGCATGGCCTTC
>JABGWD010000172.1 GCA_018645725.1 Opitutia bacterium
CTCTGCTTCTCCCTACCGGGCGATCCCGTCCGGAAGTTCGCACCTGTTGATGCTGGGTGGCGTGACTGCGCCTTACGTTGAGGAACAGTTGAAAGCCCGGCCTGAGATCAATGGTCAAGGGCACGAGCACCCCGGTTTCCCGGGGACGGTTCTTGCCTATCACGTCATCACGAATACTTGGGTCGAGGCTGGCGCCCTCCCAGCTGAAATGGATGTTCCCGTAACCGTCCCGGTCGTGTTTATGCCAAACGGAGAGTACGTCATTCCATCGGGCGAGAAACAACCCGGTGTGCGTACCACTCAGGTTTTTGCTGGGAAGATCGCGCGCACTTCCTCCTCCTTCGGTTTGATCAACTGGGTGGTGGTCGGGCTTTACCTTCTTTTGATGGTGGCCATCGGGTATTACTTCATGAAGCGGGAGGCCGCATCCTCGACCGATGCCTATTTCCGTGGAGGCAAACGAATTCCCTGGTGGGTTGCCGGGCTATCGATCTTCGCAACCATGCTCTCGGCGATCACCTTCATGGCAATCCCAGCCAAGGCCTACGTCAGCAATATGAATGCATGGATAGGCATGTGGCCGATGGTGATTATCATACCCCTGGTCGTCCATTATTACCTGCCTTTCTTCCGCAAGTTGAACGTTACCTCGGCCTATGAGTTTCTCGAGCAACGGTTCAACTTGGCCTCCCGGTTGATCGCAAGCGCCCTGTTCATGCTCTTTCACGTCGGGCGGATTGCGATCGTTCTTTACCTCCCTGCCTTGGCTTTGTCGAGCGTGACGGATATCGATATTTACCTCGCGATTCTTTCCATTGGTATCCTTTGCATCGCCTATACCGTAATGGGAGGGCTGGAGGCGGTCGTCTGGACGGATGCGATCCAGGCAATCGTATTGCTCGGGGGAGCCCTGCTTTGCATCATCGTGATCGTTTTCCAGATGGATGGCGGATTGGGCGCGATCATCAATGTTGCCCAAGCCGATTCGAAGATCCTGACCGTGGACTGGGGAACCTTGGATTTCGGTTCCTCCACCAATTCAGCCTGGGTAATTATGGCCGGCTTCATGTTTGCTTCTCTTCCGTCCTACACTGCCGGTCAGGACGTCGTGCAGCGTTACGTCTCCACCCCTACGGAAAAGGAAGCTGCCCGCTCCCTCTGGCTGAACATGCCCATGACCATCCTCGGCTCCCTTCTTTTCTTCAGCCTGGGCGTTGCCCTGTATGCCTTTTACCAAACCCAGCCTGCCTTGCTTGACCCGGCTATGGAACGAAACGATGGAATCCTTCCCTTCTTCATCCTGCAAAACTTACCCGTTGGGGTTTCGGGTTTGATCGTGGCAGGCATCTTCGCCGCCGCCCAGTCGACCATTTCCAGTTCGCTCAATTCGGTCGCCACCGCTTACGTGACCGATTTTCACGGGCGCGTTCTCAAGCCCGAGTCTTCGGACGGCGAGCGACTGAAAGTTGCCAAAAGCGTAGTTTTGATCCTTGGTGTCATCGGAATCTCGGTGGCCGCCCTGATCGCCTATACGGGGATGAAGTCGGCCTTTGATTCCTACAACACCTTTATCGGGATGGCTCTCGGTCCGGTGGGCGGAATCTTTTTTCTCGGTGTCTTCACCAAGCGCCCGCACGGGCATAGTGGCCTGATCGGTGCCCTGGTCGGGTTCCTTACCGTGCTGGCGATCCACTTTGCCCGTTCGTCCGGTTCCATCGACTTGTGGCCCGTGCTCAACGGGTTGATCAGTTTTTGCGTGACGGTTCTGGTTGGTTACTTGGTCGGAGGAATGAGCAGGCAAACCAATTGAACGCCAATCCGTTCATGACGTTTTTTTGACGTTCCTTTTACTCCGGTCTGACGACATTTCGGGTCAATTGTGGTTTTCTATGGTTTCTCATAAATCAGTAACCATTCAAAAGAAACGTCATGAAAAAATATTCTCTCTTCCTCTTCACCGCTGTCCTTGCCTTTGCGGGCGGGCAACCCGGATTCGCCAAAAAGAAAAAGGCCCCCGTTCTTCCCGAGGTCAAACTGAAGGTCGAGCTCGACCGTACCGTTTTGCCAGCCGGAAAAGCCGGACGGGCGGTTCTTAAAATCAGCCTTGACCCTGAACAAGTGGTTCGCGGAGAGGCCAAGCGTCCACCCGTTAACCTGGCTATCGTACTTGATCGCTCGGGTTCCATGGGAGGAGAGAAAATCGTCCAGGCCAAGGAGGCGGCCATTCAAGCCATCCGCCGCATGGGAGCCAAGGACAGGATTTCGATCGTCGCTTATTCCAATCATGCCGAAACCATTGCTTCCGCCCAGTCTGCCAAGAACGCGGAAAAGCTGGTTGCCCTCGTCCGCCAACTCCAGGCGGGTGGCGGGACGGCTCTCTATGCCGGAGTGAACCAAGGAGCTGCTGAGATTCGCAAGAACCTCGACGGAGAGTATTTCAACCGGATCATCCTTCTTTCCGACGGTCTTGCCAACCAAGGTCCGTCCTCCCCAGCAGATTTGATCCGTCTTGGACGAGCCCTCGTGAAGGAAGACATCTCAGTCAGTACGGTCGGGCTTGGAGCAGGTTACAACGAAGACCTGATGGCCGGATTGGCCAAGGAGGGACAGGGAAACCTCTACTTTGCCGAGACGAGCAAGGAATTGCCCGGAATTTTCGATGCCGAGATCGGGGACGCTCTGAACGTCGTCGCGAGGCATGCCACTTTGCGCATCGAATTGGAAAACGGGGTTCGTCCCATTCGCCTGATCGGCCGTGAAGGAGCCATTCTTAAAAACCACGTGGAGATCGAGATCAATCAGCTCTATGGCGGGCAGGAAAAATTCGCCCTGCTTGAAGTGGAAGTGCCTGCGGGCAAAGCCAAGGAGAAAAAGAACTTGGCCCGGATCGTCGCGAAGTTCAAGGCCGCGGAAAATGGCGCGGTTATCTCCCGCAAAACGACGATAAGTTGCTCCTTCAGCGAAAGGGAAAAGGAAGTGGCTGCTTCCATTAACGAGAAGGTGGTCGTCGCTTACGTAGACAACGAAGTTGCCGAAGCGAAGGACGCGGCCATCGCCTTGGCTGACCAGGGCCGGCATGAGGATGCCGTCAAGAAACTCAAGAAGCTTTGTTTGTCCATTGATTCTCAAAACGCGACTTGGGGGAGTTCTTCCGTGAATGCAAAAAACCGGCAATTTCTCAGCGAACTCGAAGAGCTCCAGAAAGACAACGGACTGACGAACAAGAACCGCAAGGCTTGGCGTTCTTCCAACTACCAGATCCAGTCTCAGCAAAAAGCGCTTCCTTACCCGTCGAAGTAATCCGACCTGCGACTTGCCTTGTCGGGAATTCTGGAGCACAATCAATCCATCATGCGAACGAACCGATTTGTCCTTTGGTTGGGCTTGCTCGTCGTAGCGACCTTGTCGGTCGGCGCCTTGTCTTTTCTCCTGCTCCGGAGAGAAGGGGACAAGATGCGTGACAACGCCGAGCAGTCCCGTCTGATGGCAAACGAATCAACGAGCCGGGCCAAGCTCTATCACGAAATGGCCCGGCAATCGCGGGCCATGGCCGAGTATGCCGAGCAAGCGGCCGAGGATTCCCTGGCCATCCGTGCCCGTACGGTGGCGGATAACATGGACTTGACCATGGCGGACCTCAAGGAGGGACTGATGAGCGGATTGCGAGCCTTGCCGGAAACGAACCGGACCGCGGGCCTGAGCTCCTGGACAAGCTCCAATAATTGGGTGGACCAATGCTTTGTCTGGGGAGCCAAGGAAGGATTGTCCTTTCCTGCGGGCAAGAAACCTGCGGTTCCTTCCCCGCTTCAGGAGCAGGAGGATTGGAAACGGGAGTGGTTGGCTCGCAACCCGACCTTTTGGTTTAAACCGGATGACGAAACCCAACAGGCCAAGGATGAAAGCAACCTATCCGGTGGTGCGGAATCGGCCGATGGCAACCCTTCGCCGTCGCAGCAGACCGAGTTGTCTCAAAGCGTTTCGCAAGGACAAACCTTGGATCAGGAGGAGGCTCTCGAGGTACTGCAAGAGCAGCAGAAAAACTCGTCGGCCTTGTTCTCGAATATCCTCAAGAACAGGCAATCAAAAGGAAAATTGGAAGAGCTAGAGGAAAGCCAAAAGGCCGAGGAAAAGAATTATGGCCAAGCCCAATCCTTTCTCAGCCAGAACTTGCAGGTCCCTCAGCAAAGTTCCACCGCCTGGGCTTCAAAAGACAATTACGCCTCCAACAAGTTGAACAGGAAGCAGCTTCGTCAGGAAACCCGAAACGATGCTTATTTTGTCCCTCAAGAGGTGGAGGAGGGAAAATCCAAACGGGATTCCCAAGCCTCGGAGTTTACTTCCCGGGAAGGTTGGGAATACGTCAGATCGGAAGAGGAGAGCGCGTGGTTTGGCTGGAGGCAGGAAAGCCCCGTTCGAACGCATGGTTTGCAACTGGAAAGCAAGGAAGTCTTGCGAAGCCTTGAGAGCGCGTTCCCGAAAAACCTGGTCGATGGAGAGTCCTTTGCGTTGAAGGACGACCTCGGTTCGGTCGTTAGCCGGGCGGGGCAGCCACCTGCCAAATCGGACCGCATCGCCAAAGTGTCGGTGCCCGTCGGCGGGGAGCTTCCGGGATGGAACCTCGATGCCTTTCGGGTCCTGCCGGCCCAAGTGGTGC
>JABGWD010000173.1 GCA_018645725.1 Opitutia bacterium
AAACGACTCCCCCGGCTCCGCTCCGGCCATTGCACCCCTGAGCAGGCATTCGCAGGAACCTTTCACCTCAATGAGGGATATGGACAAATGCAGGAAAGTTACGATTCGAGTTGCTCGGGCAAAATGCCCGAAAACCCACCCGGGGAAATGTACTGCCATACCCTGACCGATCCATCCATCCTTTCCTCCCAACTCCAATCCCAAGGCTTTCAAACCCTAACCCTCTTTGGTCTTGATATGCCATACCGCCTGTTCGAGAAAGATAATCAACAGGCCCGCGACACGGCCTTGCAAAGATACCTTGCGGGGATCAACCAATACCTGAACGAACCGATTGAGGAATGCCTTGCTTTGGACGCTGATGGCAAACCCTGCATCGAGGCAATGAGTGCCGTTGACTTGGAAAACAAAATTCACCTGCCAAAGGGAAACATCTTCCACGGGGATCTGAGTTGGCCCTTTGCCGAAAGCGAGGAGGAAGTCGGACAATGGGGCGTGGAAACCGAACACCCGAATCTCTTTCTGTGCGGATCTTCGGCCAAGCGCGGAGGTGCGGTGAGCGGGATCCCCGGACACAATGCCGCCAAGAAAGTCCTGCAGGTAAGGATGGACGGGAGAATATAAATTCAATATAAACCAAGCATGGACCTTAGATTGCCCTCTCAGCCATTGTTCCTCACCTTTCTTCTTTGCGCTTTCGCGCAGTTTGCATCATCCGACGAGTTGCCTCCGGGGTTTGGTAAGAAAACAGGGGGCGACGAGCTTCCTCCCGGGCTTATGCAAGCCATCGCCAACCCGGCAATCCCCACCATTGTCGACGCCACCATTCTCGGCTTCAACAAGGAGGGTCATGGAGAAATCAAAGTAAACGCCGTCTACAAGCATGACTCGGCCAAAGGTAAGTTCGTTTCACCCAAATCGGTGAGGGGATACGGTTATGTGGGTTCGGACAGGATTGCCCCCCTCCGCGTGGTGATTGGCAAAGAGGGAAGATTTCTTCTGTTCCTCAATGGGGATCTCCTCCATTCCACTTACAACAACCGCTTCCCCATTCGCGAGGGCAAGAACGGCAAACTTGAAGTCGGCGTTGGCTTCAATGGCGCAGGCGACCCCTGGAAACCTCTCAAGGAAATCATTCAAGGAATACCTCTCCGCAAACCGGCAACGAAAACCCCATGAACACAAAGCATCGCATGCCAAGAATACCCCTCCTTGTGAGTCTTCTCTCGGTTTCTCTTTTGCTTGCTTGCGACCCTCATGTAGATTCCATTTACCTTGGTCAAGATGAAGCGGAAATCCTTGGCGACGTAAGTAGTGGAGACATAGATGCAGTCAAAGAGTTTCTTGATGATGGTGGCAAAGTGAACTTACAGGACGAACCGGGAATGACTCCCCTGCACCATGCAGTCAACAGCGATTGGAAAGGGAAAAACTTCGAAATGATTAAGTTCCTGATCGACCGGGGAGCCAATGCAAAGGCAATCGATGACACACACCATACCCCCTTGCACCTGGCTAGTAACAAGGAAACCGCCGAATTACTTATCGATTCAGGTGCGGACGTAAATGCCAAGACACAGCGCACGGGAGAGACTCCCTTGTATGCAGCGGCCCGCAATGCCGCACAAGGTGCCTCAAAGAGCTACGACGTTTACCTGAGCTTGACGAAGCTCCTGATCGCCAAAGGCGCGGACCCAAACATGAAGCTCAAATCGGGAAGCATGATCGAAGACAACGAGCCCCATCGCGCCAAAGCGGGAGAAACGGCTTTGCATGCCGTGGCTCGGAGTATTTCGCAAAAGCATGCCTCGGAAGTTTGCGAACTGCTCCTTACCAACGGAGCCAAAGTGAATGAACTAAACGACAAAGGCCAAACCCCGTTGGACGAAGCCTTGGCGAACGAACGCAAGCAGACGGCCGAAACCCTCCGTAACCACGGAGCGAAGTCGGTCAAGCAAATGGAAAACTAAAAAATATGAAAAGCATTCTCCTCTCCCTTTTTGCATTGCTGTTGCTATGCTCTTTTTCATTCGGCAAAGAAGACGACCGTACGAAAGTCGAGTTTTTCGAGAAACTCTACAAGACCAAGATCGTCGGCGTGAAGTTGTTTGAGGAATACCCTGACCCTGATCAGTTTTATTCCGCCATAGCGAAGCAGGTCGGAATTCCTGAAATGACCTATAAGGCGGTTAAAGAAAAATATGGTTGGAAGAATGATGAGAAAAATTTCTTGGCCCTAATGATCAAAGGAGGTGGAAGTTCCGATGATTGGGGAGTTATGGTCACCAAATTCCCCATGGGTCTCAAGACTGCAAAGAACAAGGAAGAAAAAATGAAATTGCTCAAGAAAATGGAAATGAAAATGGTCGTCATCGGGTATAACGGAAAAATTTCCTTTCCAGAGAAAAAGAAAAGTAAGAATCGGAAG
>JABGWD010000174.1 GCA_018645725.1 Opitutia bacterium
CAAGAGCATGCGCGGGAACGATCCGGATGCGGCTTTGTACTGGTTGGCGAAAATGTTGGCAGGCGGAGAGGATCCCCGCTTCATCGCGAGAAGGCTGGTAATTTTCGCATCGGAAGACGTGGGGATGGCGGATTCACGGGCTTTGCTGATGGCGGATGCGGCTTTCCGGGCATGCGAGACAATCGGCTTGCCCGAATGTGAGCTGAATTTGTCCCACGTGGTAATCTTTCTAGCCACCTGCCCGAAGAGCAACAGCGCGACCTTGGCCATCGGACGGGCCAAGCGGGCGTTGAGTGAGAAACCGGTCCAACCGGTTCCTTCCTCCATCAGCGACAGGCACGGTAGAAACAATAAGCATCGACCCGAGGGAGAAGAGTCCTATTTGTACAGCCATGAGTTCCCCGAGAACGTTTCCGGGCAGCAGTACTTGGAGAAACCCCTCGATCTCTACCTGCCGAAGAGCGCGGGGGCGGAGGCGGCAGTTGCCGAGCGCTTGCAGCGCTGGAAAGAAATGCGCTCTGAAATTTCCTCGAAAAAAGACGGCTAGAGGCCGAGAAGTTCGTTCATCAGCTTGGCGGTCTTGTCATCTCCGCCGTCGCCGCCTTCCCGGGTCGCCCAACCCTTGTAGTCGATTTTCTCGAGTTCGTTCCGGACCTTGTCCCATTCGACGTCTCCTTTCCCGAGCGTACAGAAGCCGGTCTTCTTCCCCCAGTCCTTGACGTCGAGCTTGAGGGTGCGCTTGCCGAGAATACGTATCCATTCGTGGCTGGGGGCGAATTTCTGCATGTTCCCGATGTCGTAGTAGGCTTGCACCCACGGGCTGTCGATTTCGTCGATGTAGTCCCTGAATTGCTCGGGTTTAAGGCAAAAGCCATTCCATACGGTCTCGATTAGGATGTGGATCTTGAGCTTCTTGCACAAGGGGATGCATTTGCGGATTTGCTCGATCGAGCGGGACCAGACGTGATCGTGGGTCTCGTCTTTTCCTCCGACTTTGCCGGGAACGAGCAAAACGGAAGTTCCCCCGACTGCCTTGGATTCGCGCATGGCGTCCTCCAATCCCTTTCGGCTGGCTTCGCGGGTTTCGGGCTTGGGTGAGGACAAGCGGACCTTCCAGTGCTTGTTGTAGACCACCCCGTGCATGGGGAGCCCGACCTCGGCGAGGGCTTTCTTGAGACCTTCGACCTGCATGCCGGGGCCCGAGCCCTCGACTCCGTCGAAACCGAGGTCCTTGAGCTTTTTCAAGCGGTCAATATTGGGCCTGCCTCCGAACTTGACGGATTTGAGAATTTTTCCACGAAAGGAACCTTTTTTGGCCTCAACGCCAAGCGGGGCGAGCCCAGTGCAGGCAAGACCGGTGGCAGTGGTGGATACGAAGTCGCGTCTGTTCATGTTCATAAGCTTTTTTTGGAGGGGTTTGATTAGACAAGGGGCAAAAGGACGGATCCGAGCAGGCAAAGGACAAGCCCGAGAAGGGAGATGGCAGTCAGCATGACGGACCAGGTTTTGAGGGTTTCCTTTTCGGTAAACCCACTGAGGCGCTGGACGACCCAAAACCCACTGTCGTTCATCCAGGACAGGGTGATCGAGCCAAACCCAATGGCGAGAAAGACGTAGGCCTTGTGGTAACCCAAGGCATCCCCGTCGCCGATTACGGCCGCCATGAGCCCGACCCCGGTGATCATCGAGACGGTGGCCGAGCCTTGAGCGACCCGGATGAAGGCGGTCACGCCCCAGGCCAGCAAAACGTAGGAAATATCGAATTCCTCGGCAATCGCGCCGACGGAATCCCCTACTCCGGACATCCGGATCATGGCCCCGAAGGCTCCGCCCGCTCCCGTGATAAGAAGGATCACCCCGGCAGTGGACAGTGGATCCTGGAGGGTTTTGCCGAGCTTGGCGGCCACGTCCTTTTCCTGTTTGCCCGCCATCTGGCGGACGAGCCCGAAAATGGCAAACCCGGCGGCCAGGGTCATGGCCACGTTGGAATTGCCGAGAAATTCAAGGTAAGGAAAAATACCCGCAAAACTTTCCGAATTCAGATACCCCTCCTCCGAGGACAGTTTTTTACAGAAACCGAGAATCGAAACCAAAGAGATAAGCAGGACGGGGAGCGCGATGGGAAGAGAGGAGAGCAAGAGCCCGGGAAGTTCCTCGTCTTTTTTCTCGACGATTTGCTTCAATTGCTCGTTCGAGGCACCGGAGGCCTCCCGCATAGGGAGGTTGTACTTGCGGTCAAACCAGGAGGCCATTTTCAACACCAGATAGGCGGGGAGGATACTTGCGACCAGACCAAACATCATGGCAAAGCCAAGTTCGATATTAAGTTCCTTGGCGATAAAGAGCGGACCGGGCGTAGGGGGAACCAGAGAGTGGGTGATGGCGCCCGCTCCCGCCATCGCCATGACGTAAAAGGTATAATGCTTGCCCGTTCTCAGGGCGAGGGCCCGGGCCAGAGGGATCAAAAGAAAAAAGACCGTATCGAAAAAGACGGGAATGGAGAGAAAGAAACCACTCAGGAGCAAGACCAGTCCGGCCCGTTTTTCCCCAAAGGCATTCATCAGCGAGCGCACCACGCGGTCTGCCGCTCCACTGAGCATCATGCATGTCCCGATGATGGCCGCCATGGCGATGAGCAGGCCCAGTCCCCCGACCAAATCCCCGAAACCGAGCAGGGTCCACTTGATGGCCTTGAGGGTCTCGTTGCTCGAGGGGGCGTTTTTCTCGTAGGCCTCGAAGGTAACCTTGGATGCATTCAAGTTCTCAGCTTCGGCCAAGACCTCCTGCATTTGCGGGGAATCGAGGTTCTTGGAGCCGACCACCCGAAAGGAAAGCGTTAGCTTGCTGCCGTGTTTCTCACTCAACTCCGCGAGTTTGGAAGAGGTTTCCTCACGGCTGAGTTTTTCGCCGCGGTAAAGGACTTCCAGTTCGTTCGTCTGGTTATTCTCTTCCAGAACAAAGGCTTCGGCCAGGGCCACCCGGGACTGGAACAATCCCTTGTTCACGTCCGTCGGCTCGGGCAAAGACGGGGTCATCCAGCCGACCAGAATGGCTCCGATCATGAGCGAAAGGAAGGGATGAAGCTTGAGCTTGGTAATCCCGAACACGACCCAGGCTACGCTTATGAGCAGGACGAATATGGGCCAGTTGTCGATCGTAGAGGAAGAGGCTAAGGCTAAGGTCATCTGTTGGGCTAAGGTGAAAAACTTTATCCCAATGATCTTTGCCTCCCGAATCAAGAGGAAAGGGTGCCAGACATTCGATCAGCCACTACAGTTCGCCGAAATCAAAACGGAAGATTCCGTGATTGAGCGAAGAATCGGGGGCGCGGATGATAACCTACCTCAAAATTTTCCGGGTCGAACCGGGATCCCCGAAGCCTGCCGTTCGGGGTTTGAAACTAGAAGGCAAAACGGAATTCAAAAGGATTTGGATAAAGACGTGGATCGAGAAGGTAACACGAAAGATTGTATACCTCGTGAACAATGGCGCAAAATACGATCGCATGGAGAAGAGAGCGGGTTCGTCCAGCCTCATAGGCAACGATGAACATATATCCCGTCATCCACATCAGGGGGTGCTCGAAAAAATATCGTTGGTCATGGAGACTTTCAAAAAAGAAAAAGATCAAAGGATAGGAGAACCAGCGTGGCATCGACAGGAGGCGGACAAGTTCGAGCAGCGGGACGAAGAAGATCAGGGTTTCCAGGAGGGGGGCAAAGATAACGGCGTAGATGGGTTCGCTGGAACGTAACAACTCCCCACCGAAGTGCCCGCCGGCAAACCAATGGATCCACAAAGGCAAATCGAAGTAAAGAAAAGGGATGGCAAAGGAAAACAGGAAGCATTGCAAAAGGATCCGGAAATCGGAATACCCCTGGTACTTGGCGTATGTCTTCTCTACCCGGTCACGCCACCACGCAAAGACAGGCAGAGAACCGAACTCAAAACCCGAACCACTGTCGTTCGAGCTCGGATATGGATGGTCCTTGTCCAAGCCGTGTAACTGATAGTATTTGATGGCCGGAATCTTACACTCTTCGTCACTCATATGGTTTAAATAAACTAACACGAAAGGGGGCATATTTCAAATTGGATGCGAACAAAACGGTTCATTCGCAGGCAAAGAACCCATGCCCCTGCAAAACCGAACGACTTGGTCAAGTGGTCCGATTTCCCCGCCTTCAAGCAGGGGCCTACAGGTCTTTCTTCATCCGGTCCCAGAGTTCTTCGGCTTTTACGATTTCCCTGGCCTCATCGAGCCGTTGTTTTTTCTCCAGCATCATGAAGTGCATGGCCCGCACCTTGATGTACAACTGCCTGGCATGTTCTTTCGATCCGGCAATCTCTTGGCACTCCTGCAAGATTTCCTCATCCGGTTCGTTATCCAATTCCCAAAAAGCGTCTTCGAGCAACCGTTGGGGAATTTCCATCCACCCATCCAACTATCCGGTTAACGGAATGCCAAGGGTTATTTCAATTTGTTCC
>JABGWD010000175.1 GCA_018645725.1 Opitutia bacterium
GAAAAAATCTTGCCCAAGGAGGGAACCAGCGAACCCGCCTCGGATGGAATCGACCGGACCCCGAAGATGTTCGTCGGAGGTAAGCAAGCCCGGCCGGACAGCGGGTACTCGACCCCCGTATTCTCGGCCCAAGGCAAACAACTCGGCCTCGTTGGGCAAGGTAACCGCAAGGACGTGCGCAACGCGGTCGAGGCCGCCAACGCCGCCCGGAACTGGGGAAGTTCCACCGCCCACCTGCGGGCCCAGATTCTTTACTACCTCGGGGAAAACCTTTCCATCCGCAAAGATGAATTCGCCAAACGGATCGCCTCCATGACCGGAGAGGACGAGAAATCGGCCGAGCGGGAAGTCGGGCTTTCCATCGATCGTCTCTTCACTTACGCCGCCTGGGCGGACAAGTACGACGGAGCAGCGCACGGGGCTCCCATCCGCGGGGTCGCGCTCGCCATGAACGAGCCCGTCGGAGCCATCGGGATCATCTGCCCGGACGAGGCCCCGCTTCTTGGGTTGATCTCCCTCATCGCTCCTGCCCTCGCCATGGGGAACACGGTCGTTGCGATCCCTTCCGAACCCTATCCGCTCTCCGCCACCGATCTTTACCAAGTATTCGAGACCTCCGACCTCCCAGGCGGCGTGGTCAACCTGATCACCGCAAGCCATGAGGAAGTAAGTAAGACCCTGGCCGGACACATGGATTTGGACGCGGTCTGGTATTTCGGGTCAAGCGGACTGACCGAGGAAATCGAGCGGGCCTCCGCGACCAACCTGAAGCGCGTTTGGGCAAACCATGGGCTGGCCCGTGACTGGTTCGGTATCGAGCAAGGGGAAGGCCAGGGCTTTTTGCGCCAAGCCACCGAGGTCAAGAACGTCTGGATTCCCTACGGGGAATAGGCCTGAGCGAGCGGTGCCCTAGCGAAGGGGTTCCGTCATTGCGAGGAACAGCGTGACGCGGCAATCCATCGTGTCCCGAGGATCGCCTTCCGGGTTTTGCCGATTCGGTTACTTACTCACAGTGGATCGCCACGGGCTACGCCCTCGCGATGACAATACGTTCCGTACCCGCCCCGAAGGCCCAGGTCCAAGGGAGGATAAGAGCCAGCAGGGAGGGAAGCGAAATGCGAGAGTTCATGGGTTGATTTTTCAAATTATGTCCTCAGGGTACGCTCGTACCCATTGTTTCAAAATCCCAAAAGACGGGCATTCCGTCCGTGCTCCCGAGCAGGTAGAGCCAGCCGGCGGTGTCATGGCGCCAGAGATAGGGAAAGACCCCCGGTTGCGTCCATAACCAACCCCGTTCCCTTTGCCAGAGCCAAATTCCCTGGTGGCCATCGGAGACGACGTAGGCCCACCCGAGCTTGGCATGATAGATCCATCCGTTCCCGTATAGGCGGAAGGTGCCGAACCAGTCGGAGGTTCGCCACCCGCCCGTGCTCCCGGGCATCCCTGCCCACCAGGCGGACGGATCGTCAGTTTGCGCAGTCCTGAGCTTCCTTCTCACTCCCTGCATTTCGCCCACCTCGTTGCGGGCATAGGCCCGGTAGTAATGGATCGTCCCGGGTTCCAGCCCGTGGTGAGTGATGGAAAATTCCTGCGTCTGCAAGTCTATGTCAGCGGGCAAGCGGATGGGATCGACGAAGTCCAGTTTCCGGCTGATCAAAATGCCGGCTTCAAGGACGGGGGATCCACCGTCGGTCAGGACTTGCCCACCGAAAACGTAACTCCCATTGGCATCCTCGGTGAAGGAACGAGTGCTCACGATCGGGACGTAAACCGGATCTGCAGGGGAGGTGGTCGACTGGTTCTGATCGGTCGCGTTGCCATCGGGCGTCTGGTACCCACCATCGGGCGATTGGTAACCGTCCCCGGGCGTCTGGTAACCACTTTCGGGTGATTGGTAACCGTCCCCGGGCGTCTGGTACCCACCATCGGGTGATTGGTATCCGCCATCGGGCGATTGGTACTCGTTGCCCGGGGGAACGGGATCGTCGGCAGGATCGTTGAGCAGGTTCACGATGACGGTCTGGGTAGCAGCGGAAATTCCGTCCGTTACTTGGATGCTCACCACGTATGCATTATCGTTCGCAGCGGAGGCGTTGGCCTCGAAGTCGGGCGGGCTGAGGAAGGAGAGGACACCCGTGGAGGAATTCAAATCGAATTTGGCCGCATCCGCACCGCCGGAGATGGAAAAGGTCAGGAGGTCCCCATCCGGATCGGTCGCATTGAGGTCGAGGGCCAGGGTCTGGTTCTCGGGGATGCCGGCAGTGCCCGTGGAGGTGAAGACCGGGGGCTCATTCTGATCGGTCACGGTTACGGTGACGGTCTGGGTAACCGCGGAAATTCCGTCCGTTACTTGGATGCTCACCACGTATGCATTATCGTTCGCAGCGGAGGCGTTGGCCTCGAAGTCGGGCGGGCTGAGGAAGGAGAGGACACCCGTGGAGGAATTCAA
>JABGWD010000176.1 GCA_018645725.1 Opitutia bacterium
GGACCGCAAGGCGGGCTGGGTTCAGGGAGGTGAAAACGGGCCGGTCATCGTGCCTGGAAAACCGACCGAGAGTCTTTTGCTTACGGCCATTCGGTACAAGGATAACGACTTGCGCATGCCTCCGAATAAAAAGCTGCCCAAGCACGTATTGGCCGATTTCGAGAAGTGGATTGCGATGGGAGCTCCCGATCCGCGTGACGCGCCCATGGAAGTGGTGGCCGAAACCAGTGGCCCACAGGGTAAGAGCTTGGAAGAAGGACGCAAGTTCTGGGCCTTTCTTCCTTTGGTTGCTCCCCAACCACCAACGATTACCGACGATGCATGGGCAGATGACGAGCTTGATCGTTACGTCTTGTCCAAGATCGAGGAAAGGGATTTGAAACCGGCTCCGCTTGCAGACAAGGCGACCTTGCTTCGCCGTGCCTATTTTGACCTGACCGGACTGCCACCGGCGGTTGAGCAAATCGAAACCTTCCTCGCAGACGATTCTCCCGATGCCTATGCCAAGGTGGTGGACGAATTGCTTGCATCCCCCCGTTTCGGGGAACGCTGGGGGCGCCATTGGCTGGATGTGGCTCGCTATGCGGATACTACTGGTGGAGGACGCAACAACCCCTTCCCGAATGCCCCATCCTACCGCGAATACGTCATCGAGAGCTATAACGAGGACAAGCCTTTCGATCAATTCGCCAAGGAGCAAATTGCGGGCGATCTGCTTCACTCTTCGATCGATGAGGAATACAACGAAAACCTTACGGGAACCGGTTTTCTTGCCCTCGGGCCACATAATTACGAGTTGCAGGACAAAGCCCTTTTGCGCATGGAGATCGTTGATGAGCAACTGAGTGCGGTGGGGCGCGCCTTTCTCGGGGTAACCATGGGTTGCGCCCGTTGCCACGATCATCCTTTTGACCCGATACCTACCGCCGAATACTACTCTCTTGCCGGAATTTTCCGGAGTACGAACAGTTCGGTTCCGGGGAACGTCGCGAAATTCATCGAGCGTAAATTGCGGGATGAATATGCCGTTGTTCGCAAAAAGCACGAAGAAACGCAAAAAGAGTTGGAAAAGGAATTGAAGCAAGCCGAGTCGAAGCTCAAATCCCTTGGGGGGAAGTCAGGTTCCTCCAAACGTACCGGAAAGTCTCTCGACCCAAAGAAATTGGAGGGCATCGTGGTCGATGACGATGCGGCCAAAATCGTCGGGGAATGGATTTCCTCAACTTCCATCTCAGGTTACGTCGGCACACGTTACATTCATGATGCGGCGATCGGCAAAGGCAAGAAGTCGGTCACCTTTCCAGTCATGATACCGAAATCCGGAAAGTATGAAGTTCAGCTTTCCTACACCATGGGGACAAATCGCGCGAGGAAGACCCCGGTCATGGTTATGCATGACGTCGGTGAAGAAAAGGTTTTGGTGGACCAAACCAAGCGCCCGCCGATTCTCGGTTCATTTATCTCGCTGGGAACCTTTCATTTCGAAGAAGGGAAATGGGACGTGGTGAAAATCACCACCGGGGCCACTTCCCAAGTCGTCATCGTCGATGCCATCCGTTTGTTGCCCAAGAACGAGCAAGTTCCTCCGGCTTTGGTCGAGAAGGAAAAACCCAACCCGACAAAAGACGAATTGGAAAAGAAGAAGATTCTCGCCAAGGCGCAAAAAAAGGAGATGGAAGTCCTTGTTGGCTCTCTCCAGCGAAAAATGAAGGAACACAAGAAGGATGCTCCTCCCAAGGTTGGCCAAGTAATGTCGGTTCGTGAACACGAGGAAGCCGGTGACTGGCACATCCATCGTCGGGGCGGAATTCGCAACCTGGGACCTTTCGTCAAGCGCGGCTTCCTTGCCGTGGCCACCCCCGAGGACCAATCCCCCAAGCCGGAAATCCCCGAAGGCTCCAGCGGACGGTTGCAGCTCGCCGACTGGGTAGCCTCTTCCCGAAACCCCCTTACCTCGCGCGTTTATGCCAATCGTGTTTGGCGTCACCTCTTTGGACGGGGCATTGCTCCGAGCCCCGATAACTTTGGGGAAATGGGCCGGCGCCCCACGCATCCCGAACTGCTCGACCACTTGGCCACGTCCTTGGTCGAAAACGGTTGGTCGACAAAGAAGCTTATCCGCAAGGTGATGCTTTCGAAAACCTACCGCATGTCCTCGCAGGGAACACCGCGAGCGATCGAGGGAGACCCGGAAAACGATCTGTTTTCCCGCCAAAACCGTCGTCGACTCGAGGTGGAAGCCATTCGAGACGCCATGTTGGTGGCAAGTGGTCGTCTGGTCTCTTCCGGGGAGGGAATCGATAAGAAGCGCTCCATGTTCGAGAAACTCGACCGCAACAAGATTCCCGAAATGTTCAACGTCTTCGACTATCCTAATCCCGGGCTTGTGTCGGGCAACCGGAATGCCAGTACGGTTCCTACCCAGGCACTCTTCATGATGAACAGCAATTTCGTGCTGAAGGAGGCAAAAGCCGCAGCAGTCAAAATACTCGAAATGGAGGGACTGGATGACCGGCAAAGACTCGTTTTCGCTTACAAGACCACTCTTGGAAGAATTCCCAGTGATGGGGAAAAGTCCCTTGCCTTGGCTTACTTAAAGAAGCATGGTGGAAGCACAGACAAACAAGATGCTTGGGGCGGCATCCTTCATGGACTTTTTGCCTGCCTCGACTTTCGCTACCTGAACTGAATAAAACAAGAAGCCATGGACCACGTAGCTCAATCGTTTTCCCGTCGCCAAATGCTCAAGAGCGCAGCATGCGGCTTCGGTTCGTTGGCCGTGGCCGGCATGCAAGGCGCCCAAGCTCTCACGGGCAATCCCTTGGCCGCCAAGGCCTCCCTCATCCCGCAACGAGCTAAGCGCGTAATCTTCATCTTCATGGCGGGCGGACCCAGCCACGTCGATACCTTCGACTACAAGCCGGAACTGTTTCGGGCGGATGGCAAGGACATTGATTTCGTAGGTGTCCGCACCACAACTTTCGGCAAACAGAGCAAGAGGAAATTGATGAAACCCCTGTGGGATTTCAAGCAGTACGGCGAATGTGGGCAACCCGTCTCCTCGCTTTTTCCCCACATAGCCGGTCAAGTGGATGACCTCGCATTTATTCATTCCATGCATACGGAAGGCGTGGCTCATGGTCCCTCCACCCTTTTTCTGCATACGGGCGCTACCAACCTTGTCCGTCCTTCCATGGGTAGCTGGATTTCTTATGGTTTGGGCACGGAAAACGAAAACCTTCCCGCTTTCGTAACCATCTCCCCTTCCGCAGGAAAAGGCGGACCACGAAACTACGGGGATGCCTTTCTTCCCTCCATTCACCAAGGCACGGCCGTCGGTCGGGCTGGAAGCGCAAGCGCAGTCAGGATCAGGAACGTCGACAACGCCATGCTCAATGATTCCCAACGGCGTCAACGCTTTGATTTCCTCCAAGGTCTCAATTCCGAACAAGCGTCCCGTTCTCCGGCAGATGATCGTTTGGATGCCACCATCAAGACCTACGAACTCGCATGGCGCATGCAAATGGAGGCTCCCGAATTAACGGATCTTTCCAAGGAAAGCGAAGCTACTAAGAAAATCTATGGCATAGGGGAAAAGAAAACCGATGATTTCGGCAAGCAATGCCTGCTCGCTCGCAGGATGGTTGAACGAGGCGTTCGCTACGTTAACGTGAACTATTCAGACGAATCCAGTAACCCGCGCTGGGACCAGCATAGTAACATGCCCAAGCATGCCGACCACGCCAAGGCCACGGACAAACCCGTGGCGGGATTGCTGCGCGATCTCAAGGCCAGGGGCCTCCTTGAGGACACCCTTGTTTGGTGGGGTGGTGAATTCGGTCGGACGCCTTTTGCTCAAAGCAAGGATGGTCGAGACCACAATCCACGGGGATTCACCGTGTTCCTCGCCGGTGGTGGCATCAAGTCAGGAATTTCCTACGGAGCCACCGATGAGATTGGTAGCGTAGCCGTGGAAAATCGTATCCATATGCACGATCTGCATGCCACTATTCTGCATGCCCTTGGCTTGGATCACGAAAAGCTCACTTACCCCTATGCGGGGCGAAATTTTCGATTGACCGACGTGGCTGGGCGAGTGGTTCACGATCTTTTTGCCTAGAGCAATTTCCCAAAGGCATGAAAGCCATTTTGCTTAAGGAGCATGGGGGCATCGAAGGATTTTCCGTGGAGGAGATCCCCGAACCCGAAGTTCGGTCAGGTCACGTCCTGGTCAAGGTCGCTGCCTCAAGCGTCAACCCCGTGGACTACAAGATTCGCCAAGGTCTACTGCCCGTGGGTCCGGAACTACCCGGTATCCTTCACGGCGACTTGGCGGGTACGGTTACCCAAGTCGGCGAAGGTGTGGAAGGTTTTGGCGAGGGCGACGAAGTTTACGGGTGCGTGGGTGGGTTCAAGGGGTTGCCGGGGGTTCTTTCCGAATATGCCCTGGCGGATGCCCGCTTGCTGGCAAGAAAGCCTTCAAACCTATCCATGGTCGAGGCTGCCACCCTTCCCCTCGTCGGCATCACGGCATGGAATGCATTGATCGACCGGGCAAGGGTCTGCGAAGGGCAAACGGTCCTCGTTCATGCCGCGACTGGAGGAGTCGGGCACGTAGGTTTGCAACTGGCCAAGGCATTCGGAGCCGAGGTCCATGCCACTGCATCCGATGATCACAAGATCGGAGTCGGGCTCGAATTGGGAGCCGACCGGATGATCAATTACAAGCAAACCGAGGTCGATGCGTACGTACAGAGTGAAACCGAAGGAGCAGGCTACGATGCCGTCTTCGATACGGTTGGAGGAAAGTGTCTGGATGATTCCTTCCAAGCGGCCCGGATCGGAGGGACAGTGGTTTCGATTGCCGCTCGTTCCACGCATGACCTTACACCTGTTCACGTCAAGAGCTTGAGCCTGCACGGTGTTTTCATGCTCCTCCCCATGCTCCGAGATGATGGGCGCGAGAAACACGGAGAAATCCTTGGGGAGTTGAGAAGCTTGGTGGAGGGAGGCAAACTCAGACCTCTCGTACATGAGGAGGTTTTCGATTTTCAAGACGTTGGACTTGCTCACCAATTATTGGAGTCCGGGAAGGCCATGGGTAAAGTTGCTCTGCGGGCTAACTGGTAGGTTGCTTTTTTTATGACACGGCTTGTGGTTGCTTTTTGGGTAACCAACCGCTATTTCTTTTTCCAGTTCTTTTACATTTAGCCATTAGCTGCATCCATAGAAAACCCGACAGGGTTACCAACCGAGCGCGAGAGCTGCTACGGTGGAACAAGGTCTAATCAACCGGGATGCGCGGTTTTGGCACAACCGAAAACAGCGCTCTCCTCGCGATATTCGCGAGAGAAGCGTGTAACTACCGAAAGGAAAAACGCGCAATGAATAACCTAGTAACAAATCAAGGCGAAGAACTTGCTCTTCGTATCGATGATTCGAACCTAAACCATCACCTCTGGAACAACAACGGAACCTGGTGGATCCATTATACCATCTACCCGACCCCCGTGACCGTCGAGAGAATCAGGCGCTCCCTGAAGACAAAGATTCTTCCCGAAGCCCAGAGTCGCCGCGATGAAATCCTGGACGAGCTCTTGAATCAGGCTCCCAAGTTGGCCGCTTAATTCAACCAAAAGGACCTTTTGGGTCTTGCTTTGGAAACCTTTGGGTTTCATCACTTTTGTCATGAACCCTACCCA
>JABGWD010000177.1 GCA_018645725.1 Opitutia bacterium
AAATATATACCCCAAAGAACCGGGCTCTCGTGGTGGAGTCGGCCCGGATCGTCGCTGACCGCTTGATCGAGCGGATGGCTGAAGAGGAGGAAGGCGGAGCCCCCCGCCTCTCCTTTGACGAGCTTCATCGCCTGATCGAGAAGGCTCTGGTTGAAAACGATGCCTACGACGTCGCCAAAAGCCTGGTGATATCCAGATCAAGCGATGGGAACGGCAGGATTCTCGCATCCAACGGCTTGGAGGAAGGAACCGGACAAATCCGCCTGATCCGGCGCAGCGGTCAAGTGGTTCCATGGAATTATTCCAAGATCGAAGTCGCCGTGCGAAAGGCCTTTCTTTCTCTCCAGTTTGATTCCGAGCCGGCAGTCGACTTGGCCAGGCAAGTCACCCGCAAAGCTCTTTCGACGGGCCAAGCCTTCATCAATATCGAGGACGTTCAGGACTTGGTTCAGGAAGAACTGATGAGGAAGGGGCATTTCAAAGTTGCCGAATCGTACATCCTTTATCGTGCCCGCCGTCGTATCGAACGGGAAACAGGCGCCACTGGAGACGAAGTCAAGCAGGACTCGATGATCGTGGTCAAGAAAAAGGACGGAAGTACCTTTTTCTGGGACGGGATCGACTTGAAGAAAAGAATTTCATTCGGAACAATTGGGCTCGATCTCTGCATGACGACGGAGCAAATCGAGGAGTGTTTGCGCCGTTCCGTCTTTTCGGAAATAAGCGAGGCCGACCTGCGCAAGACCATTATCCTGAATGCGAAGACCTTGATCGAAAGAGACGGCGACTTCGCCAAATTCGCCGCCCGCATTCTTCTTTCCTATGTCTACGAGGAGGTACTTGGTTGGGACATTTCCGAGAACAGCATCGAGGAGCTCAAGGGCTTCCATTCCGCCGGGCTCAAGCAATACCTCAAGAGGGGCATCGAGATCAAGAGATTGGACGCCAAGCTCTTGAAGCTGGATATTGGAAAACTTGCGGATGCCCTTGATCCGTCGGCCGACCTTGATTTTGATTACCTTGGGATCCAAACACTCTTTGACCGCTATTTGGTGGTCGACAAGACGGGCGATTCGCCCAAGCGAATCGAGACTCCGCAATTGTTCTGGATGCGGGTAGCCATGGGGGTATTCGCCCATGAGGAAAACCCCGAAGACCGCATAATCGCCCTTTACAACCTTTACAAGAGCCGACGCTTTTGTTCTTCCACGCCCACGCTCTTCAATTCGGGCACCCTTCATTCCCAGCTTTCTTCCTGCTACCTTTACAAGGTTGACGATACGATCGAATCCATCATGTACCGGGGGATTGCCGAAAATGCGTTCCTGTCGAAATGGGCCGGCGGGCTGGGCGGAAGCTGGACTTCGGTTCGGGGCACGGGCAGTCACATCGCCGGCACGAACGGGGAAAGCCAAGGGGTCATTCCTTTCCTCAAGATGCACAACGATCAACTTTGCGCCGTCAATCAGGGTGGGAAGCGCAAAGGTTCCGGATGCGCCTATCTCGAATCCTGGCACTGTGACGTTTTGGAATTTCTCGAGCTGCGCAAAAACACCGGGGACGAGCGCCGTCGTACCCATGACATGAACACGGCGAACTGGATTCCCGATCTCTTCATGAAGCGCATGGAGGCCCGTCAGGACTGGACCCTCTTCCGGAGCAACGAGGTACCCGAACTACACGACCTGTACGGCAAAGCCTTCGAGGAAAAGTACGCCGAATACGAAGCCAAAGCCGAAAAGGGAGAAATTTGGGGTCATACGATGCCATCCCTCGACCTATGGAAGCAGATGCTGAAAATGCTTTTCGAAACGGGGCATCCATGGATTACTTTCAAGGATACCTGCAACGTACGGAGTCCTCAGGATCACGTCGGTGTGATTCACAGTTCCAACCTTTGCACGGAAATTACGCTCAATACCGGAGCGGACGAGACGGCCGTTTGCAACCTTGGCTCGGTCGTACTCGATTCCCACCTCAAGAGCGACGGATCGATTGACCACGACAAGTTGAGGGATACCATCCGGACAGCGGTCCGGGCCTTGGACAACGTCATCGACGTTAACTTTTATCCGACCGAGGCGGCCAAAACGTCCAACATGCGCCATCGCCCAATTGGTCTTGGCGTCATGGGTTTGCAAAACTCTCTTTTTGCCAAGAACATTCCTTTCTCCTCGCAACAGGCCGTCGAGTTCAACGACGAATTCATGGAGGCCATTTGTTACTATGCCTACGAAGCCTCCAGCGACCTCGCCAGCGAGCGCGGAGCCTATTCGAGTTTCCGCGGATCCAAGTGGGATCGTGGGATTCTTCCCCAGGATTCGCTCGAGCTTCTCGAAAAAGAGCGCGGAAGCGACGTGGAGGTTCCCAAGGAAGGCAAAATGGATTGGTCGATCGTCCGTGACAAGATAGCCAAGCACGGCATGCGCAACAGCAACGTCATCGCCATTGCTCCCACGGCCACCATCTCGAATATCATGGGTTCCTCCCCATGCATCGAGCCCACCTACAAGAACCTCTTCGTGAAAAGCAACCTCTCGGGGGATTTCATGGTCTTGAATCGATTCCTCGTCAACGACCTGAAGAAGGAAGGGCTTTGGGACAGGGAAATGTCCGATCAACTCAAGTATTTTGACGGCGAACTTTCCAACATTGCGAACGTACCCGATTGGATCAAGAGCAAGTACCTGACCGCCTTCGACGTTTCTTACGAGTTCGTCATCGCCGCGGCGGCCCGCAGGCAAAAATGGATCGATCAATCCCAATCGGTCAATCTCTTCCTCGGCGAACCCGACCTGAAGGCTCTTTCCCACATGTACCGGGCCGCTTGGAGGCAAGGCTTGAAAACCACTTACTACTTGCGTACCCTCGGAGCCTCGAACATCGAGAAGGCGACCGTTGATCTCAAGCAAAAGAAACCTTTGGCCGCCGACGTTTCGGACGAGCCTTCGGCCAAGAAGGAATACACCGATGCCGAGAAAAAGGCCTGTAGCATAGAGGCAATGATGAACGGGGAAGAATGCGAGGCCTGTCAGTAATGCGAATTTCCCGTCCTCCGAGCCGACTCAATTGATTCCCCAAGGTCTTGAAGCTACCTGATCGGCTCGCGACCTACCTGAACAAGAAACCTGCCTTGGGCGAGGGTGTCTTCCTCGCCCCGTCAGCGACTGTTGTCGGTGACGTTAGGCTTGGTGACGGCGCGAGCGTTTGGTATGGAGCCGTTTTGCGGGGCGATATCAATTTCATATCGATCGGGGAAGGAACGAACTTACAGGACGGAGTAATCGGACATTTGGCCGACGACTTTCCCCTCGAAGTCGGTAATTACGTCACGGTTGGTCACGGTGCGGTCATCCACGCTTGTGTGATCGAGGACGAATGTCTCATCGGCATGAACGCCACTATTCTTGATGGAGCCCGCATCGGTCGCCAATCGATCGTGGCGGCGGGAACGGTGGTCCCGCAGGGCATGCAAGTGCCCGAAGGCTCCTTGGTTGCCGGAATACCCGCAGCCACCCGGAAGGCGCTTTCGCCCGAGAGGCGCCTGGGACTGCGCAAGTGGGCTGAGAAATACGTCGAGGTATCCAAGGCTCATCAAGCCCGCTTGCAAGCTAGTTGATCGAATCTTTTGCGTTTTCCATCCCGTATGCGCCATACAATTCTTCCACCAGTGATCGTAGGGAGGGCAGGGGATGAGAGCCTCCGACTGACTCCGCGCAGCATGACAAATAGGAGCGCAGGGAGCCTTCGTCCGCTTGCTTGCCATCCGCTTTCAAAAGCTCCTGCAACCGGTCGCGTCCATCCTTCCATTCCCTCTCCTCAAAGGCATGAGCAAGCATGACTTCCTCCCACGCCTTCGCCTCTTTTTCCCTTATCTTGGACAACCATTCCGTCATTTCTCAAGCCTTAGACAAGTCCGCCCAAGCGGGCAATTTCATAACGAACGTAAATTCGATAATTATTTCGCTTGGACAATGCGACTGAATTTGCCAAGAAGGATACGCATCATTTCAATCTTATCATGACCCATTTGCCCGACGGACCATCGAAGGATAACCCCTACGCATCCGAACTCCTCGTCAATCGCCTGATGACGGAAGGTTCGGACAAGGAGACTTGCCATTTCGAACTGTCTCTCAAGGAGAGCGGGATCGGATACGAGCCGGGGGATTCCCTTGGCGTCCTTCCCGTCAACTGCCCCGAGGTCGTTTCCGACCTCGTGCAGGCAGTCGGTCTTTCGGGTGAGGAAAGCATTGTCCTCGGCGAGGAACCCCATGTTCTCAAAAACGCCCTCTCCGAACGCTTGGCCTGTACGGTCCTGAGCAAGATTCAGATCAAGAAATTCAACGAACTCGCTCAGTCCGACCAACTCGCGGCTCTTCTCAAGATCGAGAACAAGGAAAGCCTCATCGATTACATGTGGGGTCGCGAACTGATCGATCTCTTCCTCGAGTTCCCTCAACCCGGGATCGAGGCTCAGGCTTTTGCCGGCCTCCTCCGCGCCATGCCTCCGCGCCTCTATTCGATCGCTTCCAGCCTGCGGGCTCATCCCGACGAAGTCCACCTGACCGTTGCCGTCGTGCGCTACGAGGGGCATGGCCGCAAGCGCAAAGGCGTTTGCTCCTCCTACTTGGCCGAGCGGGTGGGGGAGAGCATTCCCTGCTACCTTCATCCGAACAAGAATTTCAAGCTGCCCGAAAGCCCCGATACTCCGATCATCATGGTTGGTCCGGGTACCGGTATCGCTCCCTTCCGGGCCTTCGTCGAGGAAAGACGGGCCACCGGGGCAAACGGAAAAAACTGGCTGTTCTTCGGTGACCGTTCCGCCTCCACCGACTACCTCTATGGCGAAGAGTGGGAAGCTTGCCTCAAGGACGGTACCCTTCACGAGTTGGATCTCGCGTGGTCGCGCGACCAGGCCGAGAAAGTCTACGTCCAGCACAAGATGACCGAGCGCGGAAGAGAACTTTGGAAATGGTTGCAGGACGGAGCCGTCTTCTACGTCTGCGGGGACGCCTCCCGCATGGCCAAGGACGTCGACCAAGCCTTGCGGGACATTGCCTTCAAGGAAGGCGGTATGGGTGAGGACGAAGCCGCCGCCTGGGTCAAGGCCCTGCAAAAGGAAAAACGCTACCTCAAGGACGTCTACTGACCTGACTGGTCCAATTGGACCGCCTGAATCCCATAATCCCAAAAGACGGGGGTTCCGTCGGAATTTCCGAGCAGGTAGAGCCATCCGGCGCTGTCATGGCGCCAGAGATAGGGGTAGACACCCGGTTGCGTCCACAACCATCCCCGTTCCTTTTGCCAGAGCCAAATTCCCTGGTGGCCGTCGGACACGACGTGGGTCCACCCGAGCTTGGCATGATAGATCCACCCGTTCCCGTATAAGCGGAAGGCCCCGAACCAGTCGGAGGTAAGCCACCCGCCCGCGCTCTGAGGCATCCCGGTCCACCAAGCGGAGGGATCGTCGGCCTGGGCGGTCTTGAGCTTCCTTCTCACTCCCTGCGTTTCGCCCACCGCGTTGCGGGCATAGGCCCGGTAGTAATGGATCGTCCCGGACTCCAACTCGTGGTGGGTGATGGAAAATTCCTGGGTTTGAGGATCGAGCTTGGCGGGCAAGCGGATGGGATCGACAAAGAAGATGGAGCGGCTGATCAGGATGCCCGCTTCCAGCACGGGGGAGCCACCGTCGGTCAGGATTTGCCCACCGAAAACGTAGCTCGCGTTGGCATCCTCGGTGAAGGAACGAGTGCTCACGATCGGGACGTAGACCGGATCCGCAGGGGAGGGGACGGACTGGTTGTGATCGGTCGCGTTGCCATCGGGTGTTTGGTACCCGTCCCCGGGTGTCTGGTACCCACCATCGGGCGATTGGTATTCGTTGCCCGGGGGAACGGGATCGTCGGCAGGATCGTTAAGCAGGTTCACGGTGACGTTCTGGGTAGCAGCGGAAATTCCGTCCGTTACCTGGATGGTCACCTGGTAGGCATTGTCGTTCGCCGCGGAACCGTTGGCCTCTAAGTCGGGCGGGCTGAGGAAGGAGAGGACACCCGTGACGGCATGGATGGAAAATTTCGTCTGGTCCGCACCGCCGGAGATGGAAAAGGTCAGGAGGTCCCCGTCGGGATCGGTCGCATTGAGGTCGAGGGCCAAGGTC
>JABGWD010000178.1 GCA_018645725.1 Opitutia bacterium
CGAACGGGGATGCCCTCGGTGATGGCAATGACCAAGGGAATCTCGGCATCGATCGCCTCGAGGATCGAATCCGCGGCAAAGGGGGGCGGGACGTAGATTGCAGCAACGTTGGCCCCTTCCTTGTCCACCGCTTCCCGTACGGTATCGAACACGGGCACGGAATCTTGGAACTGTTGCCCGCCCTTGCCCGGGGTGACTCCGGCCACGACGTTGGTTCCGTACTCCATGCATTGCGAGGTGTGAAAGCTTCCCGCGCTCCCGGTAATCCCTTGGACGACCAAACGGGTGTCTTTGTTTACTAATACGCTCATCTGAAATTTTCCTTTTCTTGGGTTAGGCCGATTGGGCGGCGAGCTTGACTACTTTTTCCGCCGCCTCGGCAAGCGAATCGGCAGGCTCGAGCGACAAACCGCTGTCGGCTAGGATCTTCTTGCCCTCCTCCACGTTGGTCCCTTCCAGACGGACGACCAGAGGAACGTTGAGCTCGAGGTTGCGGGCCGCATTGACGATCCCCGTGGCAATCACGTCGCACTTCATGATTCCACCGAAGATATTGACCAAGATTGCTTTCACGGCATCGTCCGCCACCAGAATGCGGAATGCGTTCTCCACCTGCTCCTCGGTCGCTCCTCCCCCGACGTCGAGAAAGTTCGCGGGCGAACCACCGTAGTGCTTGATGATGTCCATCGTGGCCATGGCCAGGCCGGCCCCGTTGACCATGCAGGCAACGCTCCCGTCCAGCGCGATGTAATTGAGATCGAACTTGGAAGCTTCCACTTCCTTCGGATCCTCCTCGGTCAAGTCCCTGAGCTCGACCACGTCGGGATGCCGGAAAAGAGCGTTCGAATCGAAATTCACCTTGGCGTCCAAGGCCAAAACGTCACCGGTCGGAGTGGTGACGAGCGGGTTGACCTCGACTTGGGAACAATCCTTCTGCCAGAAAAAAGCATACAGTTTCGTGACCAGCTTGACGCATTGCTTGAAAGAATCCCCCTTGAGCTCCAATCCGAAGGCAACCTGCCTGGCTTGGTAAGGACGGATACCCAGGGTCGGATCGATCAAAACCTTGAGGATTTTCTCGGGAGTCTTCTCCGCGACCTCCTCGATATCCATCCCCCCCTCGGTCGATGCAATGATGACGGGCTTGGACGTTGCCCGGTCCATCAGGATGGCCAAATAATATTCCTTATCGATGTCAGTCGCGTCGTTAAAGTAAACCGTGCTCACTTCCTTGCCGGCCTCCCCCGTCTGCTTGGTCACGAGGACGTTCCCCAGCATGGCCTCGGCCTTCGCCTTGGCATCCTCGGGCGTGGACACGACATGGACGCCTCCCTGGAAACCGTCCTTGAAGGTCCCCTTGCCCCGTCCACCGGCGTGAATTTGAGCTTTGACCACGATGGAATTCCCGGAGGGCAAGGTGGCGAGCGCTTGGTCAAAATCCTCAACCGATTGAGCGACCGTACCCTCGGGCACGGCTACGCCGGCATCGGCAAAGAGTTGTTTGGCTTGGTATTCGTGAATATTCATCTTGAAAGTGCGAAAGGTAGACTGACAGGGAAAATTATCCAATCAAGCCTATTCAATTTTTTCTTTTGTTCCCTAGAATGGTCCCATTCTCGGGGGATGAGGATCCATCGAAAAAACGGAGGCGTCAAAGCAACGCAGGAGCATTTCGTTCTTCCTGACCTGGGCATCCGGATGGTCCCAAAGGTTGAAGAATTCATCCGGGTCCTTTTCCAAGTCATAGAATTCGCCCTGAGCCGTCCCGTGATAAACAACGATCTTTTCCCTGCTCGTCCGCAACATCGTCCCGTAGGCATCCCCATGCGTCCAGGAATTGTAGTATTCGGCAAAAACCTGCTCATGAACGTACCCGGCTTCGTCCTCTCCCTGCAACATGGGAAGCAAGCTCTTGCCCTGCATGCGTGCGGGAACCTCCAACCCGGCGGCGTCCAACAAAGTGGGGGCAAGGTCGACCAGTTCAACCATTCCTCCGACCCGGCGGTCAGACTGGATTCCGCCCGCCGGCCAGCGCATGACCAAAGGCACCCGCATCTGACAGTCGTAAAAATGCGGGCCCTTGAAATAAATCCCGTGATCCCCGAGCATTTCTCCATGGTCAGACATGAAGATCACCAAGGTATCACGATCCTGCCCGGTCTCTTCGAGAGCCTCGAGGATCCGGCCGACCTGCTCGTCAATCAAGGTCACCATGGCCATGTAAGCGGCGTACACTTGCCTGCGGTCATCATCGGTCATCGCCCCGGAGTGAAATTCACCGGGCTGGTTGTGGGCCCATTCGCGGTCGAGTTTTTGGAAGGTCGTCTGCCGATGCTCCTCATTCGGGTGAACCGAGGGAAGAGGCATGTCCCCAACCGGGAACCGCTCGAGGTAATCGGCAGGTGGATCGAAGGGGTGATGAGGATCGAAACAATTGAAACTGAAGAACCAAGGCTTGTCCTCATTCTCGCGGATGAACTCGATCGTCTTCTCGGCGCACCAAGTCGTTTGGTGAAACTCCGCAGGCGGACCGCCCTTGACGTAAGGACTCAAGTCCTCTCCGAGCAATTCGTCCCAGGTCTTGCCTTTCTCCGCCAACCACTGGGCATAGGCATTCTCCTCCCAATCCGGTTGCGGATGATGAGACCAGAAAAAATCGTCGTATCCATCGTCCGTACGCTCCTCGACCTTGCCGTCCGAACAGGAAGCGAGGTGGAGCTTGCCGGCCAAGCCGCATCGATATCCGGCATCATGGAAAAGCTTTGATACGAGGACCTCGTCCTTCGGGATAGTTTGACCGTTCTGCCTGCAGCCTGTGGTACGGGGATACCTGCCGGTCAGGAAAGATGCCCGACTGGGGGCGCACACGGGGCTTTGGCAAAACGCATTGTCAAAACAAACGCCCTCCCCGACGAATCGGTCGAGCACAGGGGTTCGGGCATGGGCATTGCCCAAAGCCCCGATCGTGTCATAGCGTTGCTGATCGGTGCAGATCCAAAGAACGTTCGGTGGTTTGGCCATCCCTTACTGTAGAAACGGCTTGCCTGTTCCTTGGCAAGAGAGTTTGCAAGTAGGTTGTCTTTTTACAATGCGCTCATTCCCGAAAATCAATCCATCCCGAGCCGTCCATGAGTGAAATCACGGATGCGAAAATCCGGGCGACGAAAAACCTGAGGTTTTTCATCGTTTTCCGCATGTTCTTCAATGCCCGGTTCTACTACCCGGTCTTCGCCATCTA
>JABGWD010000179.1 GCA_018645725.1 Opitutia bacterium
CAAGGCCAACAACCCACTCACCCCGAGTTGCTCGACTGGTTGGCCGTTGAGTTCCAGGAGGGAGGTTGGAACCTTAAAAAAACGTTACGCCTTCTGGTGACGAGCAAAACCTTCAGGCAAAGCTCAACCTATCGGGATGATCTGTTTGATCCGGCAAACCTTCTTTACGGTCGCGGTCCCAGTTACCGGTTGGATGCCGAGGTTCTTCGTGACATAGCCTTGTGGACATCCAAGCTTCTCGACCCGACCATGGGAGGGGAGGGCGTGAAGCCATACCAGCCTCCCGGAATGTGGAAGGAACTGATGCATCCGGGCAGCAACACCAAGAATTACGTCGCGGACAAAGGGAGTCGCCTTTACAGGCGGAGCCTTTACGTGTACTGGAAGCGCACCAGTCCTCATCCCATGATGACCTTGTTCGACGCACCGAGCCGGGAGGCTTCCTGTGTTCGTCGCTCCCGGACCAATACCCCTCTGCAGTCGCTCGCGTTGTTCAATGAACCGCAACGCGTGGAGGCAGCTCGAAAGTTGGCGGAACGGTTGATCAAGGAGCAAAAGGGAGACGACGCTCGGTTGGACCTTCTCTTTACACTGGTAGCTTCCCGCAAGCCATCCGCAACCGAACGGGAGGCTTGCTCCAAGCTCCTCCAATCTCAACGGAACCGTCTTGCCGACAAAGCTGAGGACGCAGCCGCCTTGTTGAAGATAGGGGATGCGCCAAAGGATCCCGATCTTGATCCCATGGAAGTGGCGGCATGGACCCAAGTTGCAGGCACTGCTTTGGCGAGCGACCTATCCATCCTGCTTTACTAACGAATTTAATTTGCCTGACATGAATACCAATCCATTTCGCGAACATGAGCTCTACCTAACCCGCCGGCAACTGTTCGGCAAAGCGGCTCTTGGCTTGGGTACCGCCGCGATGGCTCAGTTGACACCCAGTTGGGCGTTGGCCAATGCCGGTTCCTTGAATGGGGGGATGCATCATCCGGCCAAGGCCAAGCGGGTCATCTACCTCTTTATGAGCGGGGGGCCCAGTCACCTTGACCTGTGGGATTACAAACCCAAGTTGGTGGAGGAATTCGGGAAGGACTTGCCTGATCACGTGAGAGATGGTCAGAGGATCACGGGCATGACCTCACGTCAGAAAACTCTTCCCGTGGCTCCGAGCAAGTACGAGTTTACCAAGCACGACAACAATGACAAGGGTGTCTGGGTCAGTTCATTGCTACCTCATACGGCTAAGGTTGCGAAGGATTTGTGCGTGGTTCACAGTACTTTTACCGAAGCGATCAATCATGATCCGGCAGTCACTTACATCCAAACGGGTAGTCAAGTGCCGGGCCGTCCCAGTCTCGGGTCTTGGCTGAGCTATGGCTTGGGAAGCATGAACGAGGATTTGCCCAATTACGTCGTCATGCACGCCAAATCCAAGCACGCCGAGCAGAGCCTGTTCAGCCGGTTGTGGGGAACCGGTTTCATGCCCTCGGACCATCAGGGTATTTTGCTCCGTAGCCAAGGCGACCCCGTTCTTTACCTGACCAATCCGAAAGGAACCTCGGCCCGAGACCGCAGGGCTCAATTGGACACCTTGTCCGCCCTCAACGGGGAACATCACAAAACCTTTGGCGATCCGGAGGTGTTGGCCCGGTTGCGCCAGCATGAGATGGCCTATCGGATGCAAACCTCGGTTCCCGAGTTGATGGACCTGACCAAGGAACCCGAATCCACCTTCGAGTTATATGGCAAAGAAGCCCGCGAAGGAGGCACTTTCGCGGCCTGTTGCCTGAATGCCAGAAGATTGGCCGAGAGAGGTGTCCGTAACATTCAGATCTTTCACCGGGGCTGGGATGCCCACGGGGGATTGCCTCGTGAGCATGAAAATCAATGCAAGGACGTTGATCAGGGGTGCGCCGCCCTCATCAAGGATCTCAAGCAACGGGGCTTGCTCAAGGATACGTTGGTTATCTGGGGTGGGGAGTTCGGGCGGACCACTTATTGCCAGGGCAAACTGACCAAGGAGAATTATGGCCGGGACCATCATCCGCGCGCTTTTACCACTTGGATGGCGGGCGGAGGAGTAAAACCCGGCATAACTTACGGGCAGTCGGATGATTACGGTTATAACCTGGCGGACAAAGATGGAAATACGATCAAACCAAACAAGGACAAGTGGACACCTGGCACCATGCACATCCATGACCTGAACGCGACCATCCTTCACCTGCTGGGCATTGACCATACGCGACTGACTTACCGCTATCAAGGTCGCGACTTTCGTCTCACCGACGTGCACGGTCACGTCATCAAGGACATCCTAACCTAGTTTTCCCATGCCCGTTGTCTTTTTTCTGGTACTTGCCCTTCTTTTCTTTGGCAGCCTTCTTCAGGCTGAATGGTCCACTTGGCGGGGCCCCGATAACGACGGACTCAGTGATTCCCAAAAGCTTCCGGATTCTTGGAGCGAAACGCAAAACCTAGACTGGAAGTTCTCTCTTCCTGCGGCCGGTTCCTCCACGCCCATTGTGGTGAAGGATAAGGTTTTCCTGACCTTCGAGCTGGATAATGAGGTCAAGGCAATGGGCATAGGAGTTGATGGCCGGGAATTGTGGACCCGTGTCGTTTGCCAAACCAAAGGCAAGGGCAATGGGGAGAAAACCTTTGCTTCCCCCACTCCCTCATCGGATGGAAAACTTCTCTTTGTCACGACCGGGACGGGGGAGGTCGTTGCTTTCGATCTCGAGGGGCTTGAAAAATGGCGCTTCAATGCTCAGGAGCGCTATGGCAAGTTCCGCTTTGGTTTCGGTTTTCATTCCACCACCGTTCTTCACGAGGGTCGTTTGTATCTCCAGTTGATTCACTCCGCGGCCCAGTTGGTCGTTTGCGTTGAGGCCGATTCCGGCAAGGAAGTATGGAAAGTGGAACGGGAGAGCGATGGAGTGGCTGAGTGCGAGCATTCGTACGCATCCCCCACGGCTTTCCGCAAGGGTGAGCTGAACGTCCTGATTACTCATGGCAACGACTACTGTATTGGTCATGATCCTGTCACAGGGAAGGAACTCTGGCGGGTCGCCGGACTCAACCCGAAGAATCAATACAACCGTACTCTCCGTTTCGTTGCCTCTCCCGTCGTGAGTCAGGGCTTGCTGGTGGTTCCTTCGGCCAAGAACCGGGGCGTGTCCGTCGTCCGCCTTTCCGAAGCCAAGGGCCGAATCGAGAAGGGTGGGGCGGGGGAGCTTTGGAGAATGGATCGAGGCACGACCGACGTCACGATGCCTCTCCTTTACCGAGGGCTCCTGTACCTGTGCAAAGAGAACGGCACCATTCTTTGTTTGGATGCCTTGACGGGTGAACAATTCTATCAGGAGCGCTTTCACGCCCAAACCTACCGGGGGTCACCCGTGGCTGCCAACGGTCGGATTTTTCTGACTGCCCGGGACGGTACCTTCACCGTTCTCAAGGCCGGCAAAACCTATGAGGTCATTGGCAAAAACAAACTCGACGACCAATTTACCTCTTCCCCCATCGTCGCGCATGACCGTTTCTACCTTCGTGGACATCGCTACCTTTACGCCATTCGGGCGAAATAACATACTTCATTCCAATATTGGCACATGAGACTTTCGATTCTTCTTCTCCTCATGGTTTCCCCACTTTTGTCCAAGCGACCGAACGTGGTATTCCTCGTTTCCGAGGACAATTCGATTCATTACCTCAAGCACTACGGAGCCAAGTTCGGTTCCATGCCCAATATCGAGAAGATGGCCAAGGAGGGACTGACCTTTAATCATGCCTTTTCGAATGCCCCGGTTTGCTCTGTCGCCCGATCGACCTTGGCCACGGGTGTGCTCGGTCCAAGGGCAGGCTTTCAGTATCACCGCAAATCGGCCTTGGCCAAGGGAGTTCAGCCATGGACCGCTCTGCTCAGAAAGGCGGGTTACTATTGCGCCAATAACAGCAAGACGGATTACAATTTCGCCACCACCAAGGGAGAGGCTTGGAACGAATCATCGCGCAAAGCTTCCTGGCGCAATCGTCCGGACAAGCTAGGGCCCTTCTTCCATATGCAGTCGTTTGCCGTCTGCCATGAGAGCTCTCTGCATTTTCCGGCAAAGCTCATGCAAACCGAAAAGACGAAAACACCCGTCGACCAAGTAACCCTCCACCCGTACCATCCGGATACCCCAACCTTTCGCTATACGCATGCACGTTACTTTGACCGCATGACCATGGTGGACGGGCAAATGGGAGCAGTCCTCGAAAAGCTCAAGGCGGATGGACTGCTTGAGGATACTTTCGTTTTCTACTTCGGTGATCATGGAGGGGTACTCCCGCGAGGCAAAGGGTATGCGTACGAGAGCGGGTTGCATGTCCCTCTGGTTGTACGAATCCCCGAGAATTTCAAACACCTGGCTGACCATGTTCGGGGAACCCGAACCGATGGCTTCGTGAGCTTTATCGATTTCGGGCCTACTGTCTTGAATCTCGCCGGGCTACCGGTCTCTGGGAAAATGGACGGCACGGCCTTCCTTGGCAAAGGGACGACGGCCAAGGAACTTGCCTCCCGAGACGAGGCATTCGGTTACGCCGACCGCTTCGACGAGAAGTACGATTTGGTAAGAACCCTCCGCAAGGGAAAGTGGGAATACGTCCGTAATTATCAAGGTTTCTACCCGGACGGGTTGCAGAACAACTACCGTTACCGGATGCTTGCCTTTGCCGAATGGCGCGAGCTTTTCAAGGCGGGCAAACTCAACGCAGCCCAAAGCCAATTTTTCGAATCCCGTCCTGCAGAGCAACTTTTCGATCTGTCGAAGGATCCCCACGAGGTGAACGACCTTTCGCAAAACCCTGCTCACCGTGAAGTTCTTCTGGATATGCGTCAACGAATGACCGCGAAGGTCAAGGGCATTCACGACCTGAGCTTTTATCCCGAGAGTCATATGGTTGCCCATGCCCTGCAGGACGGGATCGCCTTCGGAAGAAAACATGCCCGGGAGATCAATGAACTCGTGGATCTTGCCGATCTCTCCTTGATTTCTTTTCCGAAAGCCGAACGACAGCTGTCTACGGCCATGCGCTCCGAGAATCCATGGAAGCGCTATTGGGCCTGCATCAGCGCGACCATGCATGGCGAATCGGCAAAACCCCTCGTTCCCTTGGCCAAGAATCTCCTTGAGGATAAAAACCTGATGGTACGGGTGCGGGCCGCGGAATTTCTCGGTAGGACAAAGGCACACGATCCGATGCCCACCCTATTGAAAGTGGTGAACCAGTCGACATCGTCTCAGGAAGTTCTGCTCGCGTTCAATGCAGTGGTCTACCTTCGCGATTTTTGCGGATACGCTTTTGATTCATCGAAGGTGGCGCTTAAACTCAAAGCAGGCGAGAGTGCCCGAAGAATCGATTACTTGTCCGGCAAGGCTAAATTGTGAAGGGTTCGTTCCGCTTGCGGGACTTGATCCTTCCGTTTCTTCTGGCAAGCTGCTCTTTGCATTGTCAGGAGGCTTTTCCTCAACCAAGCATTCTTGATTATCCAAAGATACAGGCTGCCCAGATGGCGGGTCAGAACCGAGCCGTCGCTCTCATGCGTTTGAAGCGCTTCGAGGAAGCGGAAACTTTGCTCCGTCTTATGGTCGAGAGATTTCCCCAATCGCCAGCCGCTCACTACAATTTGGCCTGCCTTTTCGCGATTCGCGAACAGGTTGACGAAGCTTTCGGGAATTTGCAGAAGGCCGTGGAGCTGGGGGTTCACCAGGTTCCGCATATCAAGAACGATCCTGATCTTGCAAACCTGCGCCAAGACGAGAGATTTGCCGAGGCGCTGAAGATTGCCGGGGAACCTTTCGATGGTTCCATATGGCCGAGTTTCCCGAAACCCGTTTACGCTTTGGCAAAGGAGGGCGAGGTTGTTTTGGGCGAGCGCAACTTGGGCTACGATCCCAAGGTCGGTTTGTTTGCAGGTTTCGTGAAGCCCGAATCAGTCGACGAAAATCAATCAATCGCAAAGGGTCAGGGAAAGGTGGGCGAGCTTTTGCGCAAGTGGCATGAGGAGGGGACGGCGGCAGGAAATAGAGGAGATTTTTACGACAATCACGACGGGGATCATTCGAATATGAATTTTCGGGGCTTTCCGCAGTTAACCCGGATTGAGTACGCAGAGCCTCTGCGTAAGCGAAGGCTTCACAATGGACTGCAGCGGTATTTTGTCTTCAGTGGCATAACGCTTGGAAATTCCTCGACCGCCATAACCGGCGGGCCGAATTGGCGCAGTCAACCCCGCCTTGCCCTGACCCAGCCGAATGGCGCCCGCATGCTATCCCTCCACTACCTTCGCAACCATCTTTACTTTTACCCGGAGCACAAGGACCATGATTCCGGTCGCAATGGAAAAAAAGGGGGCGGTCACGGAGACGTCTTCCCCGCGAACACACCCTACCTTGTAATCAGTCAGGGATCATCGGGTTCCGATCGCCCCTTCATGAACGCATTTGCCGCCATGCTAGCCGCTCTTCGCCCGGAGACCAAACAGGCTCTCGCCCGTTCTCCCTTGTTGATGCCCACTCTCCAACAGGTCTTCCGCCGGAGCAACCGTAACGTCGAGAGTGATGAGGATTACTTTTCCGGAAAGGCTCATCCGACGGTTTTCGATTCTGCTCAGCTCGATCCCGAGGTTATGGTTCGTCGCGCTCATGAATTGAAACCCGATTCCTTGCCCCCCTTTGCCCAATTCAAGGTGATCAAGGAAGATACCCCTGTTCCTGGGCGGGATTTCTTCGACATTCGTCCGCACCAGCGCTTGTTTGATACGCCTTGCGCTTCCGCCCGCGTCTACAAATCAACCGCAAGCTCTCTGCGTTTTACCCTGGATGCGGGTGCTTCGAGGGATTTGAGTGGCAAGCCCTTGTCTTATCGATGGGAAGTATTGCGAGGTGATCCGGAACGCATCCTCATAGAGGAAAAAGATGCCAATGGGAGCCGGGTTGAGATCACGATTCCTTGGCACGAACGCCGACCTGTCCTGTCTGGTTCCGCAATGGAATCCAATCGCGTGGACATCGGACTTTTCGTGGGCAATGGTGAATATTGGTCAGCCCCGGCGTTCTTTTCGGTTTACTTTCCCGACAATCAAAAACGAGTGTACGACGACCGTGGGCAAGTCCTGTCCATCGACTATTCTTTGGATCATTACGTCGATCCCTTTGTCGATACGCCCCGCAAATGGCAGGACAAATACAAGTACGATGATGAAGGAACCTGTATCGGATGGACCCGTTTTCACAAAGGCGAGAAGCTGGGCCAGAAATTTACTGCCGACGGACTTCTGATCATTGAGACAGGGAAGAATGAATCAAAGGTGAAAACCAAGCCGGTTCGTTATGTCGGTCGTCAACTCAAAGGCGCTCGAACCGTTCTGATACAGGAAATTCAATAGTGTTTCTCGGCAAGTCTTCCAATCTTTTGCGGGGTTTGCAAACGTAACGATTGAAGCGAGAAAAATACGCCCAAAAGGGAGAAAATAGAAAAAATTGTCCGAAAACGTTAAATTAGGTTCATGAGCTTGTATCTGTCCTTGTCGGTAAACGGTCAAAAAATTACCGCAAAGGCATTTTCCAAATGGGCATGTGGCTCGGGCAAGCCACATGCCTTTTTTGTTTTCTTCTCCCATGTCTCTTGTTAGGACATGGGCATAAGGTGGACTAACTGTGAACATTAAAGAGAAAATTGCGCGCTCGGCCATCCATGCCATTGCAGAATCGCCTGACCTCTTGAAGAAGATACGAAAAATAATTTGGTTAATCAGTTTTTTCATAATTATTGCCGGGATCTTAGGTGGCCCAATTCTTCAATGGGTTGGGTTTGACACTC
>JABGWD010000013.1 GCA_018645725.1 Opitutia bacterium
AAATTCGGCACCCTTGGTCAAATTCCCATTTTGGCAATGAACCGATCCTAGATTACCGTAGACTTCGACCATGGTTGGATGATTCTGTCCGAGATTCTGCAAAGCCAAATCGCAAACTTTCTCGTGCAACTGAATGGCTTCGTCAAATTCACCCCTGGCGCAATGGGCGTTGCCCAGTTCCTGATAGCTTTCCAGAAGGCGAAGGTCTTCCGGACCAAAAAACTCCAAATAGATCGCCAAGGCCTTGTTCTGGTATTCGAGCGCCTTGTCGAATTCTCCTTTGCCGAAAAGAGCCAAACCCAAGCTTCGGTAAAGTTTGCCATAAGGAAAGGAATCGGGTGTCAACGTCTTGGAGTAAATTTCAAGAGCCTTTTCAAAATGTTCGATGGCTTCGTCGAATTTTCCGTTGAGCCAATAGTTCTCGCCCAGGTTCAAGTGACTGAAAGCAATCCCCGAGTCTTCGGGCTCGCGAGCGATTTCCAAATCGATGGCCAAGGCTTTCTCCGCGCATTGGAGGGCTTGGTCAAATTGATCGCGCCAGCGCTTGATTCCTTGTTGTTTCCCGAGGAAAAAGGACATTTCTTCCGAATGATCGAGTGGAGCTTTAACTGCTTCCACGATTTGGTCTAGAAATGCATCCGCCTTGTCGAAGGCCAGTTCACTGACGAGGAAATCAGTAGCCTCGGAAACCGCACGCAGCGCATTAGAGGAAAGAACGGGGAAGGTCTCCATAGCAAGCTGAGCTGGATTTTCCGACACCAATACGAGTTGGCCAAGCACAAGACCGGCCAACCATAGTTCGTCGAAGCGCTTTGACCTTTGGATAAAGTCGGTAAGGAAACGGACTCCCTCCTCTTCCACCCGTCGAGTGAGTGCGTACTCGCAGGCTTTGTAAATTGGCCGGAACGACTGGTTCGACTCCAATGCCTCGGCCAGATCCGCAGCTGTATTGGCCTGACTCTCGATGATCAAGATCCTACCAAGGACATGCTCCATAAAGGCCTCCACGACAAAGGAAACACTGACCCCCTCCGCCCCCAGCGGACTTCGACACAATACCCCTTCCCGTATAAGCCTTTTATACGGTGCCCCTACGTAACCTCGCATTGCCTCTCTCGTACGATCATCGCGATGGAGAAGATCCAAATCGATTTTGTTTTGGCCATGCTCCAAGCAAAGACGGGCGAAGTTGAGGAGAAAGGCACCCTCATCCCGAGTTCGCTCGGCAAGAAATTCGAAATATCGACCGAAAACGCCATCGCGGGTGAGGGAACGCGGGCAGCTTTGCCCCTGATAGACTTCGAGGAACAACCGAAGCAGAAGAGGTTTTCTCAACATCAAAGCGAGATTTCGATTTCTGTCCTCGACGTCGGCGTAATTGAAAGTCGTCTTGAAGCGCTTGAATGACTTGCCATTCTTTACTTGCTTGTATTGGGCAAAAGCTTTCCAGCACTTGGCTACTTCTTGGGGAGACAAAGATTCCAAACCGAAAGCAGGCGGTTTACCCGCATGATCGGGACCGGATTCGATTGAAAGAAACTCCTCCTTGGATTTCTTGACTTCATAAAAGAGCGGTCTGTCTTCGGCAGAGACCGCATCCCATCCGCCCCGATGATCATCTCTGTAGGAAAGAAGGGCTTTAACCCGCCGGGCGTCTCCCGCCTCCCTGCAAAAACCGATGAGATCGGCCATCAAACCTCCAGGTTTCGGATGCTCGTCAAGACCGTCGACAACCATTAAAAGAGGTTTGCCTTCGGCGGTACCGCGGGAAGCCAAATCGGTCGGATTTACTGACGATTTAAGAGCCAGCAGGTTTCTCAACGAGACAAGAAAGTCGTCTTGGCCCAAATCCCGAGCTCGCACGAGAACAGTGGGGAACCCGTCTCTTTCCCAACGAGATGCCAGCGAGTCCAGCATGCAGGTTTTTCCTCCACCAACCGAGGACGTCAAGACCGCCAGAGGAAAAGAAGTTTGCGGCCACGCGACCAAGTCGGACTCTATCTTCTCGCGATGAAAGTATAGCCCGTCGATTACCTTTCCCGAGGCCCGCAAACTTTCCTTGGTTTCCTTCGAAACTCGCGAACAACGGGAACGAATCTCTTCCGCCTCAAGGTCCTCCAAGCCCAAAACGTCCAGTACCCGCTTTTTGGCTTCGAAAAGTTTACGCCAGTGTTTGAAAGGAGTTTCCAAAGAGCGATGGTTGCCGGCCGGACTGCAATATTCGATGCTTTTGCCAGTGTTCGAATCGTAGATCAGAAGATCCTCTCCTTCCGCTATCTCTTGAACCGGAAGGTAATCACCGGGCGCCACGAAAAAGGGTACAAGCGGAAGGTAGGATTTGCCGTCGGGATGACCGAGAATCAAGTTGGTTCCGGACTCATTCTCAGGAATCGATTCTTCCGAAACGCCGACCACCGCTCCCATCAGCAGGTGCGCTTGATCGGCCTCTCGTTTGTACATCGGGTATTTACGGCACCATTCCATCTCTTTCAAAAGATTCTTAAGCACAGCGTAATAGTGATCGAAGCCCTCGCTGGCTTCTTTTTCCGAAGGACTTGTGGAATGAACGAACCTGTTGCGATAATTAATCAGAGCCGCCAAAGGGGTTATCGGTTCCGTCGTCTCGTAGGAATCCCCGTTCTCATCCCAACAACGTTTCCCCATGGGCATGACCTTGCCGGCTTTCATCTTGTAGCCGGGAAACTCTTCCACCTTGCGGAAGAAACCTGGCAATTCACGCAGGAAAAAGGAATGACCGGCCTTTTCAAGGGCAGGGATGGCTTGAATCAGAAAAATATTCCAGGCGGAAACGTTGATCGACTCAAGCAGAAGCTTCTCAATGATTTCGTTGAGTTTTTCGTCCTGATAATCACTCCGCAAGTACTCACTCTCGACAGTCAGAGCGAGATACTTGAGCACGTTCGTAAGAACGTCCACGAAAAGCTTGTTCTTCGAATCGGCTTCTTTTTTGTCCAGCATCCGCTGAAACGGAAGTGCAATGAGGTGCGGATAGTTCGCGACGACGTCCTCCTCCAACTCGTCCAGAGACTGGACAGGTACCAATGCAGCTCCACAAGTGAGACATGTGCGGCCAAGCTTTTCGGCATACTCCTCAGGCAAGCGCAGTTCCCGATCTTTGCAGGCCGAATTTGAGCAGTGATATTCCATTGTCAGGGGTAGCTTCGTTAACACCTCGACACTAGGACCAGCCGAATGACGGTCAAGACTCGACCCTGACTACAATCTTGGTTCTTCGAATACGACCGGTGAGATCATTTCTTCGTGTCATCAAAACAACTGAAGAAAGACAAGGTGATGGACGACCCGCTTCAGCATCTTTACTTTTAAGTTATGGATAACGTAGAATACCCACTAAAAGTATTCGTATACGGCACGCTCAAGCGCGGGGGTTCGAACCATGATGTCATGGTCGGTGCGGGCGGAAAATTCCTTTGTGA
>JABGWD010000014.1 GCA_018645725.1 Opitutia bacterium
GAGGATGGTTCGTGGTTGCCCGGTGGGAAGAATCCGGTCCATGACGTTTACGAAATCGAATCCACCTTGGCGCCCGGCGCCTTTGCAGGGATTCTATTGGAATGCCTGCCGGACGCCCGGATTCCCAACAAGAGCCTCGGTCGCTACAGCAATGGAAACTTCGTGCTCACGCGCGTGGAGGCGGAAATTCGCCCAAGCAAAGGCAAGCCCGTGCCGGTCAAGCTGACCCGTCGCGTGGCGGACTATTCCCAGAAGGGGTGGGACATCAGCTTCGTCAACAACGGGAACCGTAAAAATGGTTGGGCTGTGAATGGACCGACCCGGCGCAAACCGATCAAGGCCATGTTCCTTGCGGATTCTCCGATCAAGGTATCGAAGGATGGTAAACTCGTGGTCCGGTTCTTTCACGAAACCCTCAACCAGCACAACATGGGACGCTTCCGTCTCTCCCTGACTGCGGACAAGGGGGCTTCCTTGGATGGCAAGCCTGGGCTTTCACCGGAAATTTCTTCCCTTCTGGCCAAGGCCGAGGATGCTTTGACGCCGGCGGAAAGCGCAAAGTTGGAAAAACACTTCAAGGCAACTGCCCGGAATCCAGCCACCCAAGCCAAGTCGAAGGTGGCTCAGGCCAAGAAGGCTCTCGATACTTTCAAGAATTCCATGCCCAGCACGATGATCATGAAGGAAAAGGCCCAGCCCAAGGATGCCTTCATCCTTAACCGTGGGGAATATGACCAGCCCACTGACAAGGTTGGCAGAAACCTTCCCTCCGTTCTTCCTCCATTGCCGGAGGGCGAACCGGTCAACCGGTTGGGCTTGGCCCGCTGGCTGGTCTCGGGCGAACATCCCTTGACCGCGAGGGTATGGGTCAACCGGATGTGGGAACGTTTGTTCGGTTTCGGAATCGTGAAGACCTCGGAGAATTTCGGCTCGCAAGCGGAGTGGCCCATGCATCCCGAGTTGCTCGACTGGTTGGCGGTGGAGTTTGCCAAGCCGACCGTATTGCCGGAGGTTGCGGGCAAGCCTTCCAAGCCTTGGGACATGAAGGGAATGATCAAGTTCATCATGCTGAGCAAGGCTTACCGCCAGAGCTCGAGCGCCCCCGAGGAGCTCTACCACAAGGATCCGGAAAACCGCCTGCTTGCCCGAGGACCCCGTTTCCGTTTGACGGGAGAATTGGTTCGAGATCAGGCCTTGGCGGTGAGTGGTTTGCTCATACCTAAGATCGGAGGACCAAGCACCCGTCCCTACATGCCGATGGGCGTATGGTCGGAAACCAACCGTTATGGAAACCTCAAGAATTACAAGGCGGACACGGGCGAGGGCTTGTACCGCCGGAGCATGTACACGATTTGGAAGCGCACCGCCGCGCCTCCTTCCATGCTTTTGTTCGACGCTCCGAACCGTGAAATTTGCACACCCAAGCGTTCCCGTACGAATACGCCCTTGCAAGCACTGGCGTTGCTGAACGAGGTGACTTACGTGGAGGCCGCCCGGGCCTTGGCACAGAGGATGATGAAGGAGGGCGGGGACACTCCCGATTCCCGGTTGACGAGAGGATTCCGTCTGGTCGCCGGGCGTACACCCGACCAAGAAACCTTGGCTATCCTGAAAGCGGGACTCGAGCGCAGGAAGAAGGAATTCGAGCAGGAACCGGAAAGGGCGAAGGCTTTGATCAACCAAGGAACTTCCAAGCCTGACTCTTCCATTGATGCTACCGAACTGGCCGCTTATTCGGCGACCGCAAGCATTTTGCTCAACCTCGACCGTGTGATCACCAAGGACTGAACTTTTATAAGATGAACGACTTCAACAATCTCCTCCTTTCCAGGACCGATCTGAATGCGACCCAGGATTTTCTCAACCGGCGCGTGTTTTTGCGTAACGGGGCAGCCGCCCTGAGCGCCACCGCGCTTGCCGGCTTGCTCCCCCAGCAAGCCCAAGCCGCGCCGGGGCATACCTTCCCGAACTTTCCGGCCAAGGCAAAGCGCGTAATTTATTTGTTCCAGTCGGGAGCGCCTTCCCAGATGGACTTGTTCGATCCAAAGCCCCTCATGGAAAAACAGCGGGGCAAGGACTTGCCCGATTCCGTCCGCCGGGGACAGCGCCTGACGACCATGACCTCGGGACAGAAGACCTTTCCCATTGCCCCCAGCATTTTCAAATTCGCAAAGCGCGGGAAATCCGGACAATGGATGAGCGACATCCTGCCCCATCTCTCCAATGAGGCGGATGAACTGTGCTTCATCAAGTCGATGCATACCGAGGCGATCAACCATGACCCGGCCATTACGTTTTGCCAGACCGGTCATCAGTTGGCCGGCCGACCAAACATCGGTTCATGGCTGAGTTATGGCTTGGGTACGGAGAACAAGGATTTGCCCGCTTATGTCGTGATGACCTCCTGGGGGACGGGCCGGCCCAATGATCAGCCTCTCTATGACCGGTTGTGGGGAGCCGGCTTTCTGCCCACCCAGCACCAAGGGGTGAAGTTCAGGAACTCGGGTGATCCGGTCCTCTACTTGTCCGATCCAAAGGGCATAGACCGGAAAATGAGAAGGAACATGCTCGATGAGATCGCCAAGCTCAATCGCAAGGACAAGCAAGTGGTCGGTGATCCCGAGATCGATGCTCGCATATCCCAGTACGAGATGGCTTTTCGCATGCAATCGAGCGTGCCCGATCTGACCGACGTGTCCAAGGAACCCAAGCATATTTTGGAAAGCTACGGGCCGGACGTTCTCAAGCCCGGGACTTATGCGGCGAATTGCCTGCTCGCCCGGCGCATGGCGGAGCGCGACGTGCGCTGCATCCAGTTATTCCATATGGGCTGGGATCATCA
>JABGWD010000015.1 GCA_018645725.1 Opitutia bacterium
CCAAACCGGATAAGAAGCTTCAAAAAATTGCGGTTCTTCGTGTGTTTTGATTTTTGAATCGAGATGTATTTCGTCGCTCATGTATTCGCATGTTATGCGACATTCATTTACTGTCAACATCTAAATATTGAAAAAAATATCGAGTGCAGATATGGGGATACTGCATCGGGCGTCTTGCCTTATTTCGTTATGTCGAATTTATGCCTTCGGACTCTCCGGTAGTATCTCGATTCCTTATGCCGAATTTAAAAAGCTCTGGTACTTGGATTCTTATAGATCGAGGAGGTCCTCAGAGGATTGTTGAGCACGTATATTCTTTAAATGAATATCCCCTTTTTTTGTTACACGAATTTGTATGTTACTCCGTACGGTGTGCTTATCCTACACTTGCTTGGGGGTGTTACACTATGTAAGTAGTGTAACGTTGTGATCGCATAATACTGCTAATCAATCACTTAGGTGTTTCAGGGCGTGTTCGGGCACCATCCCCAGTCCCCGGGGGGAAATATCACGGACCTCGCGGCAAGCTATTACAATAAATCACAGACCGACGCTTTATTATCGAGCGTCACCCCCGAAGCTCGCACCCATCAGGAAGCAGAGATCACCGACCTGAAAGGCTAAACTTTAATCAATTACCGATACTCGAAGTGTGGGCTTTTTAGATTCGAGTTATATGAAAGTCCTGGATATCTGTTTGTGCAATCTGACGTGTTAACAACATTTATTGGTTATTGGACTTGTCCCTGCGACAAAACAAGTCTGTGCCACCCATGGCACTGGTTGTTTTCTTATAGCTTGTTGATGAAACTATCTTCCCGTCTCCACTTTGATCGCGTCCCAGTCTGTGAAGTTTTTGTCGATGCCTACCAGCCGTCGGCGTAGAGGGTGCAGTTGCTGTCGGGGAAGAGTTGATCAACTGCTCGACCATCTGATCGTATGCGTCCTTAGTGACGAATTTGCGTGCGGTTGGATCGGCCTTCATATTTGATTCTCCCCGAATGACCCCTTTCTTTATTGCTTGACGCATACGAGAATTACAAAACCTTAACCCTTCCATTCAGAATATTTAAAAATTCAATCATAATAAATATTCCCATTTTCATCTAATCCATTTGGTGTAAAAACTCACAAGATGAACTCGCTGGACAAGCCAAAGCTATTAATTCTCGATCTGCTAAGCGGAGAGGCTCGGATCGTTGATGTCGTTCCTTTCATCATAGGCGGAGCGCTTGATTCAGACTGGATAATCCACCCGAGGGGTTCGTCCCAAGCCAACGAGGTTCATTTTTCCGACTCGAACACCACCTCAGGTTATCTCGTCTCCCCAAGTTACAAAAGCAATACTCCGGTTCTAATGGATGGAGAATACCTGGAAAACTCCATTGCTCTAGAATCAGAACGCGGTTCGATTCTCAAAATCGAAAATAACCTGTTCGGCCTATGCGCCACCATGACTCCTAGGGAATTCCTTCAAAAGGTGGACCTGGGTTCATGGACCGCATACAATGGCACCACCAACCAAAGCCTGGGATCTTCCGGCTTCCATGAGATCCCCTCTCTGGTGTCCTCCTCCGGATGCCCCTTTGATCAATGCGCTGTCTCCCTCCCAACCCTTGGCGCACCCGGAACATGGCTCAAAGATCTTTCCGGAATCATACCCACACATGAGTCCAACAGTCAGGAACTGAACTCGCCCGGTTTCGTTGCTCCGGCAACTCTTGAAGAGGAGGGAGAGGAGGAGATCCCTCACGACGTCGGAGAATACAAGTGTCCCGTCTGCTGGCTTCATTTCGATGGCAAGTACATCAAGAATATTGCATCCAGCGAGGAGCTTCTGGGAGATCGGATTCAAGGGAACGACGAATACGTAAGGTTTATACCCAAGAACTGGGATGGCTCAGGCAATGCGCTGGATGAATACGGAAGGCCTTCCCCCGACACTGCTTGCCCTCACTGCCACTCTCGACTCCCCGCCGGTTTCATAGAATCCGACCAGCATATCTTTTCCGTAGTCGGAGCCCCCTCGTCAGGTAAATCATACTATCTGGCCATATTGATAAAAAAACTCAAGCAGCGACTCTCCCGCAAGTTCGAGATAACGCTGATGGATCAGGACCCGACCTACAATGCCAAGCTCAACGAGACCACCCATACGCTTTTTTCCGCCCGAACCGCAGTTGAAGGACGAATTACCAAAACCGACCGGCGCGGAGCCAATTACAAATCGGTATACAGATTCGGACAATGGGTTGATTTGCCTGCCCCCTTCATGTACAGCGTATCCCGGACGAAAGTGGAGAATACCGATTCGTGCTTGGTGTTTTACGACAACGCAGGCGAACATTTCCTTCCGACCTTTAGCCAGGCAGATGATTTCCAAATCCTTCACGTGGCTAAGGCATCCGCCATCTTTTTTCTTTACGACCCCTTGGCGAACATAGAAATCAAACAGGCCCTGTGGAAAAAGGAAGCACCTGATCAGGTGAAGAGAGACGCGGCGGCCGACCAGCAAGGTACCATTCTAGCCCAGATGAACGTCAAGATCAGCAGGGCTCTAGGCAAACCCCTAGGGGAGAAACTCAAGGTTCCCATGGCCGTAATGGTAGGCAAATGCGACTTGTGGCACCTCCTAGTCAAAAATTGGGCGGGGCTAAGGGATCCGGTTACAAAGGACGGTTTTCTCAGCCTCGACGTAATTGAGTCGAACTCACTCATCATCAGGGAATTTCTCAATCAATACGCGGCTGAAATCGTATCCAGCATCGAGCGAATCTCATCCAATGTTTGCTACTTTCCGGTGTCCAGTTTTGGCCACAATCCCAAGACTCACAAGTTCATCGTCAAAGATGCTGACGGCAAGGACATGGAACAGGAAGACGTAGCTCCCGACCCCCTTAAGATCAAGCCGTTCATGATTGAGGCACCGACGGAATGGGCCATTTCACACATCATTCCAGAACTCATACCCCAGACCTCCAGTTAGCCATGCCCAAGGAACTGATATTCACCAGTGTGCCCAGTGGAATAGAACCCGGGTCTAGCGGATATTGCACGATTGCCAAACACAAGGGAATTGACCGTATACTCTCTCGCGCCCTCGAGGGAGTCAGCTTTTACGAGATGATGAACCTGGCGGACAAGCCCGTCGTGCATGCCTACCGCATCCTCAACCTGAACACCGGAACCTTTTACGCCCTTACCAGAATCTGCTTCAGTGGTTCCGACCATACGGGCAGAACCAACTACCTTGCCCATAGCCTCGTTTTCGCAAAGGAAGAGATCCCTCCGGGGGTAACACCCGCTGAGATTTTTCTTCATGGAGAGGGCTGGCTTTCGGGCTGGCCCAAGGATGCCCCACCCGCGTTTTTCACCGAAGGATCCCTCAAGGTCAAGATCCCGCCCCCTTCCGACACCCATGCCTCTCTACGGACTTGGCAGAAGCATACCGGGGCAGGCTCGCTGGCCCACGAACTCCTCCCGCGAGGGCGCTGGAAGTTCTTCACGCAAAAAGGAGCCCATGCCGACACCCTTTCCATAATTGCCGAGGCAACGGCTCTTCCGGATGGTCCAAGCAAGCAAGTAGCATGGGGCCGGATCACCTTCACCACCTTTCTTCAGCCAGCAGACAAGACCGATAATTTCATGATCGCTGCCGGCGACGGGAATAGTCCCGCCTTGGCTAACCTTTCCAGAAATGCGCTTAGGCTCGGCGACACGCCCGACCCCGGTGCCTGTTTCTGCCCCATGGGCGGATCTGCATACGGTTCCCTTCCCGGGGAGAACAAACCCGTCACCCAAGCTCAAGCCCCCGCTACAGAAGTTCCCGCCGTTGAAAACACGTTCGAAGCGGCGCCCGAACAGCCCTCGATCGAGGTTGCGCCCCACGATCCATTTGCCACCGAACCTGTCGAGGAGCAAGTCCAGCAGGCGGAGCCCGTCGTCTCGAACCTAAACTTGGACGCCGGCAACCAAAGTCCGGCGCAAGCCCCCGCTCAAACTGACTTTGTGCCTACACCCCAACCGATCGAAGGATCGGACCTAAGCGCGCTTTCCGATGAAAAACCGGGCAGATCAATATTTCGCTGGATTCTATTTGGGGCGTTAGGACTCATTGCCGTCGGCTGCTTGGTTGCCTTGTTCGTGATCCGTCCTTGGGTGCCACCCCCAAAAAAGGACATAGTTTATGCCGCAAATCAAAATAGCGAAGAGGAACCTGAAACTGATCCTAGTCAGCAGAATGACGTGGTTCAGAAAGACGGAAATGATTCGGACGAACGGGTAAAAAGTGGCGATTCCAATGCATCAACGCCACCAAACACTGAACCGGATGTGAAACTCGAAGTTAAGAAACCAGTGGTTCCGGCGTCGGTACCAGCTCTGCCCGAAACTTACACATTCCCAATCGAGCTGCTCACCAAGCCCAAAGATGATTGCGAGCTTCATTTTGATATTGGTGATGAAAAAGGCGTTCCCTACGTATGGGACGGAAACAAAACCGTTCCGAAGACCGAATTTTCGCATGGGAGCATTCTGTTCTACCTTCTACCGCAAGGTGATGAAAAACGTGGCTTCAATTATACCATCACCATACCGGAAAATAGTCCGTCAACCATGATTCTTAGCAACGCCAAGCTGAGCAAAAAAGTTTCCAAGGAAAATTTGAACTGGGAGAAATTGAAGGTGAAAGACTGGGAATTCCATTCCGCAGGCGATCAGAAAATGAAAGATGTTACAAGCTCGTACAATGCCGTAAGAGATACGCTGATTAGCTACCTGGGAAATAAGCAGAACAGCTATTACTTTAAGACTTTGAAGGGAAATTTCACATATATTGAAGGACTGTTATTGGACGACAAAGAGAAATACGACGGAACAACGGAACCATTAGAAATTCTGATTGAAAAAATCCCGTTATGGGTGGAGGCAATTCAACACGGAGATGCTCATTTCAAAGAATTTGCCGACAAACTTCGTGAATTTAAAGATAGAACTGTAACGAATTTCGAAAAGCAAAAAGATGCCGATAAAGTCGCAGAAACGAATCAAGATACATTCAAGACACTCACTGGAAAAACTGTCAAGGAGGCAGCAAGCAATGCAACTGAGTTACATAAAAGCTTCCAGCAAAAACTCAAAAATCTATCAAGCGATGATCGACAAGTTGAATTCCAAAAAAACAAGAACACCAAGAAGGTGGAGGATTTCCTTACCGGAGGTGTGACAAATTACACACTTAAGAATCATTTTATACTGGTAAAGCCGTTAAGCGAAACAGAGATGAAAAAATCTCCCAAGTCGAGAAGAAAGCCTGCGGAATGCAGAAAAAAGTTCATTCAAGAAGCTAATCGGCACATTAAAAATGCAAAAGATGCATGGGTTGGACGTTTTGCTTATGGCAAATATACTAAGGCGAAACATGAGGATGTTGAATCGCTGAAAGAGCTATCCGCGAAATTCGAGGAAGCTAACAAGGTATTTCAAGCAAACAAGCTCATGGCAGAGAACATCGATCCTTTCCCTAAAAGCTACCGAAAGGAAGACAAAACCCTTATCGAGATCCGCCGAGAGTAATGCTCAACGAACCACCGAATTCCCTCGTGTCACTCACCAGCAACCGAATCACATGAGCGCATCCATCAAGGGGGCATGGGTCACCCATGCCGGGAAAAGGAAGCCAAGCAACGAGGATTCCGTATTCTTTGGTCCCGAAACCCTCTCCGGTAC
>JABGWD010000180.1 GCA_018645725.1 Opitutia bacterium
GAAGCGACCAAGTTCGCCATGCAGGCTTTCGCTCCCCTTTATTTTACCGGACGCGAGACGTGCGTGGCCATTCCACAAACCAAAGGTGGCATCCTTGCCAACGGTCAGAATCGTTTCGGAATCTTCTGCGAAACCGGCGCCGGCGAGACCCGACTCGGGGTGGGGCGCAAAGCTGAGGATTTCACTACTCGAAAGGGCTTTTGCGTGAAAGGCGAGCCGCCCCCATAACCACCCCCTCATCGCGGGGTTCGTTTTTTGTAGAATTTGATTGGCGGTTTCAAGGTTGCGGGCATCGAGTGCCCGTCGAGCCGAGCGCAGCTGGGCCAAGTATTTTTCAAGTTCGAGTAAATGTATGTTGCAAGCCAGTCTTCGGACGCGAGACATGGAGATTTCTACCGGTCCAAAATTTGGGTTTTCCCCCTTGGCTACGTTATTTCGAATGGAAGTAAGGTTTAAGGCAAGGTTCCCGGATGAGCCTGTTAGCCAAATACGTTCGGAAGCAGTCTTTGTGGTTGGTGTTACTTTTGTAGTGAAATATATCGAGCGAATTCTCTCTACGGGTGTCTTGAAAGTACCTCGCTTTGTTTTCAGTTGGAGGTTGCCGTCGACTAAATCGCCAATTTCGGAGGCGGTGGAATCTCCGTTGACCAAGGTTACTAGAGTGGTTGATTTTTCTTCTGGGGATAGTCCTTCGACGGGGGCATAATCACCTTCCCAACCGGAAATTGAGGTTTCATTTAGACGAAGGAAGGAACTGCCGCCTTGGTTGTAGAAAGAGACCGTGTTGCCCATAGTAACGAATTCGTCATCCCCATCCTTCCAACTAGCTATTTTGCGATCATTTACCCAAACGGTGAATTCCTTGGTCTTGCGATTCCCGTAAATGCGGAATCGAGCCGATTTCAAGCGAAGTAAGTCTTTGATTTCTGCCGACCCGATGGTTTCCCGAGTGAGACGCCCCTTCTTCCGCTTGGCAGCTTGTAGGTTCAACCTGTTGTTGGAAAAAGAAAAGTCGTACCCTATGCTCCCATAACTACTGGAACGGGAAGCGGATCGATTATCAGAAAACATCTGCACGCGGAAATAAAAAGAGCGCTCCCAATTTGCTTCAAATTCTATTTCTATGGCATCCTTTTCGGGGAGAACCCGACTTAGACTTCCTGACGCAGACGTAACCAGAGCACCATCTTCGTATCTCCAGGAATTCTTGCTGCTTGGTTTCCAACCGGAAAACCCCTGCGAGGCATCGTATAGGCTTTCGTGACTTGGAGGCAATAGGATGAGCGAGATGATTTTTTCTCTTGGTGTTGCCAAAACGCCCGCAAAGTCGGTTTCCACGGCTATTGTCTTTGCATCGACTTTGGCTAGATGCCCCCTTAACTGATCGCCGTTGGTGAATTTCAGCAACGCCTTTCTTTCTTTGTCGGAAGAGGGCTTTTTTTCAGGAGCAGTACGCGGCGCAAGTTCAATCGAGTCTACCGCGGCAAATCGGAAGGAAAGGGGATTGACCGAGGATTCGTTCTCCCACTGGAGTAAACGATTGCCCGTTAGCTCAATAAGTCGTCCTCTGATTTGTGAACCGTCGAAGAGGCGGAGGTGGTCCGACCTGTCTATATTCTCAGGTGTATCTACGGTCTTGTTGGATACAGTGCCCTGACCCAAAGAAATATTTGCCGCTTCGAATTTTTGAACTATGCGAATGGGTTCTTCATTTCCATTCTTGAGCACTCTTTCAATTAAGACTTTTCCATTCGCCTGAACTTGGACTGCTTGCGGTTTGACATCGAGTCGGATTTGAATGTTTTGAGCTCCCGCTTTTGCATCCGCGGGTGTGGCGACTTTCAATTCGATGACCTTTTGGGCTTCGGCCTGTACTAGTGTTTTCGGTGTGATCTTAAGTTCTTGACCTGAGATAGGTCCTGAAATCGCAGCCAGCAGAACTATTCCCGCAAGTGTTGTATGTAATTTCGTCATCTTTCGTAAATCGGTAAATACCTGTAATTAAGGGCTAGTGATAGTAGAGCAGCGGAAGTGGAGAAGGCCTTTCCGTAATTTCCGTTCCAGCTGCCGTCTTCGGATTGGGTAGCAAGAAGTCGTTTTACGTTTTTGGAATTCCAGACTCGCCAGAGTGAGGGATCTGCTCGGAAGACTGCTTGGGATGTGTAGTATAAGCTATAGAACTTGTGGCCTTGTCCATCATGAGCGGCGTTTTCCATGAGGTATTTAACGGACTGTTTGTAAGGTTTTGAATCGGTGTCCTTCGATAGGGCTAGAACTAGGCAACCTATGGCGGAGCGCGGTTGATTTGGCCCGCTTTTCGACGTATAGCCGAAACCACCGCCCGAGTCTTGACAAGAGATGAAAAATTCAATCGCCTTTTCAATCGCCGATTCCGGTACGGATAGCCCGGCGTTCCTCGCGGCAAACAAAGCCACCATCTGGGCGCCGGAAACGGTTGTGTCCGCATCTTTGCTCTCAGGACCATATCGCCATGCGCCCTTGGAGTTGCCTTTCTGCGACCCTAA
>JABGWD010000181.1 GCA_018645725.1 Opitutia bacterium
CCCAGTCGGTAGTCCCGAAGCAAAAGATCGGCCACCTCGCCCTTGCGCAAGGCTTCTTCGTCGAGAACGCCTCCACCCGAAGCCAACAACTCCTCCAAAACGTAAGACTGCGAAGTATCCTTGAACCTTTCCGCCAAAGCCATGGCCCGGTTATTCAGCGAATTTTCGGGCGGCACGGCCGGAAGATTCCCCGATTGGGAGGCCGCAATGCTCTCCCCGCCCAAGGAACCCAATAACAAGCTCTCGTCCACCCCCTGCTTCAGAAGGTTGGCGAAAGCCCCGTCCGGCAAGCCGAGCATTTTCGACCGGGCCTGTGGGGAATAACGGAAGAACTTGTCGACCTCGGCCGGGCCGATCGATTCGATGCTCAACAAACGTTTGCCCGTAGCCAAGGACTCCTTCAACAGATTGCCCTGAATCTCCTCGTTGAATTCGTAAAATCGGTTCGTTTCCCCGACGTTCAACCCCAACTTGGCCAACTCTCTTGTCCGCTTGCCCACCCGGCCGGTCTTTCTTGCCTGCGTGACGTCCAGGTTGTTCTCCAAAAACTCGTCGATCCGGTTAATGACACCGGGAAAGAAAATGCTTCCCGGATCGGCGGACAAAGGAGTTCGTGGAGTGAAAGGATCGGCCGGAGCAATGGGATCGACCGGCGGCGGAGCGGGCGGAAGCGGATCATTGGGTTCCGAATCCGGCAAATCAGCGGGCAGTTCGTTCCGCCTGTTCTCTTCCCTACTCCTGGAAGGCTCTCTCCGGTTCCTCTTTTTCATAAAGCGCGTCCTCGAAGCTTCGCCCATCGAGCGCTTGACGTAGGAAACGGGTGTTTTGCCGACCGATCGTCGGGCCCGGCCATTGAAAGCCTTGATCTCCACCTCAGTCGGAGGAAATACGGGCCGGGCAATCGGGATTCTACCCGGAGCCAAGCTCAAACCCCTCCCCGCCCTCACGGCCATCGCCCGGTTCGCTCCGCGCGGGGTGAAAGCAACCGTCGACTCGGTCACGTCCAACTGAATGCCCGTTTCCGGATCGAAACCCATCTTGAACTCGGTCCCTCGGATACCCGCCACCCCAAGGGGAGTCGAGATGTCGAAATTCGATTTCTTGTTCAACTTCTTTGTCTGCACCACCAGGGAACCGAACTCCAAGTCGACCAACACGTTCGAAGAACTCGGTTCTTCCTGAAAATCTTCCACCGACTCGCCCGGGGACTCAAAAGATTCCTGATCGAAAGAATCGACGCTCATCTTCGAGTTCTCGGTAATCGTGACCACGGTCCCGTTGCTCAACAAAAGCAAAACGTTTCCACCTTGTCCGGTCTCCACCCAATACCCCTCGGGCAAGAGCATGCCCGGGATCATTTTTTTCTCTTCGCCCCCCTCTTCGCCATCGCGGAAGACAACCGGATCAACCACCTCGGCCAAAATGACCGCACCGGCTCCGCTCTCTTCGTTCTGCGCATTGGTTACGCACAACAAGAAAAGAGGCGCAATGACCGCAAGAAATCCCCTGAAAGTTTTCATCCTCATTCTCCCACCGTGGTTATCCACCTCTCGCCATTATAAACGTAGAAGAGCCTCTTGCCCTCCATCGAACCGTAAAAATAGAGCCAACTCGCCTCTTTGTCGGCATACAAACGCGGATACAAACCCGTATCCGTCCAGAGCCAACCGATCCCCTTCGACCACAACCAAACACCCCCCGGCTTGGTCTTGACCGGGTAGATCCAGCCCAGTTTTTCATGCCTCGCCCATCCATTCGAAGACTGATAAAAAATCCCCAACCATGAACTTGCCCACCAACCCTTCGCTGCCCCCGGTTGGGCGTCGATCCAACTTGGAGTGCTCGCCCCGGCCGGCGTCACGAAAGTCTGCTCCAGCCCATATCCCGTGCCCTCCGCATTGACCGCGTAAGCCCGGAAATAATATTTTCGACCCGCCTGCAAAGCCGAAGCATCCACCGAAAACGCGCTCGCATTCGATTCGACCGTCAAACGAACAACGCCCGTTCCACCCAGCCTTGGATCGGGCTTGAGAGACAAAAGAAACCCACGCTCCACCAAACCGGAAACCCCCGCGTCAACCACCTCGGCGCCGATCCGGTGGCCCGCATTCGTCGACTCCACCTTCGCCAGCGTATTCAAGATCGGGGCAAAATCACTTGGCTCGCAAATCTCCACCTCGAGAGACAACCTCTCGGCCTCGTTACCCGCTTGGTCTCGAACTTGATAAACGAGACGATAAACACCCGGTTTCCCGGCCTCCCCCTTTCCACTCACCAAAACCAAATCCGTCAGGTTCCCGTCCACGCTGTCCGCAGCCGTAACGCTCGGAAGAAGCGAACTTCCGCCAACCGGTATGCGCAAGACACCCAAGTCTTTCGTTTTAACGCCCAGGGGTGCAGAGGACAGGGGCGAGGAAAGAACGGCAATCGACTGATCGCCCGAAGGCAAATCGGGGGAAATGCTCCTGTAATACCTGCCCAAAGCGGTAAGGTTTCCGTTTGCATCGAATAAGGCGGAACTCATCCCGTTCAAGTTGTCGACGCCAAAAGGAAACCATGCGTACCCCGCAATCCAGTCCGTCTGCTCCATCCAAGGCAAAACCTCCTTCATGAAAGCCAATACCGATTCTTGAGAGAACTTGTTGTAACCCCTTTCCACCGCCTTCCAATCGGCCGGACAAAACTCCGTGATCAAAAGCGGACGCTTTCCATACTTCAAATAAATGCGTTCCATCTTCGCTTTGAACGCCTCCGCGCTCACTCCCCCGTACCAATGCACGCCGACGTAATCCACGCGGTACCCACGGCGGTCGACTTCCTGCATGAATTCATTCATCCAGTTCCCTCCCACTCCCTGGTTGCTCTCGTCGGTATTGCCCTCCGCATTTGCGCAGGACGGACTGCAAAGCGGAATACCCAATGATTCGAGAAGAGGCCATCTCTTCAAAGCCGCCTCCACGGTCATGTCGGCCTGCTTTTTCTTGTCGGGCTCGTTGAAAGCCAGCAAACGCTTGAGCTTTCCGCTTTGAACCTGTGGCCTGATCGTTTCATTGACGGCCTTCTCAAAAGCCTCCATCGAAGCTCCGGCGCCCCAGGTCATGGGAATGAATTCAATGCCCGCGGGTTGTTCGGGCCAAAGCTTCGCCCCCCATGAGTAATTCCAAGAAGGAGCGAGGGACGCAATCTTCGGAAAGTTCACCGCCGGCGTATCGTTTCCGTTCTTGGAAACCTCCCGCAAAGTAAAGCAAGCCCCCTTCTTGCCCGACAACGGAAGCTTGGCCGGTGAGAAATCGATCACGGTCACGGACGTCGGACTCAACCTCAAGTTGGTCACCGCCCTCCCTCTGTAAACGCCGACCGGTTGGCGCTCCCTCCAAACCGGCTTCAAACTCCGTTCCGAACTTCCTACAAGCTCGTATACCCGGGCCCTGTCCAACCACTCGCTACCCGTAACGAGCAAATCGTGATATCGGGTAAGCTTCGTCTTGTTGATCAAGAAAACCGTCAACCCGCCGTTGACCGGCGAGGCCGTCGCATAGGAACGGATACCGGCAGGCCCCGAAGTGGAGACCATGTTGGATTTCAAAAACTCTCCCCAAATCGCCAAAGACCTTCCCGAAGGAAGCAGTTCGTTGTTCTTGCCCAAGGAATAATAGCCCGGGCTTGCGTCTAGCTTCGCATCGTCCTGATCGTGCAAATACCGGGTCGCCCACTGGTTTGCGATCTCTACTTTGGGGTGCGAAATCAATTGGCCAGTCATGTCGAAATTCACGATTGCATGCCCCAAATCGTTTCTCAGTTCCCATTCGGTGCCCCAACGCCCGTTGTTGTATTCGGAAACCACGATCTTCAATTTGTCCTTATGGGGTGAACCTGCGATTCCCAACGCCACGTCCCGCACCTTGTCGATCAAGTCCTTGCCCTGAGTCGAACGGTACTCCTCGAAACTTTGCAAACGGGGACCGACGTAGTTGCTGATGGTCAGGAAGTCCAGAGCGTCTCCCGCCACGTAAGACATCGTACCCGCCCAGTTTTTGTTGTGAACGCTGGCTCCCACCCGGATGGACGGATCGACCGCCTTCATGGCCAGAGCGATTTCCCGGACCGAGTGGGCAATGTACTGGCCAACCGAATGACCGTTCTTTGCGACGTACCGACCAATCGAATGCTGATGCCAATTTTCGTTTCCAATCTCCCAGTATTTCACCCCGTAGCCTTTCTTGACGTTCGCATACCTGACCCACTCGACGGCATGCTCCAAATAAGTCTCCTTGCTCACTCCGGTACGCTCCTCCAAGTCGAAACTCGTAACCACGAAAGGCTTCGCCCGGCTCCGGCTCAAGTACTCGACGTACTCGTCAAAATTCAAAAGATCCTTCGCTTCGTTGGCGTACCAACCCGAGACCCTTGGCTCCGACCTGTCCCATGGAGAACTGGAGAAGAAATGATAATCCGACATTTCTCCACCCGGATAGCGGACGAAACCCGACTTGAACTCGTTCAACGCATCCGACATCGATCGACTTCCCACCGGCCGGTTGGAATCATCATCGCGCAAGTAATTGAAATTGATCCCCAACGGATTGGCTCCCACCTTCTTGAGCACGGATTGGACGTCCACGGTGATGGCATCACCCCTTGCCCCTCCGTCCAACAACTGCTTGACCGGACCGGCATCAACCAGTCGAATCACCGGGAGCGTGGAATCGACCACCTTCACGGTACGTGTCTTGGTTACGGCCTGATTCCCAGCCGAATCCATTGCGGAATAGACAAGCGGATAACTCCCCGGAAGATTCGTATTCACCACGCCGCTCATCACCGCCGTCCCACTCTCTCCCGAATCATCGCTCCAAAGCGCCCCGGGATCCGAATAGGGAGCCCCCGCCTCATGAACGACCTCGCTTTGTCCTTGCAACGTGATGACCGGACCAACCTCGTCCAAATCGGTCAGCGCAACCGTGAAATTGCCCTCTAGAAAAGCGTTTTGAGCATCCATCACCCGGACGCGGATCGAATAACTCCAGGCGTTGGATTCGTAGTCGAAAACAGTGGCCGTCTTGAGGGTGCCGTTGGTCTCAAGGGTAAAGAGAGAATTGTTTCCGTCCCCGACTCCGCTTACGAGGTGGTAAGTCAAAGTGGCGCCAGCATCCGGATCGGTCGCGTTGAATTCACCCACCACCGTGCCGATCGGTTGGTTCTCGGTAATTGTCAGGGGAGCGGTGGTGCTGACATGAGTCGGGGCGGAATTGTCTGGCTGAACGACCGGCGACCCCGTCGAGCTTACGTTGTGGTCAAAGGCTCCCCCATCCGTATAGACTGAGTAGAAAAAAAAGTTAAAAACTTATCAATTAAACTGAATGATTTTTTGATCAATTTTTTGTACTTATGATCATTGTCTTTTGCTA
>JABGWD010000182.1 GCA_018645725.1 Opitutia bacterium
CATCAGGCAGGCAAGACCAATGCCGTAACGGGCCGCTTCTTCGAACCGCGACCGTCGGAGGAGTTCTACGACAACTTCAAGGATTTCCATAACGTCGACAACCAAATCGACGACCCCCTCCACCAGACCAAAATCAAGGAACTTAAAAAGGAACTCAGGCGACAACAGCTCAAGTACTTTGATTCCGGACTCATGCCCGAGGAAATGAGAAACCGTATGATCAAAGAGCAAAAAACGACCGTATATGCCTTCGTTCGGGATCCCAAGCTCTACCCTCTTGCCAAGTACCTCGACTACGCCGACCTCGCCCTCGCCCGGAACAAGGAGAACCTCAAAACCCTGACCCAAGGGCTGAAGGACAAGGACCCCGTCATCCGTTATTGGTCCGTGGTCGGTTTGTTGCTCCTTGAAAAAGAGGCCAAGCCCGCCATCTCCGCACTCAAGAAAGCGCTCGACGATTCGGACGAGATCCCCGCATTGGCTGCCTGGGCCATTTACAAGGCGGGCGACAAAGCCTTTGCCGAAAAATGGATGCTTCAAACCATCACCAATAATCCGGAAAACAAAACGTTGGCAAACGTCCTCGATTGGATGGATACGAGGAGCTTTTCAATCCTTGCCAAAATCCCCAACGACAAACTCCCGAAAAAGGGGCTGCTCAGGGACGTGGTAAAACGGGCCGAAGCTCGCAAAAGAGGCTAACGCCCCTTATTTGATGGACTGGTCGCCGTCGGGGTTTTCCGTGGTAATGCTCTGGTAGTAGCGACCGCAAGCGGTTAGGTTCCGGTTCTTATCGTAAAGGGAAGAGGTATGTCCGACCGCTTGGTTATGCTCGAAAGAGAACCAGGCATACCCAGCGACCCAGTCCTGCCGTTCAAGCCATGGAAGAACCTCCTTCATGAAGGCCAACACCATGGGAGATTTGTGGCGGTTTTGGGATAGGTTGCGGGCCTCCCAGTCGGCCGGGGCGAATTCAGTGATCAGAATGGGTCTTTTGCCGTACTTCTCGTAGATTCTCCTCATCTTGTCCTTGAAATGCTGGACGTGCGTACCGCCATACCAATGTACGCCGGTGTAGTCGACGCGATAGCCTCTCCGGTCGGCCTCTTTCATGAAATCCTTCATCCAGGTTCCACGCACCCCTTGTACACTATTGTCATTGATGCCCTCGGGGTTGGCGCAAGCGGGACTGCACAGGGGAACGTTGAGGGCTTCCAGTTGAGGCCAATACTTCAGGGCCGCTTGGTAGGACATGTTTGCTTGCTCCTTTTTGTCGGGTTCGTTGAACCCGAAGAAGCGCTTGACCTTTCCCGACTTGATATGGGGAATGACGCCTTTTTGAAGCCCCTTGCTCAAGCCATCGACCGACCATGCGCCCCAAGCCATCGGAACGAACTCGACGTTGGCAGGCTGGTTGGGAACCTGATCCCATCCCCATGAATAACTCCAGTAAGGGTTGACCTTCTTGAGACGGGGCAAATTCCCTTCGGCCGAGCCCTTTTCCCCGGCTTTTCGCATGGTCAGGCAAATTCCCTTCTTTCCGGGAAACTTCAGTTGCTTGTCCGTAAAGTGCTTCTTGGCCACTTTAAGCTGGTATGGGGCGGCTGCGGATTTGAGCTTGGCCAAATTCTTGCGGGCCGATTCGGCGGGTTTCCAGAACCAGCCCTTGGGATCCCAAACCTGAGCATATTGGTAGTCGCGCAGGAGCAACTCATAGGTAGCGATCGCACCCTTCACGTCCCCCTTTTGACGGAGGGCGTCACCCTTGAGCATCAAGCAGGTCCCGACCTCATTGAGGTTGGAATACTTCTTTGCATCCTTGGCGGGGGCATATCCGTTCAACTTGGCATTGGTTTGCTTTGCCTGGGTTCCCCAAGTCCTGATCGCCCGGTCCGCATGAGAAATAGCCGCGTTCCAATCCTTGCGCCCAAGAGCGCTCCAGGCTTTGCCGGTGACCTGATAGGCCTCCTCGGCAAAACCGGTGAAGGGCAAGCATGAAAGAAGAAAGGCAGCAAGCAATGGGCAATATTTTCGCATCCTTTTCAAATTCCAAATTGTTCGGTTCTTTTCAATCACGAAATCCAACGGCATCCCAAAAACAAATTTCCGATAGTCGGGCTTGCTCTTGACCTGAGCGCCTTCAGGTTCAAGCATCGACGGTCTCAACGAAACCCACCTGCCAAAAATGAAAATCACCCCCCTTCTTCCCGCCTTGCTGGCTGCTCTCATGCTGACAATCGAACCAGTTTTCGCCCAAGCCCAGAAAAAGCAACCTGCGCCCAAGGGCAAACAAGCGGCCAAGCAACCGGCAAAACCGCCCGCCAAGAAGAAACCCAAGACCAAGTTCTTCGGCCAAAAACCGATTCCCTTTATCAATACCGCCCTCACCCTTGCCGGCCCGACGAGCAAGATCGGGAGCGATGGTATCCAGTGCGACTTGCCGGCAACCGTTTCCGGCAAAGACGGACACGCCCTGATCGCCTATTTGGAATGGGATGGGAAGATGGACCGCCTCATCTTAAGCCGAGAGACGGAAAAGGGGTTGCAACAAGTATCCGGTGACGTTGCCAAGGGTGTGCTGCACAAACCGGCAATCGCCATCGACGGCAAGGGAACGGCATGGATCATTTGGGGCGAAACCCACAAGGACACGACCGTGAATCTCAAAGCAAGGTCATGGTCAGCGGACAGGGGTTTCGGAGTACCCGTGACAATTGCCGATTCGGATGCGGCCGAGGCATTCGTGACAGCGGGAACGGATTCTAAGGGTCGGGTCTGGGCTTCCTGGCAATCCTTCCGGGCGGGTGAGGCGGATGTCTACGCCTGCTTCCTCGATCCAAAATCCGGCAAATGGTCCAAGGAGATTGCGGTGGCTACCCAAAAGGGAGGAGATTGGGAACCGAGCATCGCCTTCGACAAGAAGGGGAACGCATGGATAGCCTACGACAGCTCGCGTGGAAACGAGTTCAACCTGAATCTCGCCAAGGTGGACGATCAAGGCCAAGTCAAGGAATTCCCCATTGCCCACAGTCCCAAGTACGAGGCCCGGGCCTCCATCACCGCCACCGCCCAAGGCGATGGGTTCTGGATCACCTCCGAGAGAGGAAAGGAGAAGCACGGACTCGACTACCGGGGCCATGGCAACGAAACAGGTATCAATGCAAAGAAATCGGTTCTTTTCGGAAAGTTCGAAATCGCAAGCGGCAAGTTCACGGAGATTTCCCTTGGGCATGCCGGCAGAGCGGGCAACCCGGTCAACCGTCCCGTGGTTGGCGTGGGCAAAGACGGAAACCCATGGGTCGTCTACCGCTATTTCAACCGGGCTCTCTGGCGGATCGCAGCGACCGGGTACCGTCTCGATTCCAAGACCTGGAGCTCCAGAAGGCGGATTCCCACCAGCAGTTACGGGCAAGACAGAACCGCCATTTTCCTGCCCGCCCATGGCAAGGGCAACATCCGTTTATGCTGGCCATCCGACGAGCGACCGAACAAGGCCCACCAGACGGCCAGCGTCTTTCTCGCCGCCCTGCCCTCCTCCTCCTCTCTGCCAGCGGCCACCCCTGAAAAACCGACCAAAGCGCCGGCCAAACAGGAACTCCCACACTCGCACAAAACCCCCGAACGCCCTGCCTTCGACCGCCATGAATGGAAGGTCGACGATCAAACTTTCGGGTTATTCTGGGGGGATGTTCACCGGCACACCGATGTTTCAAATTGCCGGACCGGGTTCGACGGATGCATCGTGGATCATTTCCGTTATGCCTACGACTTGGCCAAGATAGACTTCCTCGGAACCTCGGACCATACCGACGCCGGTAAAATGTATCACGTCTACGAATGGTGGCACAACCAGCGCATGCACGATGCCCTGCACAGCCCCGGCCGATTCAACACCGTCTACG
>JABGWD010000183.1 GCA_018645725.1 Opitutia bacterium
AACCCGCTATTGACCCCGACTTTCCCGCCAGGCATGGCAAAGGCATTGGGCTCGTTTTTCTCAAAGAGCACAAACTCCCATTCGGTTCCGGGGAGGTCGACTTGAGCAACGCCCGAAATTCGATTCCCGATCCGGTTGATCATGACCTTGTGGGAAGCATTGTTGGATAACTTCTCGGACTTTTTCATTTGAGAAAACTGGCTTTTCGACTTTTTCGCCAGGTGTTCGTCGGAGAGCATCGCCGATCCGCATCCACTTCCAAATACGGAGAGCGCAAGAAGAACGAGGAAGATAGGAAGACTTGAATTTTTCATTTTCAAAAACAAAAGGCGTCAAACCCAAAAACGCAAATCAATCCACTTCCGCAAGACGAATTGGTCACGCAAGAAGAACGGTTCCTAGTGCTTGAAATGCCTGCTGCCGGTAAAAACCATGGTCATGCCTTTGTCGTTGGCCGCGGCGATCACGTCTTCGTCCCGGACGCTTCCCCCGGGCTGTATGGCAGCCGTCGCTCCGGCGTCTGCAGCGGCAATCAAGCCATCCGCAAAAGGAAAGAAAGCATCGGACGCAACGGAGGAACCCTCGAGGGACAAGCCTGCTTCGCCTGCTTTCCACACCGCAATGCGGGAGCTGTCGACCCGTGACATTTGGCCCGCTCCGACCCCCAATGTGCGTTCGTCGCCTGCATAAACGATCGCATTGCTCTTCACGTGACGAACGACCTTCCATCCAAAAAGCATGGAACGCCACTCCAATTCGGTTGGTTGACGTTCGGTGACGACTTCGAATTCCTTCGGCTTGATTCTCTTCTGGTCACGGTCCTGAGCAAGAAGACCACCCGGCACAGTCCTGTATTCCCGGAGGGTTTCGGCTCCGAAACCGGATTTGGAAACGAGCAAACGAAGGTTTTTCTTGCGCTCAAAAACGCTCATTGCGGATTCAGTGAATCCGGGAGCAATAATGACTTCGCAAAATATCTCGCCGATCATCTCGGCAAGCGGAACGTCGACGGTATTGTTCACAACGATAATTCCGCCAAAAGGAGCCTGCCGGTCAGTCTCGAAAGCCCGCTCCCACGCAACCTCCAAATCATCCGCGCTTGAAACACCGCATGGGTTGGTATGCTTGAGGATGGCGACAGTCGGACGCTCGAATTCACCAATCAAGTATGCGGAAGCTGAAATGTCCAAGATATTGTTGTAGCTCAACTCCTTGCCTTGCAGTTGAGTGAAATGATCAAGTAAATCGCCATACAGGGAAGCCTGTTGGTGGGGGTTTTCCCCGTAACGCAGGACCATCGATTTTTTCGCCTTGAGATCAAGGTTTTCGGGAAATCCTGAAATTTCACCAAGATCAGGAGTCGAGCGGTATTGGGAATTCAAATAGGCGGAAATCGCCCCATCATAGGCGGAGGTTTTGAGAAAAACCTTGAGGGCCAGTTCTTTTCTCAAGGAAACCAAGCCTTCCCCCGATTTCATTGAGTCAAGAACGCGACCGTAGTCACTCGGGTCACATACTACGGTGACGTCTTTATGATTTTTGGCGGCGCTTCGGAGCATGGACGGACCCCCGATGTCAATTTGCTCGATCGCCTCCTCCAGCGAAACGCCGGACTTGGCAACCGTGTCTTCGAATGGGTAAAGGTTGACGACCACCAGGTCGATCATCTTGAGGTTGTGATCAGCCGCAGCTTCACGGTGTTGATCATTGTCCCGCAAGCAAAGAAGTCCTCCGTGGATTTTCGGGTGCAGCGTCTTGACCCGGCCATCCATCATTTCGGGAAAACCCGTATGCTCGCTGACGTCGGTAACCGGAATCCCGTTGTCTCTCAGCAAACCTGCCGTTCCTCCCGTTGAAAGCAGCGTGAACCCGGACTCCTCGACCAAAGATCGAGCAAAGGGCACGATTCCCGTTTTGTCACTTACCGATAATAGCGCGAATTTTTCCATACCTTCTCTTGTGTTTAGTCACGAAGGTGAGCAAGCGTATTCATGCGTTTGGCCTGCTTTTCCTCAATTTTTCCGAAAAGAATTGGTCTTTCAAGCAACCGTGCTATTGTTTCCGAGACAATTAGCACCACCGACGTGAACGAAAACAGCAAACAACTGGACGGCCTGCATGCCACGCTTGACAAACTCGTCCATCACAAGGAAAAATCAACCGTAAAGGGAGCAAACCTGCACGCTTTCATCTACTTCATCAGCATAAACAATCTCAGCGACCGGAAGGTCACCCTCTTGGGCAGAAAATGGATTCTTTCCAACAGTGACGGAACGACCACTGTGGTCGAGGGAGAAAAAATAGTCGGAGAGACTCCGACAGTTGATCCCGGAGACACTTTTTCGTACAACAGTTACCATGTGACCCACTTGTCCGCGATTGCTTCGGGTTCTTTTCATGGTGTCGATGAATCCGGACATAAAATCCACGTCAAAATGCCTCCCTTCCAACTGGATGTTCCCGAAGAGGAAAAGGAAGGGGAAGGATTGTCATGAAGTTCACCGACTTGAATCCTCACGGCGGAATCGGAGCGAATTGTTCCTTTTGCGAAGTCGATGGCTTTCGTTTTGCAATCGATTCGGGGTTGCACCCGAAGTTTGCAGGAGCAGAGTCCCTGCCTGATCATTCGCTGATCGAGAGAAACTCTCTTGATTTCATCATTCTTACGCACTGTCACCTGGATCACCTGGGTACCCTGCCTTTGCTTTCCCGCGAACACCCGGATGCGCCTGTTTTCCTTAGTTACGGAAGTTCCGTCATCTCCCGCCGCATGCTCTCCAACAGCATATCGGTCATGCGTCGCCAACGCTCGGAACTCAACTTGCCCGAACTCCCTCTCTACGGAAGAGGAGACCTTTCGTCCCTGTACTCCCGAATGAAACCTTTGTCCACGGACGAACCACTGACCCTGGAGAAAGACGGGCGATCAATCGAAGTCACCTTGCACCATGCCGGTCACGTGGCAGGCGCTGTTTCCGTGACCATTCGATCCGAAAAGCAACGGGTTTTCTTTACCGGGGATATCCTGTTCAACGATCAACGCACCCTAAACGGAGCAAGGCCCCCGCTCGCTGAGGTCGACGTTCTGGTCACCGAAACCACGAGAGGCCATACTTCCCGGGACCCGAATTGCCAAAGGGAAGCAGAGATCGTCAACCTGCTCGAGGCAACGCGCAAAACCCTCGCCAACGGTGGTTCCGTCCTGCTGCCCATCTTTGCTCTTGGCCGGATGCAGGAAATGCTTCTCATTCTTGACGAAGCCTTTCGCCGCAAGGCCATTCCAAGCGTTCCGGTATTTTGCTCGGGACTGGGCATGGACTTGGTCAACCATTTCCACGAGATCTCCAGGAACTCCAATGATTTGCGCTTTAACCGGAAGGTTCTCAAGTCAGTGGGAGCCCGCCCCCTTCCAAGAAAACTCATTCCCGGACGGGATCTGCCGATGCAGGGGATTTATCTGGTTAGCAGCGGAATGATGGTGGAGAACACACCTTCGTACGTACTCGCGACTTCCATGCTTGGCAAGGATCGCAACTCGATCCTTTTCGTCGGGTATTGCGACCCGTCCACACCGGGAGGCAAGCTTCTCGAGACACAACCGGACGAACCTTTCGAGTTCAAGGAAATCGATTGGGTCGAACCTGTCCGTGCAAAAATTCATCAATTCGACTTGAGTGGACACGCCGATCGTGAAGAATTGGTCGCATTGGCAAAAAAGCTTTCGCCCAAAACGATCATCCTTCACCATGGCGACCCCGAGTCCAGAGACTGGTTTTCATCCACGCTCTCCCCTCTCGGAGCAAAAATAATAGACCCCGAACCTCTTGTTACCTATGAAACCTGACGACTCCGAAAAATCCGCTCTTGCTCAACAGCTTGATCAAGTTTTCACAAGGCCTTCCGGCCGAACCGAGGACGAAATGAGGGATGTCTCTTTCAAAGCAGGCATAGCTCCGCATGCCAACGGCTCGGTATTGTGCTCATTCGGAAATACCCAGGTTATCTGCACGGCCATGGTCGAAGACAGGATACCCGGATGGATGCGGCAACAAAAAGTTGCGGGCGGATGGCTCACTGCCGAATACAACATGCTGCCCTACTCGACCTTGACCCGAAAGGACCGTCCGTCAAGCAAGGGAAAGCAGGACGGCAGAAACATAGAGATTCAACGATTGATCGGGCGCTCTTTGCGGGCTGTGTTGGACCTGAAAAAACTCCATGAAAAAACACTTTGGATTGACTGCGACGTTTTGCGTGCCGATGGCGGAACCCGTACGGCATCGATTACCGGAGCTTGGCTTGCCACCAGGCTTGCCATCACGGACCTTTTGGACCGAGGGAAAATCAACGAGGACCCAATATTGGATCATCTAGCTGCAATCAGCGTCGGCGTTTACAACGACCGGTGCCTGCTTGACTTGGACTACCCGGAGGACCGGGACGCGACGGTTGATGCAAACGTAGTGATGACTGGTTCCGGTCAATACGTCGAAGTTCAATCTTCGGGGGAGGAAGCAACCTTTTCACGCCCGCAGATGAATGAGTTGCTTGACTTGGCGGAAAAAGGCATCCGGGAACTCGTCGCCCTTCAAAAAAATCATCTTTGAATAACCGGGGTGGCGACACATTGACCCGGGTTGGCTAGGAATATCCTTTCGCATTGCCCCGGATCCGGGCCAGCGCTCCTCCATGGAGGTCAAAGGCGTCCTTCCCTCCATGCAGACGGAGTCGTTCCACGACGGCAGGATTGAGGGGACGGGGATAGGACAGAAGAACGCTATCGAGTCCCTGTGGGCAAAGATCGCTGTGCGAACTCACGAAAAAGGCATCGGGTTTTAGGGTACGCTCGATCTCCCGCTCGACCTTCAGCTTGTAATCGGCTCCCGGCAGAATGCAGTCTTCGATCCCGCAAGCAACGATACAAAGAAGGTCATCCGGTTCATTCGTCAGATAATCAAGCATATCCTGACCGGACACCTTGTAGGGAATCCGGGATACGATTCCGGAATTCTCTTTGACAAAGGATTGGATGGATATCTCTTGGACGTCCGAATAGTATGGCTCGACTGCGACAAAGTTTTTCGCTTGGCAGGCGGCGGCAAGGGCATATCCGTAGGGCATCATGCCTGCCCCTAGTTCAACGACCCGTTGGCCATGCAGCAAGGACCTCAATTCACTGCCTTCTTCCGTAAGGGCCCACTCATACAGGGCTCTCGTGAATTCACCCCCGGGGGCGGCAAATCCTTTTCCCCTTTCCCTGGAATGCGACAAGCGCGCCCTCCAGTCTTTCGAGAAAACCCCGTCCCGTTCGTTCATCACGTGCCGCGCTTGAGCATATGAGAAAGCAACTCGAGCAGGAAGGTGTTTTCTCCCCCAATCTCCTCAACGAACCGAGCGGCTCTTTCCGTATGCCCGGAAGCGAGCATTCGTGCTTTGTCCAAACCCACGTGATTGACCCAGGTGACCTTGCCTGCCGCTTGATCATGACTGGCATCTTTCCCTAATTCCTCGCTGCTGCGCGTAACGTCCAGAAGATCGTCGACGGCCTGAAAGGCCAGGCCAAGGGACTCGCCCGCTTGAGCCATGAGCTCAATGGTTGCAGGGTCACTACCCTTGGAACCGATCTTGAAACCCAGCAAAAGAGACGCCTGAATCATGGCGGCCGTTTTGTTTGCATGAATATAGGAAAGCGTTTCCTCCGAAGGCTTCGTGCCTTCGGACAGAAGGTCTTGCATCTGCCCACCGACCAATCTTTCGCTGCCGGCAGTCGACGAGAGAATCGATACCAACTCGAGCGCAAGCAATGGTTCGCCCGAATAACCTCGGGCAATAATTTCGAAAGCAAGAGGCTGCAGGGCATCGCCGGCAAGGATGGCGGTCGCCTCGTCAAAGGCCTTGTGACAGGTGGGTTGCCCTCTCCTCAAATCCGAATCGTCCATTGCGGGTAGGTCATCATGAATCAAACTGTAGGTGTGAATGCATTCGACCGCCAAGGCAGCGGGGATGGGATCGATGGGACTGGGGAACAACTCATGGGCAGCCAGGACAAGAATGGGTCGGAGTCGCTTCCCTCCGGCTTGCATGCTATGACGCATGGCTTGGTGAAGCCGAGCGGGACGGGTCTCGGAATCAGGCAAGCATTGATCCAGGCTTTGGTTGATCAAATCCTGCCATTGCTTGAGTTTTTGAGTGAAATTCATGACTTGCGAATTTGTTGAAGAATGTCATATTAAATGGCTTATGCCAAGTTTGGAAGCCGTATGCGGAAGGCTTTTCGGTCACTCGGGCTGGATACCCAAGGTTTTGTGGGGAGGGGCTCTTTCCTTTATCCCGATTATCAACATCTTTTCACTGGGATATCTGCTCGAGTACACGATTCGTCTCCGGCAATCCCGTCAATGGGAATTACCCGATTGGAGAGACATGGAAATACCCTCCCTTTTTTCCGGCGGCCTGAAGATGTTCATTCTACTGCTCGGCTACGGCGGGATCCCTCTTCTTGGCGGTTGGTTGGCTAGTGAGCTCGTGAATTTCCTTTCTTTCGGACTTCTCGGAATCGTCAGTTATTTCCCTCTCGCATTAGCCGCTTTTCTCTGCCCGTTCCTCATTCTTGCATCAGTAAACAACTATCTTCAAAGCAGCTTGTTTTCCGATTGCTGGGACATTCGAACGGTCTTTGTTTCAGCTCGGTCAATGTGGCCGGAACTCGTCCTGCCAGTCATTGCTTTTTGGGGTGTTTTCCTCCTGGCCCTTCCCTTGTACGGACTGTCTTTCTTCGTCGGAGCTTGGGTGTTGCTCGCCTATTCGAGCGCCATGCATTTCGGCGAAACCGGCAAGTCCCCTCGCTAAAGTTCATTATGCCAACTTACGACTACCAATGCCAAGCGTGCGGACATGGATGGGAATTGTTCCAGTCAATGAATGATTCTCCCGTCAAATCCTGCCCGAAATGCAAAAAACGCAAAGCCAAACGCTTGCTCGGCATAGGTGCAGGAGTTATTTTCAAAGGTACGGGTTTCTATGAGACTGATTACAAGAAAAAAAGTGGGGGCGAAAAAAAGGGTGAATCAAATGATTCGGGATCAGGCGAGTCTTCAGGTTCCGAGAAGTCAACCAAAGACTCTGCCGCTAGTTCAGACTCTACCTCTGGTTCAGATTCTCCCGCCAAAAAGGAATCCACCAAAGGCAAGGAACCCAAGAAGGGCAAAACCAAGGCTTCCTCTTAATTTCTTTCCCCCTATCGATGTCTGTTTCAGTCCTTGTTTTGCTAGCTGATGGATTCGAGGAAATCGAGACGACCTGTCCGGTTGACTTGCTTCGCCGCGCCGGGGCAACAGTGGTCATGGCTTCTTGCCAAAACTCCCTTGAAACCACGGGGCGTTCAAGCATATGCATACGGGCTGACCGCTTGCTGTCCGAGCTCGAGAACCCCATGAACTTTGACCTTCTGGTTCTTCCCGGTGGCCCAGCCGTATTCGAACTTCGCAAACGGACCGACATAATCTCCCTGGTATCCGATTTCGCAGGTTCGGGAAAACCAATTGGGGCAATATGCGCAGCTCCTCTACTTCTACTGGATGCTCAATTGCTCGACAAAGGAAAACCGTACACGGCTCATATTTCAACGATTGACGAACTGCCTCTTTTGATCAAGACGCAAGCCGTGGTCGAAGACGTTCAATTCATTACCTCCCAAGGAGCAGGCACCGCCCTGGAGTTCGGGCTGCGTTTGATCAGGCGACTCTTGGGCCATGGGAAAGAAGAGGAAATACGAAAATCGATCCATGCCTGCCCCGTACTCCACTGACAAATACCTCGACCGATGAAAGCCTTTCGTAGATTCGCCCGTGAGGAACGAGCAGCCCGCTTGGTCGACTTGCCCATTCCCGAACCTGCCGAAAGCGAAGTTCTTCTCAAGGTTTCCCATTGCGGAATTTGCGGGTCCGATCTTCACGCTTGGCTCAACCACAAGGGATACGAGTCCGTATTGCCGGAGGTTACCTTCGGGCATGAGCTTTCCGGCACAGTGGAAAAGGTCGGGGGAAAGGCAAACGAATGGAAGGTCGGCGACCAAGCCGTAATGATCGCCTTGCAGACACCTCATGATCGGGACGACCGGTATTGCCGGGATAACCTTCCCCAACTTTCGTCCCGACGGCGTGTGCAGGGACTGCATCTTGACGGAGGCATGGCCGAGTACGTCTGTGTCGACGTGGAATTCCTGATTCCAGTACCTGACGGTCTGCCGCTTCGGTTAGCCGCCCTGACCGAGCCTCTTTCCGTCGCCGAGCATTGCATCGGAAACCGAGCGGACATTGAAGATGGATCCAACGTGGTGGTCAGTGGCCCGGGAATAATTGGGTTGCTCTGCGCTATATCCGCCCGCAGTCGTGGCGCGAACGTTTTGCTCTCCGGTACCGAGCGCGACGAACCGACCCGATTGCGGGCAGCTCGCAAAATCGGTTTTGAGACTCTCATCGTCGGCCCCGGAAAGGTGAACCTGGACGAACAGGTCCTCCACTATTTCCCCCAAGGTGCGGATGCTCTCGTGGAGGCATCCGGAGCGGTTCCGGCCTTGTCCGAATCATGGAAATCCGTTCGGCCTGACGGGATTGTGACTGCCGTCGCCCTCTATTCCCGCGCCATCGACATCGATCTCACCCAGTTTCTCCGCAAACAAATCGACCTGCGCACCAGTTACGCATCATCGAAAGACGACTACCTGCGGGCCTTCGATCTCCTGCTTTCCCAAAAGGTCGATTCAGGCGTCTTGACGGAAGAGTATTCGCTCAAGGACACCGAGCAAGGGTTCATTGACAGTGAGCAACTCAAGGTCACCAAGGTGCTTCTTGATTGCTCCCTTGGTGAATAAGGGGAAGTTCCTCATCCCGACTCAGGGTCGGATAACCCGGATCCGGTGGGTGTTGGTGTCGCCCACGTAAACCGCTCCGTCCGCATCAACGAAAATGCCATGCAGGCGATCCATCCGGCACTTCGTCGGGTCATCCCCCTCTGGTCCGTCTCCCGCCTTTCCGTCCCCGGCAATCAATTCCAGTTTGCCGGTGGTCCGGTCGATCATGCGAACGGAGTGACTTTCCGTATCCGCAAGGTAGACATTCCCCTTTGGCCCGACAGAGATACCCTTGGGACCCGACAGGGTCGCCAACTTAGCCGGTCCACCGTTCCCTGAAAAGCCCCGCTTCCCGGTTCCAGCCTCGTGATGAATCGTTCCCTTTTTCAAGTCCAACCGATAGACCGCATTGCCCTCCCGCAGAGCCAACCACATCTGGTCGCCCGAAACGTCGACCGCCCGTGGGCCTTTCAAGTGAACCTCCTCAATCCTGCCTCCGTCCTTGGTTTTTATTCGCTTCCCGGTTCCGCAAAAGGTGCTGACTCTCCCGGTCTCCATCGAAACCTTTCGAATCCGATGGTTCCCGATGTCGCAAACGTACAAGTCACCCCTTGGCCCGAACTGGATACTGTGCGGTCGATTGAACTTCGCCTTTTGCGCCTGTCCTCCATCTCCGCCAAACCCTTTCTCTCCGGTTCCCGCTACTGTCGAAATGACACCCGTCTGCATGTTCACCTTGCGGATCAAGTGATTCATCATCTCCACAAAATAAAGATCTCCCTGCTTGTCAAAGCGGACCTCGTATGGCTCGTTCAGCAAGGCCTTGACCGCCTGTCCGTCATCACCGGAATAACCCTTCTTGCCACCGATTCCCGCCACGGTGCTTACGATCCCAACCTTATCGATCTTTCGAATGCAATGGTTGTAGGTATCACACACGTAAAGGCAACCGTCCGGTCCCCGGGTTACCCCGAACGGACCTCGTATTTGAGCCTTGCCTACTGGCCCACCGTCTCCGGAAAAACCCGCTTCGCCCGTTCCGAGGATGGTTGATATCGTATTCCCCAAAACCTGTCCGGTTAGCAGAACTCCAATTGTCAGGGCTTTC
>JABGWD010000016.1 GCA_018645725.1 Opitutia bacterium
GCAAGCCCGGACTGGGCCGGGAGTGGGACCGCTGGCGGCGCATTTTCCAATGAAAATGTTAATCTTCACATGGCTTAGCTACAACCTCAGGCTGTAGCTAATTCTTTTAGCCTCCTTGTGTTTCTGCTCCTCCAATTCCGGGATGTCGGGCGGAGGCGATGGTACGCGTTCCCCAAGAACCTGCTCCAGTACCCAAACCCCGCGTCGTACAGGGCTTGTCCGGTTGGGGAAGGAGGTAGTCGCCAAGATTGCCGGCATGCCGAGGATGCCACCACGGTTGGGGTCCTCCAACTTAACACGCCGCATTTTCGGTCCGGGAACGGGTTGGCTTATCCCGTAGATCTTGGCGAGCGGTTCGTTCAGGAAGGTGTAGTCGCTGTCGACAAACCGGGCTACGCGTTGGTTCTCTTGGACGATGCTCTGAAAGAACAAGCGGGCTTCCTCCGTCATCGCCGTGCGCAGGTCAGGTGTCATTTGGGGAAAGGTTTTCGGATCGAAAACCTGCCCGTCCAACTCGTTTACCCGTAGCCACTGAGCTCCGAAACCATCGAACAAAGCTCGCGAGCGATTGTCTTCGAGCAGCCGTTGCACCTGAGCCTTCAGGATAACTTTTTCGTGAAGTTCTCCCTTGTCCGCCAAGGCCGACAACTCGGCGTCGGGCGGAGCCGACCATAACAAGTACGATAGGCGGGAGGCCAACTGATAGTCGTCCAAAAGGACGATTTTCTCCTTGGGCTTGGCTTCGCCGGCGGGGGTGATGAACAGAAACTGCGGGGAAATGAGGACGGCCTTGAGCATGAGACTCAAGGAACCGGTATGGTCGAGATCGTTCTTCCTTCCCAAGTCATAAACGTCGATCAGGACGTCCAATTCGGATTCTGATGCAGGACGCCTGTAGGCATCGCGGGTGATGGAGCGAGCGACCCTTCGGGCCTCCTTGCTCAGGTCGGCCCCTTTGGGGGGAAGGGTGCCGAAGAGACGTTTCTGGACGGTCGTGGGAACTTTTCCCTTCGAGGCTATGATTTCCTCGATCACCTGGTTGGCAACGTCGAGAAACAATTCGGACTGAAGAGGAGAAATTGAGTTAAGAAAGCCTTCTCCGACGACTTCCTCCGGAAGGGCGTCGGCGATGGAGCGATCCACCCCATAAAGGTCATGCAGGGTGTTTGCGTATTCGGTCTTGGTTAGTCGGCGAAGGACAAAGGGTCCCGGGTCACGGGGGGCGAGGTATTTGATCTTGTTGATCCACTCAACGAATTGTCTCCGCTCCTCTTTACTGGGTTTCTTTGAAGAATCCTCCGGGGGCATGTCGTGTACTTTTACGTTGGCCGCGGCTTTTGCGAAGTGCAGAGTGGACGACTCGCCGTTAGGGTTTTTGAGGGCGGATTGAAGATTGATTCCCGCCTTGGCCCGGCTTCCATGGCATTTGACGCAGTAGTTCTCGACGAAGGGCTTGATCTTGTCCTTGAGGACTTTTTGAGCGTCTGCCCGCAAAGCTTCGTCGTTTATGATTTCGCTTTCCGTTTCAGCAAAGGAGGTGCCGCAGGTAAACAAGGACGTGAGAAGCAAAGGTGCCGGATGGCGCAGGCTGGAGAGAAGCCCTCTCACTTGCCAAGATCTTTGGCGTAAGTCCAACCGTGACCCGTCCCAATGCGATCGTCGGATCTGGCGAGTTTGGGAATCTTGCCGAGCGGGGCGAGGGTCTTGACCCAGGTCGCATGCTTGGCGGAGAGCTGTTTGACGACCTCGGGATGCTTGTCCGCGACATTCCGCTCTTCCTTGGGGTCGACCTTGAGGTCGAACAATTGCCAATCATCCTTGGCGTACTTCTTGTAAAGTCTCCACTTTTTCCATCGCACCGCGATCAAATGCCTTCGTTCGGCGTCGCCCGGCTCGTTGTTGAGCCAGAAAAGATACTCGTGAGGTTCTTCCTTGTTCTTGCCAGTGAGGTAAGGGATCAAGTTCACCCCGTCGCAATGTTTCGGGATGGGCAAACCGGCTACCGAGGCAATGGTGGAATAGAAATCGAAGTTCCCGATTTGCTTGTGGTAGTCCTTGCCTTGCGGGACTACGCCGGGCATGGAGAAGACGGTCGGCACGCGCACCCAGCCTTCCTGTTGGGTGCCGCTCCCTTTGCCTCCCCGATAGGGTGCGGAGGATCCTTCCTCGCCAACGTTGGCTCCGTTATCGCTGGAGAAAATGACGAGGGTGTTCTTGCGCAGGCCATGCTCGTTCAAGGCTTTGATCAGTTTGCCCCCCTGGTCGTCGACCGAGACGATCGCCCCGGCCAATTTGCTTCGCTTGCCCTTGGCCGTGGTGCGCTTGGTCAGGCTGGGCGGAGCTTCGTCATTCTTGGAATGCACGGCTTCGGGAGACCAGTAGAGAAAGAAAGGCTTGGCCTTGTGGCGCTCGATGAACTTGACGATGTTGTCTCCGTCGTAGTCGGTCAGCCACTGGGTCTTGCCGTCCTGGTTGGTGCAAAAGTATTTCGACCCCTTTTTCTTGGGTGGCTTCTGAGCGACCTCCGCGAAACCCACTTGGAGGGGCCCTTGGGCCTTGGTCCCGATGTCCCACTTCCCGATCTGCCCGGTGACGTATCCATTCTGCCCCATGAATTTGGCGAGGGTCGGGCGGTCCTCGGGGATGGGCAGTCCGCGGGACATCCCGTATTTCCCGAAGCGCTGGCCGTATTGACCCATCATCAGGGCGCAGCGGCTTGGACAACAGGGCGGGTTGGTGATGTAGGAGGCAGTGA
>JABGWD010000184.1 GCA_018645725.1 Opitutia bacterium
CCAACAACCCGCCTGTTCCCCTTCTTTGCCACATCATCATGGTAAAGAATCCGCTCACGAAAAAGAACAAGGACATGCGAAAGCCATGAATGAACAGAAAGGGAACGCCATAATTGATTGACTGGTTGACGTCCTGAGCCGGCCAAATCTCTTCAGGGACAAGGGACCAGAAAGAAAGCATGCCATGCAGAACGATTCCCAAAAGCATGGCAAATGCACGCAGGGCATCTAGGTCGTGGTATCGTTTGGCCGTCATTTTATCCTTAAACAACAGCCGAAAAGCCTATTGGGTTACGTTATGACGCGCCACAGGAAAAGATGGCGCTAGAATTAGCAAAGTGAGGCTACGCCGAGACTAAGTAAAAAATGTTTTGGGGAACTTGGCCAATCACTCGGGCTCGCCTTCCTCGTCGTCCTCGCTCCTGTAGTCTTCCCAGATCTCACGGGCTTCCTCCTCCTCCATTTTACCAAGTCTGACGGCGGCATCCAAACCGCGTTTTACGGCTTCCCAAAGTTCACGTTCATCTTCATGGTGCCGACGGCCTTCACGACCTTCCCGTTCTCTCGAATGATGCCGGGCTTCGTGATGACGCTCGTCCCCGTCCCTTCTCGACTCCTCTGCAAACAAACGTTTTCTCAAGACGATCAGTTCCCTTTCGGCTTGGTCCCCGGAAATTCTTCCCGCGTCCACGGCCGCCTTCAGCTCGCGTTCCGTCTCCCGATACCTCCGGACAATACGATCGTGCTCCTCGCGGTCTTCCCTTTCATCTGAACCTCTGCGCACATTGGATTCCTCATCCCCCAGCTCCACCCGGAACTGCTTGGCCATATGCCTGCGAACCTCCTTCATTTTTTCCTCAGCCTGGCGCTTGCTGATCTCTCCGGATTCCAAAGCCTGCTCGATTCTTCGCTCATGGTCTTCAAGCTCGAGTGCCAAATGCTTGCGCCGGATAACGTGATTCATCTCCTCATGCACCTCACGTATGGCTTGGCGGGCATCTTCATGAGAAATTTCTCCCGTTTCCAGACCCTCATGAATTTCGAGCTCGGCCTTCCTCACTCTTTCGTTGGCCTCGCGGGCAATCTTATCCCGACTATGCATGCGGCGCTCGATCCGTTCATATTCCTCGTTCGCCTGTTCCCGGCTCATTTTGCCTTCACGGACGGCTCCCTCGATCCGCCCCTTGATCATCTTCCACTCGCGCTCCCGGCTTGCCTTTTTTTGACCCTCATGAAACTCGGTCAATTTCTTGCGGGCCTCCTCGTGGGAAATTTCACCCTTCTCGATCGCTTCTTGGATCTTCCCGATATCTTCGTGGATCCTGCGCTCAGCTTGGGGCAATTCATGGCCAGGATCGTCATTCTCGCTGCTACGATCCTTTTCTCGCTCATCCCCCCAGAGCTTGCTCTTGATCTCGCGTAGTTTCTTTCCCGCTTCGTCCTTGGAAAGTTCCCCTTCGCTTACCGCCTTCATCACTTCACGCTCAGCCTGGCGGTAGCGTTCCATGAGAGGGTCGTCGTCCCGGATTCGCTTTTCCTTGGCCTGCAGAACGAATAGTCCGCAAGAGAAGATTATCGTCAGAATGATTTTGGGCAGGATTGAGGTTTTCATCTTCATTGTTTTGTTGCGGTGGTTCGGCTATTCACGAACCCAGTAAGGGCCATATTGGAAACTCAATGATACCGAAACAAATCATCTATTATAGGCCAAAATCGAAATCAGCCCCTTTTGATTAATTGAAAGTCAGTTCCGACTTCCCCATCCGGTCGATTTCTTCGGTGAGCCTTTATGGGGGTCACCAGGTTTTTCGCCGTGAGGAGGACCCTTGTGCGGACCGCCAGGCCTTGCTCCATGAGAAGGACCTTTGCGCGGCCCACCGGGACCCTTTGCATCGTGTGAAGGACGAGGACCGTGCGGAGGACCGCCGGGTTTGCCTGCGTGCGGAGGACCTTTGTGCGGACCGCCGGGACGCTTTGCATCGTGCGAAGGACGGGGACCGTGCGGAGGACCGCCGGGTCTGCCAGCATGCGGTGGACCCTTGTGCGGACCATCAGGTCTGGCTCCATGAGAAGGTGGACCCTTGCGCGGACCACCGGGACCCCTTGCATCGTGCGATGGACGGGGACCATGCGATGGACCGCCACGATTGCCCATGTGCGGAGGGCCTTTCGGAGGACCACCGGGCTTCATACCGTGCGAAGGTCCCTTGCGCGGGCCGGGGCCCTTCGCCTCATGCGGAGGACGTGAACCATGCGAGCGTTGCTCCATTTCCTTTTCCATGCGCCGCCGATCGAAATCCATACGCATTCTTTCCATATCCCATTTCATGCGCTCACGGTCCTGTTCAAATTCGATTTTCTCCAATTCAAAATGAAGCTGTTTAAGTTCAATCTCCATGTGGACGCGTTCAATGTCCAAATGCTTATCTTCCAGTTCATCGTCTCCATGATCGTCATGGTCTTCGTGATGCCTCTCGTCGTCATGGTCTTCGCGATGCCGACCCCGATCGTGACGGTCTTCGTGATGGCGATCGTCATCGTCATCATGGTGACCTCTATGTCCCCAATCTCTTTTGTCATGACCACCATGATGCCGGTCATCCTTTTCTTCACGATAACGGTCATGCCTCTTGCGAATGGCCATGCCAATCCATTTGAGCCAGGCTTCCTTTTGGGAAAGTTTTCCATCCTCGACGCCTTGTTTCAGCTTTTCTCCGTACTCTCGCAGATCGGAGTGCGAATCATGGCCGTCATGCCGATCCTTTCCATCATGCCCGCGATGTCCCCAATCCTTTTTGCCATGGTCCCCATGGCGATCACCCTTCTCGTGGTGCGCTCCTTTCATCTTTTGAGCTGCAGCCTTCCACTTGGCCATGGCATCCTCTTTGGAGAGCTTGCCCTCCTCTACCGCTTGCTTGAGCTTGGCCCCGAAATCCCGCAGTTCATCACCCTCGTGATGTTTTGCGGACAAACCGGAAACCAACGCCATAAGTCCGATCAAGGACAGTGAAAAAAACGAGATTACTTTCATTTTACCGATGGGTTGGGGATAATAAAAAAACGATAACTTCATATAAAAACATACAAAATTATAAAACAAAAGCTTTTTTCCCTCTTGATAAAGCGACAATAGATCATCAATTTCACCGTAATGAAACCGACTCAAATCGCCCTTCTTTTGTCACTTCTTTTCTCCATTCCCTGCTTTGGGGCAAAGCCTAACGTCATCCTCGTCTTCATCGACGACATGGGATGGGGAGACTTTTCCTGCTTCGGCAACGAAGCCGCAAAAACGCCCCATATCGACAAATTGGCCAAAGAAGGCATCCGCTTCGAGCAGTTCTACGTCAATTCCCCCATTTGCTCCCCTTCCCGAACCGCAATCTCGACCGGTCAGTATCCACAGCGTTGGAAGATTACCTCTTACCTGAGCAACCGTGACCATAACAAGCAACGGGGCATGGCTCAATGGCTCGATCCCAAGGCCCCCATGCTGGCCCGATCATTGCAAAAGGCAGGTTACGCCACCGGACACTTCGGGAAATGGCACATGGGCGGCCAACGCAACGTGGCCGATGCTCCCGCTATTACCGAATACGGCTTTGACGAATCCCTGACCAATTTCGAGGGAATGGGCCCGAAACTTCTCCCTCTCACCCTCAAACCCGGACAGGACCCTGCCAAACCAGGCAAAATTTGGGGGGATGCCGAACGGCTCGGCAAAGGGGTCAGATGGATGCAGCGCTCCCAAATCACCGAAGGCTTCGTCGATGAAGCGATCCCCTTCATGAAAAAAGCCCTCAGTGAAGGCAAGCCCTTCTACGTAAACCTTTGGCCGGACGACGTGCACAGCCCGTTCTGGCCTCCCACCAGCAAGTGGGGAGACGGGTCGAAACGGAGGCTTTATCTCTCCGTGCTCAAGGCCATGGATGAGCAACTTGGAACATTGTTCGACTTTGTCCGAAACGAACCGAAGCTCGCTGACAACACCCTCATTCTGGCCTGCTCGGACAACGGAGCGGAAAAAGGGGCTGGCGTTTCAGGTCCGTTCCGAGGATTCAAGACGCACCTGTTTGAGGGAGGGATCCGTTCATCGCTTGTGGCCTGGGGTCCCGGCTTGATTCCTTCCAACAAGAATGAGGGTGCTGGAAAAGTGAACCTGAAGTCGGTCTTCTCCGCGGTGGACTTGGTTCCCACTTTGCTGGATTTGGCTGAAGTCCCTCACCCCAAAGACATCAAGTTCGACGGGGAATCCTTGCCCGACGTTTTGCTTGGCAAAAGCGAAGCCTCCCGCAAGCAGCCGATCTTCTTCCGACGTCCTCCGGACCGCGACTCCTTTTACGGGGTAAAGGATCTGCCCGACCTGGCGGTTCGCTCCGGCAAATGGAAATTGCTCTGCGAGTACGACGGGGGCGATGCCCTTCTCTACGACATGGAGAAAGACCGTGGAGAGACCAAGGACTTGTCCAAGAAGCATCCCGAGGTAGTTTCCCGACTGACCAAGGCTGTGATCGCTTGGCACAAGTCCATGCCTCCTGACAACGGACCGGCCCTCGCTTCCAAGCCCAAGAAAAAGAAATAAAGCTTGGATCTCGCCCCTTGCGCCGAGCGTAATCAGGCGACCACTTCGCGAACCACGTGGTGTTCCTCGACTCCGGTCAGGCGGAAATCGAGACCGAGCGAGCGGTAGGTCAATTTTTCGTGATCCAAACCAAGCAGGTGTAGAAGAGTGGCATTGAAGTCGTTTACGTGAACCGGACGGTCGGCGATTCCGTAACCAAGCTCATCGGTTCGACCATGAACGTATCCCGGCTTTACTCCGCCTCCCGCCATCCAAACCGTGAAAGCTTCCTTGTGGTGATCCCGCCCGACGTTGCTCTTTTCTCGCTCCACCCCAGCTCCGCTCGCCCCTTGAGCCATTGGGGTGCGTCCGAATTCAGCGCTCCATACAACCAGCGTCTCGTCAAGCAGGCCCCTTTCCTTGAGATCCTTGATCAGGGCGGCGATCGGTTGGTCGACCTGCTTGCACTTGTTGGGCAAACCACGCTGCAGGCCACTATGATGATCCCAGCCCTGATCGAACAATTGGACGAAGCGCACGCCCCGCTCGACCATCCGGCGGGCAAGCAGGCAGTTGTTGGAAAACCCCGAACCTCCTACTTTTGCGCCATAAGCTTCCAAGGTCGCCGATGTCTCGGTGGACAAGTCCTTGAGCTCAGGTACGCTTGACTGCATGCGGTAAGCCATTTCGTACTGACTGATGCGGGTCGCGATCTCGGGATCCCCCACCCCATGCAACTGTTCCTGGTTTAATTTGTTCACGGCATCGACGACTCGTTTGCGGGCCGCCGAATCGACGCCTTTGGGATTGGAGAGGAACAGAACGGGATCCCCCTTTGCCCGAAACTCGATTCCCTGATAAACGGATGGAAGAAACCCGCTCCCGAAAACACTGTTCCCTGCCCCGGGGTATTGTCCGGTAACCATGACCACGAAACCGGGCAGATCCTTGTTCATGGAGCCAAGACCATAGTTGGTCCAAGCCCCAAGACTGGGGCGACCGAAGCGCTCGAACCCGGTCTGCATGAACATCTGGGCCGGGGCATGGTTGAACTGATCGGTATGCAAAGTGCGGATGAAGCACATTTCGTCCGCGCAGGTCTGCAGGTTCGGAAGGAGGTCGGAAATTTGAATACCCGATTGACCACAACGTCGGAAATTGAATTTCGGATCTTTCGATGTCCCAAGCAAGGTCGGACGCGACCGGATGAAGGCGAGTTGCTTGCCCTCGAACATTTCCTTGGGGCAAAGCTCACCGTCGCGCTTCTGAAGCTCGGGCTTGTAATCGAAGAGGTCGAGATGCGAAGGGGCTCCGACCAAGTGAAAATAGATCACGCTTTTGGCCTTGGGCGCGAAGTGGGCAATGGGGGGTGCGGTTCTGGCGCCGAGATCCTGTCCGAGCATCTCGGCCAAAGCGAATCCGCCCACACCCATGCCAGCCCGCTGGAAAAGTTGACGGCGGGTAAGGGTCTGTTGAAAAGTAGCGAGCGGGTTCATCCTTTGGTTATGGTTTCATCCAAATTGAGCAAGGCATTGGCTACGAAGAACCAAGATGCAAGTTCCACCTCGTCCAGTCCCGGAGAAAGCTTGAGCGCGGAGGCAGTCCCGACAAGAGCCTTTGCGTCCTTTGGGTTCGCTTGCAGTCGCTTTCGTTCCTTTTGCAGAAGCCCCTCGAGTACGGCAACCTCCCTTTCCGTAGGTTCCCTGGCAAGAGTTCTGCGGAAGGCCCACCGGGCACCTTCCTTGTCCCCGGAAACGGATTTTTCTTGAATGATCGATGCTGCAAAACCCAAGGCCATCTCAACGTATGCCTGATCATTGAGGAGGGTCAGGGCTTGGAGGGGGGTATTCGTCCGGCTGCGCTTGGGGAAGCAGGACGATCGGTCGGGACCGTCGAAATTCACGAAACTGGCATAGGGAGCGGCCCGGCGCCAAATGACGTAAATCCCACGCCGGAAACGATCCTCGTTTTTGGCCGCGACGTATTTCGGTTCATTTCGTCCGGTCTGGCGCCAAAGCCCGTCCGGCTGAGGGGGATAGATTGGAGGACCTGCCATCTTTTTGCTCAACAAGCCGGAAACCCGCAGGGCATTGTCCCGTATCATTTCGGCAGACATTCTAAGGCGTGGCCCGCGCATGAAAAACAAATTGTTCGGATCTTGATCGAGCATGGAAGGCGTGACGTTCGAGCTTTGCCCATAGGTCCCGCTCAACGCGATCAGTTTGTGGATATGCTTCATCGACCATCCGTTCTCCATGAACTCAACCGCCAGCCAGTCAAGAAGCTCGGGATGCGTGGGTGGTTCGCTCTGGGAACCAAAGTCCGCCTCCGTGGAAACGATCCCCGTGCCGAAGAATTGTCCCCACCAGCGGTTCACCGTCACCCGCGCTACCAAAGGGTTGTCCGGGTGGACCAACCACTTGGCCAAGCCCAGTCGATTGCGGGGCCAATCATCATTCCATGCGTGAAGGCTCTCCGGTACGTCCGCATCGACTTTTTGCTTGGGGGTCAGGTAGTTGCCCCGGGCCATGACGTGAGTCTCGCGCGTCTCGTTCATCTCTACCATCACGAGGGTCGTCGCCGGCTTGATCTTGGACAAGAGACCCTCGGCTTTCCCAATTGTTTTCCCAAGCGAGACAATCTCTTGTTTCTCACTGAGAAAAAGTTCCTTCAGCTCCTTCTCTTCCTTCTTGGTCCGCTTCTTTTTTCCAATCAATGCATAAAGACGATCGTTTTTCTTTTGCTCGGGTGGAAAGACTCCGGATAAAGACAGGCGGGGCCGGCCTACGTTGCGCCCACCCCCGTAAAAATGCTTCATTTCGATCTCGAGCACAGCCGGTTTTTTCAAATCGAGCGTTTCCTTGAATTCGAAATGCACTTCATGGCGCTCGCCGAAACGGGGGGCGATGGCCCAACCGTTCTTCGGGTCAAGCTTGCCGTCGATTAACTGCTCGGCCTTGAAGCTGGACTGAGAAAAGCCCGCCCGCGCCCGCTTAAGCGCGACCGGTTTGCGCTGGTCGCCTTTTCCATGAAACACGAGAAACTCGGTCAGCACGAAGTTGGGATTTGCGTTGGTTACGTTACGGCCCGGTCCCTTTTTCTTCAGGCTCTCGTGCAGGAGGGCTTCCAAACGAAGGGCCTTCCATTTGCCCGACCCGGCCCTCGCTTGAAGCAGGTAGGTCGAGCGATCCCCCGATTTGCCCATGGCCAAGGCACTGCCATCCTCAAGCAGCTCAAAAGTCTCCTTGGCATCCGAAGATGCGCTTTCGATAGGAGCAACCTTCCAATCCGCAACTTGCGTCTCCTTTTCCACCGACTCCCCCGCCCGTTCCTTGATCCATTCGGGGAACTCGGTGTCAGCTTCTTTTTGAGCAGCCTTCAATTGTCCTTTCAGGGAAACGAGCTCGCTGTCCAAGCGCGCGAACTCCTCTTCTTCCAAGGTGCCCAGAGGAAGTTCCATTTTCGGCCCCCAGAAGTCGAAGGACACGCCCTTCCCGCTCTTGTTCTGCACCTCAAGGGGCGTATTGTTGAAGAAAGCGAAGAGCTTGTAGTATTCCTCCTGGGAAAAGGGATCGTACTTGTGGCTGTGGCACTGGGCGCATTCCAAAGTGGTTCCCAACCAGGTCAACCCGGTGGCGTTCACCCGATCGACGACTTGATTGACCCGGTTTTCTTCGGGGTGCACGCCGGCCTCGACGTTACAGGTAGGGGTGCGGTGAAAGCCGGTGGCGATTTTTTGGGATACCGTAGCTTTGGGAAGAAGATCACCGGCAAGCTGCTCGATGGTAAACTGATCGAAGGGCATGTCCGCGTTCATGGCTTCGATGACCCAGTCGCGAAATGCCCAGCTATCGCGAAGCTGATCGGCTTGGAAACCATTGGAATCGGCGTAGCGGGCCAAATCCAGCCATTGCCTGGCCCAATGCTCGCCGTAACGGGGGGAGGCAAGCAAGCGATCGACTACCTTCTCTCTGGCTTCCGGGGAATCATCTCCGAGAAAGGCTTCTATTTCCTCAATGGTCGGAGGCAACCCGATCAACCCCAAGCTGACTCGGCGCAACCAACGGGCCTTGTCTGCGGGTTCGCTCGGTTTCCAACCGCGGGCGTCGAGCCCTTTCAAGACGAAAGAATCGATCGGATTGCGTATAAAAGGTCTTTCTTTTTCCCGAGCGACTGCCGGGCGGACGGGCTTTTCGTATGCCCAATGATTGGCATAACGAGCCCCCTCATTGATCCATTGCTTGAGGAGAGAAACCTGACCGGGCGTCAAAGCATCCCCCTTGGCAGGCATCCGATCTTCCCCATGCGCAGTGACCCGAAGGATAACCTCGCTCTGTTCGGGTTTCCCCGGAACGATGGCAGATCGGCCCGACTTCCCTCCCTCGTAGGCAAATTCGGCGAAGTCCAAACGCAGATCGCTTTTCGGTTCGTCCAAGCCATGGCAAGCAAAACAGCTTTGGGAAAGAATCGGACGAATTTGCCTGTTGAAATCAATTTCCCCAAGCAGAAAAGGGCACGCCCAAGGAAGGAAAGCAAAAGGAAGAAAAAATCTTTGTATATTCTTCATTCGGGAAGACCGGAATACTTTTAGAATGTTCATAAACCTCTAGTCAAAAGGCAAAGGAAAAGACGGAGGTGAAAGCAGATCGATTGAAGAAGGGAAGGCTCAGTTGCTACCCTCGACGTCTCGGGTCAGACAAATCCCATCCAGTCCGGATTGGCGGAACGTATTCTCGTAATGAAGTTCAAGTTCGCTTTTTCGCTTTTGCCACTTTTCCTCGGCGAGAGCCTCTTCCCCCACCCCTGCCCAGGTCATCTCAGTCTGCAAATCGCGACCCGCCATCCGGACAATCAGTTCCTCCCAAAACGCATCGTCGACGAATTGATCGTAAATCCGGACCACTCTTTCGGGTGTTTTCTCATTCCACTTTCTCGCAAGCTCATTGCTTTGCGGATCCCGGCGTATCATGTCGCCCGAGCCAAAATCGTCACAGCTAGCGTAGATCTTCTGTTCCAATTCGTAAAACGCTTTCTTTTCCGGAACCTGCCCGCGGCCATAGGCATCGAGAACCATTCCCGTTAACGAAAAAACCTCGACCAAGGCCCTGTATTCTTCCTTCGAAAAATCGATTTTCATTCAGACAGGAAACACCGAAAGGGGAAACTTCGCGAGAGATATATTCCCTCGCTGACCAACGAGCGAAAACTGCCCTTAGCGGGGCTGCAGGAAAGGAGGTCCACCACGACCGCCACGACCGCCTCCGGACCCGCGACTCTCCCCTTGCGGGGGTTGTTCGCCCGACTCGGCGGCCTTCGCTTGCTTGGCCACGTGCTCGGCAACCCTCTTGACCTCGGAAACCGTCCGTTCCTTTCGCTCCTCGTTCACGATCGCTTCCGCCCAAGTCATTGCGGTCTCGGGATCCTTGCGTACGACTTCCCTGACAAAACGCTGGATCGGCTCATCCATGAGCTCACCGGCGGGAAATTGATTGAGCCATTCGGCGGTAGCGGTCGGATCCTTGCGTGCCCATTGGCTGACCACTTCCTCCATACTCTCGGAACGCGTTTCCCCCTCCGGCATACGCCCGACCCATTCCGCAGCCTCGGCAGGGTTTTCCCTCGCCCACCGCTCAGCGACGTCTTCTCCTACCTGAGCCTTGACCGCGGACTCATCCATGCCATCGACCCATTCGACGGCACGCCCCAAGTCCTCCCTTGCAATCTTCTTCCCGATTTCCCCGAAGGCAAAATTCTGCAATGAGCCCTCGGGGAGGTTTTCAGCCCAGTGCATCGCGGTGTCCTCGCCCTGCGTCCAAGTCCTCTCGAGCAGAATGGAAGCGGCCCGCCCTCGGGAGCGGCCATAGGGCATTGAGGTCATCAGCTCGGTCGCTCCGACCATGTCGGTCTCGGACATCCCACTGACAATCCCAATAAAGTACGGATTGTCCTCACCATCGAAATTCTCCTTTGCCCAAGCAATCGCACCCTGCGGATCACTCCTCGACCAGGAATCCATCACCGCACCCGAGCCGATTCTCTGTTCAAACCCACCTAGCTCCTTGGTCCACTTCATTGCCCCCTCGGGATCAATTTGGGCCAAACTGAAGGCAAGCATCCTCAACTCGCTAAAACGGCTCGGCCCCTCGGGCAACTTCTTGTAAGCCTCCTTCGCAGCTTGGATGGACTCCTCATCCCCATTTTGCAAAAGTTCGGCAAAGGCCTGCATGCGAACGACGGGATTGCTCGATTGAATCCTGTCGAAAAGATCACCCCCAATCACCCCGTCTTCGCGTTCCCCGGCAAAGGGAACGAAACCTTGCTCCACTTCCCCCTGTTCGGACAGTGAATCCGGACGCCGGCTCTTTGCAAATGACACCCGGTCCGCCCGAGTCTCCTCTTGACGCGACGTTTGTTCTCCTTGCTCTGGACGGACGAGACCGGCGGCGGTTTCGGAACTTGAAGACCCTTTGCGCAAACCAATCCAATAGGCGGACAGTCCCGTTAACACCCAAATGAAAACCAATAATGCTTTTTTCATAATTTACTCCAATCGTTCTTCATTAGATAGTTAACATCCGCTCCAAAAGGTTGCGCCGATGTCAAAAGTTTATTTCTCATTCTTTGCACGAACTTGAAACCCTAGCAAGAGCCAAGAGAGGACAAAACCAATTCCCCCTGCGGGGGTTAGCTTGAGCAACCAGTCGCTTCCGCCAAAGACCCAAAGGTAAATGCTCCCTGAAAAAAGAAGCATGGAGGCCACAAGAAGACTAGCGTTGATGGACAAAAGCCTGGCTCCAAGTTTATTTGTCGAACCGAAGAACCCCAAGACAACGAGAAGCAGGGAGTGAATCATTTGATAGTCCACCGCATTGCCGTACGCCGTCCGTTTTCTCGGAACTTCGGAGAACAATTCCTCAAGGCCATGGGCTCCGTAAGCGCCGAGCAAGACCGAGGAGGCTCCCCCCAACGCTCCCAGCGTCAACCAAACCCTAGATCCCGTGCAAAACTTCATTCAATCGGTCCAATTTCATTCGTATAGTATCCGTTTCTCGTTTTAGTGTAAAGTGTATGAACGAAAAGAAAGCCTATTTAGTTGCGGATTTTGACGAAATCGAGGCAACCCCTTGCCCGTGCGGACAATCCAAAAGAGCTTTCGTGCATGATGACAACCGGGTAGCCTCCATGCACGTCGTGGAAATTTCCAAGGAGAGCCGTCCCCACTACCACAAAAAAATGACCGAGGTTTACTATGTTCTGGAAGGAGAAGGGCACTTGGAAATCGACAAGGACAAGGTTCCGCTCAAGCCCGGGGTTGCCGTCCTCATCCCCCCCAACAGCCTGCACCGGGCAGTGGGTGAACTGAAAATTCTCAACGTTCCGGTTCCTTCGTTCGATCCGGCGGACGAATGGTTCGTCGATTGAAATTCACTCTACAGGCTCATCCCGAACTTTGCCAGGATCTTGGTGGTCAGGAAATACAGGATTCCCGTCAGCACGATCCCGGCTGACATGGAGAGGGGGAAAGAAATGCCTTTTCTCATCATCCAGGGCATGACCAAAAACATCGGAAGAGAAGGCAATACGTACCAAAAGGTTCCTTCCGAATGAGAGGCTATTTTCTCGGTATCGGTTTTTTCTCCATACATCCAAATCATCCCGATCACCGAAATCAGCGGCAGCGATGCGATCAAACTACCGAGCAAAGGCAACTTCTTTGCAACCTCGGAGATAAGAACGATAATGGCTGCCGTCAGGGCAAGCTTTATCAAATACCAAATCATTTCGATTCAACCTTCATGGCTCATGAATGAAAAGTCATACTCGAGGCTTGTCGATCCTTGATTTTGCATTCATCCAAAGCCTTGAAAGAAGAACGGTTCGGGATGGACTCTCAAACTCAAAGGTTGTAAGGCAGAGCAACCTTTTGAATTTTCCTGACGATGAAACCCCAACAACCGACAACCCGGAACCGCCCGGGCAAACCCCAAAAGCGGGTCGTGAGCGCCCTCCTTTGCAAGGATGACTTCTTTCTCATCCTGGAGCGCTCTTGCCAGGTGGGAAGCTACCAAGGTTACTGGTCTTGTATCTCCGGTTTTATCGAGGAGGGAGAAGATCCGCTGAAAACAGCGCTGCGGGAGGTGAAAGAAGAAACCGGAATCAAACGGGATTCCCTCAGTCTTCTTTCTCAAGACGGTCCGAATCTCGCCGAAACGGAGAACCTCATTTTCGAATCGTATTGGTTTCTCTTCGATTCCACCGAATCTCGGGTCGAGATCGACTGGGAACACAATCAATTCGCCTGGGTCAAGAGAGATGAACTCCCAAAGTACAAGATGGTGCCCTGGTTCGACGAATTGATCGGGCGACTGACCCGTTCTTGTTGAAACCGGGCTACTTTTGCTCTTCCTCCGATTCCTCGACGCCCCCGGAAGATTTCAACAGATTGAAGAGGGGAGAATCCGTCGTCAGGATAAGGGAGACGTCGGAAGTCAGAATCTTTTTGTAGGTTTCCAGGGTTTTGGTAAATTCGTAAAAGGAGGAAGCGCTTTCGCTCTGGGTGTAAGCTTCGGCGTAAATGGCGGACGCATTCGCGTCCGCTTCTCCATGAATTTCTTCCACTTTCCTGTATGCCTCGGATTGGAGCTTGAGCAAATTCCTTTCCTTCTTACCCGTGATCTTGGCCGCCTCACCGGCACCTTGGGATCTGAATTTGGAAGCGATTTGCTGACGTTCACTGATCATTCGTTCGTAAATGCGTCGCCGAACGGTTTCATTGTAATTAATCCGCTTGAACCGAAGGTCCATCAATTCGATCCCAAAATCGGCAAGTTTCACAGCTGCTTTTTCAAGAATCTCATCCTGAATTTTCGTGCGACCCGTACTGATCGCATAGGACTGACCAGAGCTTTCGCTTGCTTGAGTCAAGGATTGGTTGGACTTGACTTCACGATCCTTGTCCGAACGGACGATCTCGATCAGTTCGTATTTGGCGACCGCATTACGGGTCTCGCTTCCAAGGATATCGTCCAAGCGGGAAAGAGCCCTCCGCTCATCCCTCAGGCGGAGAAAATACGTCTCGGGGTCACTAATGCGCCAACGGGCGTAGGTATCGATGATCAGGTAGGTCTTGTCCTTTGTCGACATCTCACTGGCAGGGCCGTCCCAAGGAAGATAGCGTCTTTCGATTCGATTGACGTCGTCGATAAACGGCATCTTCCATTGTAACCCTGCTTCGGTAATGGGCTTACCTCTCACTTGACCGAACCGGGTAATGATTACCTGATCGGTCTCCTTGACGACATAGGTAGACAAGTAGACGCAAAACAAAACCAGCAGGAGAGGAACCAAAAGAAGGAATATAAGAAGTTGGGGGGATTTGATCTTCATCTTGCGAGCCCTCCTTGGTTGGTTTGCAGTTGAAGGAGAGGCAGCACTTGAGAGGCATCCTCGTCGATGATTATCTTTTTGCCCATTTGAGGCACGACTTCGCTCATGGCTTCGAGGTAGAGTCGGGTTTTGGTAATTTCAGGGGCCTTTTCGAATTCCTTCAGCACCGCCACGAACCGGGCAACATCTCCCTCTGCCTCGTTGACACGCTTGAGGGCATAACCCTCAGCGGCCTCGATGTTTTGGTCTTTCACACCCTCTGCAACGTAAACCTCCTTGTTGTATTGACCTTGTGCCTCGTTAATCATGCGAGCCTTTTCCTGCTCAGCCTGATTCACCTCGTTGAAGGACGCTTGAACCGGCAAGGGAGGATTGACGTTCTTGAGCTGAATTTGATCGATCCCTATGCCGAGTTCGTATTTGTCGACCAGATCTCTCAACATTGTCATTGCGTCCTCTTCGATTTTCTGGCGACCAACGGTAATAACATCGTCCACTGTCCGGTCTCCGACGATCGTCCGCATGACGGATTCCGAAATATTCCTCAAGGTTCTTTCCGGATCAAGGACCTTGAACAAATACTCCTTGGGATCAGTGATCCGGTACTGGACGATCCATTCCACTTCGGCAGCATTCAAATCTCCCGTCACCATGCTCTTTTCCCTATCCCTGCCCCTGCGGTCCGAGAATTGATTCGAGTTGGTCCCGCCTTCGGTCGCAAAGCCATACTCTTGCTTCAATTGTCTCTCCACCGGCAAAACGTAGACGTCATCGATTCCGAAAGGCAATTTGAAATGAAGTCCGGGCTTCACCTTGTCCTCCTTGGCCTTCCCGAAGCGCAAGATCACGCCCTCGGACTCCGCTTCCACCGTATAAATCGAAGTGATCAAACCAAAGATCAACACAACGGCTAACAAAGCCCATAGGAGGAGCCCGTTGCGTAGCAGATCGGGTATTCTTATTTCAAAAGGTTGCTGACTCATAACCCGTCAGTAAATCCGTCATCTTCCTCTTCGTCAACGAAGGAGCGATAAGATGGAAAGAAATTCACTCGGTGATTTCGTACTTCCTTTTGAGCGAGGTCTCGATTTCACTTGCCTCGTAGGCAAAGCCTCCTTCCAACGGAGAATTTCGCAACCTGATCGTCTTGGCAACAAAAGGAATGTCCGAAAGAAAAGGCTCTTCCTGATAATAGTGGCGGTGAAAAGGATAGACCGATGGCATGTTGCGCAGGGAACTTCCGGTTTCCGAGTCGACGATTTCGAAATGGGTGTATCCGGACTCGCGGCAGAGCTCGGCGCAGCGAAGAAGACAAAGCTCCCCGGACATAGGATGCTCCCCGCCCCGGAAAGTGACCCGGAAAAGGTTGTCCCCGAGCATTGTGTCGCCGTAATGGGACGAGTTGTAGAGGCTGCTTGCCCCGCAGGAGACAAGGAAAAAAAGCACCACGGGAAGCAAGATCAGACGAAGCGAATTCATGACCGAATCCTAAAGCAATGAGATGATCGGGCTCAACACTTGCTTGGCTAGGAAGAGATTTTTTTCGTCTCTCTCTTTCGAACGTTAAAGTCAAGAATACGTTTGCGAAGCCTGATGTTCTTGGGGGTAACCTCAACCAACTCGTCAGACGCTATGTATTCGATCGCCCGTTCTAGGGAGAACCGCAAGGCAGGGGTAAGGGTTTCGGTCTTATCGCTCCCCGCAGCCCTGTGATTGGTAACGTGCTTGGCCTTGGTGGGGTTGACAGGGAGGTCCTCGGTTCGCGGGTTTTCACCAACGATCATGCCCTCGTACACTTCGTCTCCTGCCCCGATGAACAATTTCCCGCGTGTCTCGATGTTGCGCAACGCGTAAGTCATGGACTCGCCTTTTTCCATCGAGACCAAGGTTCCCGTTCGTCGCGTCCTGATATCACCCGAATCCGGTCTGTACTCCTTGAACAAGTGGGACATGATCCCTTCGCCACTGGTCAGGTTGAGCAATTCGAACTCGAAACCGATCAAACCGCGCGTCGGAATCGTAGCCTGCAAGGAGGTTCGCCCCCGGTTGGCCGACATCGACTCAACTTGCCCCTTCCTGTTTGCAAGAGACTGCATGCATCCGCCAACCGCATCATCCGGAACTTCCAAGTAAAGTGTCTCGAAAGGTTCATGGGACCGTCCGTCGATTTCCTTTTTGATCACGGTGGGGCGGCTGACGAGGCCTTCGAATCCTTCCCTGCGCATTTCCTCCACCACGACGGCAACCTGCATGGCTCCACGGGCGTTGACCTTGAATTCGGTCGCTTCCCCGGTTTCCTCGAATTTGATCGAAATGTTGGTCCGGGCTTCCTTGATCAGGCGGTCCCGAATCTCCCTTGAGGTCACCCGGTCCCCTTCCCTTCCGGCCATGGGACCATCGTTTACGGAGAATGACATCATCACCGTGGGCGGATCAATCTCAACGAAAGGCAAGGTTTCGGCCTCCGCGTCTCCGGCCAAGGTTTCCCCGATGTCGACCTCCTCAAAACCCGAGACCCCGATGATGTTCCCGGCCACACCCTCACTGGCGTCATTGGTGGCGAGGGCGGAATATTCGAAAACCTTGGAGACTTTGGCTCTCTCCGGCTTTCCATCCTTCCGGAGGCGCCATATCGGATCACCGATGCGGACGCTTCCGGACAAGACCTTGCCCACTGCAATTCGGCCAACGTAGTCCGACCAATCGACGTTTGACACCAGCATCCTGAAGTCCGGGCCTTCTTCCACTTCAGGTGGCGGAACGAATTCCGTGATCGCTTCGAACAAAGGGGTCATGTCCTTGTCTTCATCATCAAGGGATCTCTTGGCATAACCGTCCCTGGCGCTTCCGAAAAGGAAAGGAGCATTGAATTGCTCCTCGCTTGCCTCCAGTTCGAGAAAAAGCTCAAGGACCAAGTCCTGCATTTCCTCGGGTCGGGCATTGGGACGATCGATTTTGTTCACGAACACAACGGGGTTCAATCCGGACGCCAAAGCCTTTTGCAAGACAAAGCGGGTCTGTGCCTGAGGTCCCTCGTAGGCATCCACCACAAGCATCACCCCATCGACCATTTTCATGACCCGTTCGACTTCGCCTCCGAAATCGGCATGCCCCGGGGTATCGACTATGTTGATCAAATAATCCCCCCAGTTGACGGAGGTGTTCTTGGCCTTGATCGTGATTCCACGCTCCCGTTCCTGATCCATGGAGTCCATGGCTCGCTCCTCGAGGACCTGGTTATCCCGAAACGCTCCGGAGTGCCTGAGCAATTGGTCGACCAAAGTGGTTTTCCCGTGATCGACGTGAGCGACAATGGCCAGGTTTCTGATCTTGTCCGATTGGATGGTTGAGGAAGTCATGAAGGGCTGGGATGATGGACTTTTACCTTCCCGGTGGCAAGCGAAGCTTTTGGGAATTTCAAATGAAAAAGAAAAGGAGGCAGATCTATTTCACTTGATTCTTTGCCAAGCAAGGTATCGAACTTTATCCACATACCGGATCCTTTACCCCCGCAAACCTCAAGATATTCGAAGATGAAAAAAAATGCAGCTCGCCTAATATGCCGTACCATCCTTGCCACGTTCGCTTGCCTGCTCCTTTCATGCAACCTGTCCGCACAAGACCCGCGCTCCGGTTCGCTCAAGGATCTCAACGGGTTCTTCCCTTTTGATCCCCCTTCCACAGCAGAGAAATGGAAGAAGAGGTCGGATCAACTCAAACTCCGACTGCTTGTCGCAAACGGCCTTTGGCCGATGCCTGAAAGAACCCCCTTGAATGCAGTCATTCATGGCAAGGTCAAACGCCCGGGCTTTACCGTTGAGAAAGTTTACTTCGAGAGCGTGCCCGGTTTCTTCGTGACCGGTTTGCTGTTTCGCCCGGAAACTCCCAAGCCGGGAAAACTCCCGGCCGTTCTTTCCCCCCATGGGCACGGGGGCCGCCTGCATGACGCGGGGAAGCAAGGCGTTCGCCGGCAGATCGTCATTGGCGCGGAACGCTTCGAGGAATCAGGGAGAATGCCCAAGATCGCCCGTTGCGCCACCCTCGCTCGACTCGGGTGCGTGACCTTCCTCTACGACATGATCGGATACGCAGACAACCAGCAAATTTCTTATCAACTGGCCCACCGCTTCGCCAAGCAAAGACCTGATTTCGAAGGGCCGGAAAGCTGGGGATTCTTCAGTGCCCAAGCCGAGCTCCGCCTGCAGTCGATCTTCGGCCTGCAAGCCTGGAACTCGATCCGGGCCCTCGATTTTCTCGCAGCCCTCCCCGAGGTCGACCCGAAGCGCATCGGGGTAACGGGAGGCAGCGGGGGCGGGACACAAACCATCATCCTGGGAGCGCTCGATCCGCGCCCGATCGTTTCCTTTCCCAACGGGATGGTTTCCAGTTCGATGCAGGGAGGATGCACTTGTGAGAATGCAAGTTTGCTCAGGATCGGCACGGGGAACGTCGAGCTTGCCGCCCTCTTTGCCCCCAAGCCTCTCGGCATGACCGCGGCCGATGACTGGACCAGGGAAATGCTCGTGCCGGGCAAGGGGTTTCAAGAGATCAAGAAACTATATGCCCTTCTCGGAAAACCCAATGACACCACTTGCCCCGACCTGACTCATTTCAAGCACAATTACAATTACGTCAGCCGGGCCGTGATGTACTCCTGGTTTAACCGGCACATGAAACTCGGCCACAAGGATCCGATCGTGGAAGAGGATTTCAAGCTGCTCGGCACGGAAGAACACGCCGTGTGGAATGACGAACATCCGGTTCCCCCCGGTGGAGAAAAACTCGAGAGGACGTTGACCAAATGGCTAGCCGAGCGGGACGACTCCCTTTTGAACAACCTCCCTCCAGACCAAAAAAAGACCGTCTTCAAGAAGGCGTGGGAAACCATCATTGGCAGAAAGTACGATGGGAGCGCGACTTTTGCCTACGAAAAGAACCGGTTGATCAACTTGGAAACGAATGAGCAAATTCTTCTCAAGCCAATCAATTCGGCGAAAGAATCCGATTCGATAACCATTTGGCTGGGGTTGGGCGAAGAGGACAAAAAAACAAAGGCGTTGGCAAAAGACAAAGACCTTCATTACCTGACCCGGGTATTCATGGAAGAAATAGACGGGCCCGCCCGTACGGTTGCCAACAAACGCGAATTTGCCGGATACACCCACGGGTTCAACCATTCCAGATTCGCCCGCCAAGTGCATGACCTTCTCTCCGTAATTTCCTACCTCAACCAGACTCACGGAAAAGAACTTGTCATTCGCAGCACCGGAGGGATGCAGGCGCAGGCAATGGTCGCAGCCTATCTTGCGGGGTCTTCGGTTACGGAAGTAAAAGCAGAGAAAAGCGACTTCACCTTTGCCTCGATCACTGATTACCGGGATCCGAAATTCTTGCCCGGAGCAGTCAAGTACGGCGACCTGACTTGGGTGAAACGATCCTTGGGGAAAAAACTGACCATCAGATAAACGGCATCGCGCCCACGACCGGCTTCGGCATTCAGTAGAAAAACCGGTCGTAGGTGTAGGCGTTGCCCATGACCACGGTGAAGTTATAGAGTTCGTGAACGACTATTGTGAAAAGCAAGGCGTACAGGAACGATTTCCCGCGCATGGCTAGGTAGACTAGGGTCATGGAGACCATCGTGGGGTATAGCATGAGGTGTCCGAGAAAGTCCCGCTGGGTATGCAAAAGTTCGAAAAAAAGAGCAAAACAAAGGACTACCCATAACGGCCTGGCTTTGAAAAACCTGCAAATCTCAAGGATCGGGACAAAGATAAAGACCGTCTCGAGGATCGGGGCAAAAAGAATGGCATCGAGTCCCATGCTGTAATCGACCACTCCATCCCTGTGGATCGGACCGCCACTGACTGCGACCCAAGAGGGCAAGATCGAGAAAAGAAAGGGGAGCAAGGAGCAGGCAAGGTAGGCCTCGAGCAACACCCGTGGCTCGGAAAGAACGGACCAGCGAAGGATCAACCTTTCCAAAGGAGAAGACATCCCCGGTCTCTCTGCTTGAATCGTCACGATGGCAACAACCGAAGGGAAAGGAAGACAGCCTTGGCTTACCCGACGGACTCTTCTTGAATCCGGTCCATTTGATAACCGAAACCCGGGCCGCTCAGGGTGGAAAGATCAAGCTCGCCTCCGCGGCGCCTGTAGATTCCCGGATGCACCCGCGCTTCAAGGGAAGATGCTTCGGGGTAAAATTGCATCCCGTTGCTCTCGACCCCCATGATCGTCCCGGCATGGGCTCCGAGCAGGACATGGGGAACTTGAGCAAGCATCGGGTTGGTCAAGTCCTGGACCATCAGGTCCATCCCGTGGGCCTTGGCCCAACAGAGGGAAAGCAGGGCTCCGGTCTGGGTCTTGCAGGTCTTGAGCGCGACCCCCGTCCATCCGAGGGCGCGACCGAGGCGGACATGCTCCCAGTCATGAGCGCTTTCATCCATAAAAAGGGGTTTCCTTTCCGCGACCGAGTGAACCTCTATGCGATGCGCTTCCAAGTCGTAGGGAAAAGGTTGCTCGACATAGAGTATTTTCCGATGAGTTTCGGGGGCCTCTTTTTCAAGGCGATCAAGGATCTCGTTGACGTAAGCGGGGTCGGTCACGGTGCAATTGAAATCCGTCGTCAAGTACTCGACCGATTTGGGTTCCGCTATCCGACCGATTGACCTGAGTCGCTCGTAATCCCAATTCGAGTCATTTCCCCGAAGCTTGATCTTCAGGCAATTGAGACCATCGGCTTCGATCCATTCCTCCAAATGCACGGGATAACCGTCCTGCGGTTCGTCTCCCCTTAGTTCGCTCTCGTCAAGCGGGTCGAGACCTCCCACGAGATGCCAAACGGGAATTTTTTCAGGACGGGGCAAAACAAGAAAATCAGCCACATGCTTCCCCGAGAAGTCAACCTCGGCATCCTCGGCAGGCTCAAGAAAGGCGGACAGATCGACGTTGCAATGTTCTTCACCGTAGCATTGGTAAGTCGGGAGGTTGTTGGCAATCCCGTAAGCATCGTGCAAAGCCAAGTCGTAGGGCGATGCGCAAACTAAAGCGGCAAGCCAGGGAATGGGTTCCTGTCCCGCCCGCTCTTCACGATTGTACGAGTCGAGAACCCGGGGCAACCGTTCGAACAAAAGAGAGTGCCCAATCTCA
>JABGWD010000185.1 GCA_018645725.1 Opitutia bacterium
CACCGCAGCTCCGGTTCCGGGACGACCAGGACCAGCTCCCTACCCACGCACCGCAGCTCCGGTTCCAGGTCAACCAGGACCCGCTCCCTACCCACGCACCGCAGCTCCGGTTCCGGGACGACCAGGACCAGCTCCCTACCCACGCACCGCAGCTCCGATCCCAGGACGACCAGGACCTGCTCCGATCCCGCACGCCGGACCTCAGCATCCTCAGTCAGCACGACCAGGACCCGCTCCATTCCCGCACACCGGACCTCAGCATCCTCAGCCAGGACAGCATCCCCCCGCAGGACCCAATGGACCCGGTGCATTTCATCCCGGACAACATCCCCCTGCAGGGCCCAATGGACCCCATGAAGCAGCGGGTGATGAGCACGTTGGTTTTGTAATCGGAATAGACAAAGATAACGAACTCGTAAGGATTCAAACAAAGACCGGTCCGGTTACCCTCAAGGTAACCGAGCATTCCGCTCTTTTGTTCCCCGGTCTTCACGAAGGTCCGGCCTTCGATCTCGACCCGGACAAGTTCGAAGGACAAGTCAAGGGCAAGATGGTTCGTATCGCCAGCCGCGAAGGCAAGGTCGACCATATCGAACCAATCAGACCTTAATTGGTTTTTAGCATTACCCAAAGCCTCTCGTTTCGGCGAGGGGCTTTTTTTTGTCCAGACGAAAACGTTGATCATCATACGATGTTCTTACCGAACGTGGACCCGGCAAACCGACGAGATCGCAATGGCATGAACGAGAAATACTTCGAGACGCTTTTTCTCGACTGCGACAAAGATGATGAGTTCCCTAAAACATTTGCCATCCTGACGGCTTTCAACCCCATGGATCAATCCCTCGGCAACGACCTAAACAAGAAAAGAAACCTTGAATTGTTTCAAATTCTTGGCGATAGAGGAAAAACATTTGCTCGGGTTACAGGAAGTTCACCGGATCACTCTCATCAAGAGCCAAGCTTTCTTGTCCATTGCTCTCGTCAGGATGCACTGGAATTAGGGACAACGTTCCGACAACGAGCCATTTTTTGGGTAAACGACGATCAACTTGAAATCATAGAATGTTCTACTGGAATTTCTCATTCCGCAGGCTCATTCCGCAACAGAATAAAGAAAGAGAAAACCTAAGAGCTAACGGATCAAGAATGCGACTGCACTCGTAACCGCAGGCACGTAAAGGTTATCGTTGATTTCCACTCCGAGAATTTTGATCGGAACCAACTCAAGGAGAGAAACGGCAAAGGAAAGGGAAAGTACCTGAACCAAGGACAACTCTCCTCCCCAATCATCGAGAAACCCCGGAAGGATGGGGAAGATGAAGACACCCAGGATTACGCACAACAGAAAACAGCCGATTGAGCCCTCCAGCGTCTTTCCGCAGATTTTGACTCGACCAATGGCTTTGCCTATGAGCGCGGCGGCAGCATCCCCCAAGATGAAAAAGGTCAAACCGAGAAAGGCAGAAACAGCGGCGGCTTCACTATGCAAAGAAATAATGCTGCAGATTGCGGCTCCGAGCATCAGGTAAGTCCCCCCGGTAACCTGTCGTTTTTCCTCCTTCCTCAAGAGCAAACCGAAACAACGCAAAAACCATTTGCCGAAGGAAGCATGCCTCAATCTCGCGGACTCTACAAAGATTGAAAAACAGGTCAATCCCAACGCAAGCATACACACCCAAATACGTTCCACTCCACAAACAGGTCCATAAAAGATGCCCACGGGCAAGACCACAGCCAAAATATGGAGGAGCTTGCGATTGATTTCCTCTTTTGTCAGATCGCCACTCATTCGGTAAGCAAATTATGCCGTAAAACCTCGCAGTGATGCAAGCAAACCGTTTCCGTCAGTTGTCCTTGAAGTCAAAAGTCGCCTGTTCCTTCTCCGATAGCTCTTCCGAGTTTTCGGAAGAAGACGGCACCTTGCCCTTCTTCGCCGGCTCGGTCTTTTCCTCTGCCTTGGGTTTCTCCGTTGGCTTGGCGGAACCCTTTTCCTCGATAGCCTTTGCCGGAGGAGGCTTCCCTTCGGATTCCCCATCTTCGGATTTGGGGGCATTGACCACCCGGTCGACTTTGTGCGCAGTAAGCGTACTCCCTTTGACCCCCCTGCCCTGAAGTTCAAGCCATGAAAAATCGAATTCGATCACCTTTTCTCGGACTCTCTTGAGCAGAGGATCGATGTGAACGAGTATTCTGCTGTTTTTCTTCTCGGAGTCGTGCACGGAAAAATAAAATATCCGGGATTTGGAATGCGTCTTGAACAGGGGATATTCCTTGTCTCGGGTAACTCCTCCGACCTTGAATTTCTTGGCATACAAGCGTCCGCTCTTTCCATCACGATAGACCATATTGTATACCTTCTGGTCGTCTCGGTGAAAAACGGCAACGCGCAACGGGCCTTTCCCTACGAACATCTTGTCGGCTATCTTCATGACCTTCATGACTCCGTCTTTTCCAAACACAATGACATCGTCCAGGTTTGAACATTTCTCAATCGCTTCATCCTTTTTCAGACCATAACCGGCAAAACCATCCTTCCTGTTCAGGAAAAGAGTTTCGTTGGCAACCACGACCTTGGCCGCGACAATTCGATCGAAAGGAGTGAGCTCGCCATTCTCATCTACGCAAATCTCGGTCTTGCGCTCCCGCCCTTTTGCATACTTTTTCTTCAGTTCCTTGAAGTAACGAATCGCGTAGCGCGTGAGTTGCTCCAAATGAGCTTCCACCTCGGCAATCTCGTCTTCGTATCCCTTGATTTGTTCATCCGCCCGAAAGGAATCGTATTTCGAGATCCGCTTGATCTTTATTTCAAGCAAACGGACGATATCTTCTTGGGTTACCGCTCTCCTCAATGACTTGACGTAAGGTTTCAGCCCTTTGTCTACCGCTGAAATCACCCCATCCCAAGTTTCTTCCTTTTCTATGTCCCGATAAATTCTCTTTTCGATAAAAATTTTCTCCAGGGAGGAAAAATGCCATTTTTCCTGCAGTTCCCCGAGCTTGATCTCCAATTCTCGGCGAAGGGTCTCCCGGGTCAACTCGGCGGCTGACTTGACCAAGTCGTTGACCGAGAGAAATTGGGGGTGATTGTCTTTGATGATGCACGCATTGGGAGCGAGGCTCACTTCGCAATCGGTAAAGGCATAAAGTCCGGGCAATGAATCCTCGGACGATACGGTCGAAGGCAAATGCACGAGAATCTCCACGAATTCCGACGTATTGTCTTCAATTTTCGATACCTTGATCTTGTTTTTGTCGTTGGCCGACAAAATCGAGTCGATCAGGCTGGTCGTGGTTGTCCCGTATGGGATTTCCGTAATCTTCAAGAGATGCTTTTTCACTTTCTCGATCCGGGCTCGAACGCGTACGCGCCCTCCCCGAGCACCACCGTTGTAGTCAGTGCAATCGGCTATCCCGCCTTGAAGAAAATCAGGCAACAGATCGATTGGATTTTTTCGCAAAGCATCGATCATGGCGTCCAGTATTTCGATGAAATTATGAGGGAGAATCTTGGTCGACAAGCCAACCGCTATTCCATCGGCTCCCTGTGCGAGCAAGAGAGGGAATTTTACCGGAAAAGTAACCGGTTCCTTGTTTCTTCCATCATAGGAAGCCAACCAAGTCGTAACCTTCGGGCTAAAGATCACCTCCAAGGCAAAGGGAGTAAGCCGGGCTTCGATATAACGTGGAGCGGCTGCGGAATCCCCGGTCAGCACGTTCCCCCAGTTGCCTTGCGTATCTATAAGCAGGTCCTTCTGTCCCAATTGGATCATGGCATCTCCGATCGATGCATCGCCATGGGGATGATACTTCATCGTGTTGCCTATGACGTTGGCGACCTTGTTGTAACGCCCATCCTCCAATTCCCTCATTGAGTGAAGAATACGGCGCTGAACGGGCTTCAACCCGTCATCGGCATGCGGAACCGCTCTTTCGAGAATTACGTAGGATGCATAATCGAGGAACCAATCTCCATACATGTCGTCGACGTAAATCGCGTCGTCATCGTCCCGATCTTCGCCATTGCCCGCACCCAATCTCTCGGGATCGAAGCGGCGTTTGGGTTGTTCCGCTTCCACAACGGCAGGGGGATCCTGCTCTTCAATTTCTTTTTCTTCTTCCTTCCCGTCGCTTTCGTTCTCTTCGGTCATCGGGCAAAAGCAAGGTTACGCGGCCTCACTGTCATCGAGGGACTCGGTTGCAGTTTCTGCATCCTCGAGGTCTTCGGAAGACGCGTCATCGTCCTCCTCCACGATATCGTGTTCGAACCGCAGGTTTCTAATAATGTATTCCTGCCGGTCCGGAGTATTCTTGCCCATGAAGAACTTGAGCATTTCCTTGATCGACTCGTGAGCGTCAATCTTGACCGGGTCCAAACGGATGTCATCGCCGATGAAGTGTTTGAATTCGTCCGGGGAAATTTCACCCAAGCCCTTGAACCGGGTAATCTCCGGATTTTTGCCCAAAGTCTTGATGGCAGCCTCCCTCTCGGCGTCATCATAGCAATAAAAAGTCTTTTTCTTGTTCCGAATTCGGAAAAGGGGAGTTTGCAGGACAAACAGGTGCCCCTGCCTGATCAACTCGGGGAAGAACTGAAGAAAGAAGGTTATGAGCAGAAGGCGGATATGCATCCCGTCAACGTCCGCATCCGTGGCAATCACAACTTGATTGTAGCGCAAGTCCTCCAAGTCTTCCTCAATTCCAAGGGCAGCCTGAATCAAATTGAACTCCTCGTTCTCATAGACGACTTTGCGCGTCAGGCCAAATGAATTGAGAGGTTTGCCCTTGAGGCTGAAGACTCCTTGCAACTGGACGTCCCGGGCCTTGGTGATCGATCCGCTCGCCGAATCCCCCTCGGTTATGAAAAGGGTACTGTTAAAGCGATTCTTGTCTTTGGTGTTCAAGTGAACGCGACAATCCCGGAGTTTCCGGTTATGCACTTTGCTCTTCTTGGCGCGTTCGCGGGCGATCTTCTGAATGCCCTTGAGTTCCTTGCGCTCACGCTCGCTACGCTGAATTTTCTCGAGCAAAGCCTCGGCTGACTGGGGATTCTCATGCAGATAATTGTCCAGTTTTTCCTTAAGGAAATTCCCGATGAACAAGCGGATTGACTCCCCCTCGGGGGCAACGGTCAAGGATCCCAGTTTGGTCTTCGTTTGGGATTCGAAAACGGGCTCTTGGACCTTGATGCTGATTGCGGCAACCAACCCCCCGCGTATGTCCGGGGGATCGAAATTCTTTTTCGTGAATTCGCGGATCGTCTTGACCAAAGACTCGCGAAAAGCCGCCTGATGGGTGCCGCCTTGCGTCGTATGCTGCCCGTTGACAAAGGAGAAGTAATCTTCTCCGTACTGTTCGATATGCGTAAAGGCAACCTCGATATCCTGACCTTCGATATGAATGATCGGATAGAGAGGTTCCTCCGAAAGATTCTCATTGAGGAGATCTTTCAAGCCATCCTTCGAACGAAAGCGCTTGTCGTTATAGACGATGGTCAGCCCTCTGTTCAGGTAAGAATAGTAGCGCAACATGCGATCGACGTATTCGCTCCTGAACCGATATTTTTTGAACATCGTCGCATCGGGAAGGAAGGTAATCAAGGTACCGTTCTCTTCCGTTGTCGGCTTGTTCTTCTTGTCGATCGTCTTCGGTTCCCCGCACGCAAACTCAATCCGGCGGGTCTCTTTCTCCCTGAAAGACTGGATGTCAAATTGAGCGGACAATGCATTTACCGCCTTGATACCGACTCCGTTCAGCCCAACGGATTTCTTGAATGCCTCGGAGTCATACTTTGCCCCGGTATTGATCTTGGATGAGCAATCGAGCAGTTTTTCCAACGGAATTCCCCGCCCGTGATCACGCACCTCGACACTTTGCCCATCCGATTCGACGTCGATCTGCTTGCCGAAGCCCATGACGAACTCGTCTATGCAATTGTCCAAAACTTCCTTCAACAAGACGTAGATGCCGTCGTCTTCGGAAGACCCGTCCCCGAGCTTGCCAATGTACATGCCGGGACGGAGACGAATATGCTCCTTCCAATCGAGCGACTTTACGCTGTCCGCAGTGTAGTTATGTTCCGCCATCAATCCCTAAAATCCGTTCCACACTTAACTTATTAGGAGACCACGCAAATTTGTCCACATGAAAAATGCGCGACCAACGAAAAAAACTTGCAAATTTGTCTGCAATCAAAAGGTTTCAACATGCAAAATCATGCTAAATTCATACCTCCTTGCCCTTGCTCAGTTAAGAGATCCCCGAATTCTCAAGCCACTGCTTTGGTCTTCCCTGCTCTCCATAGTATCGCTCATAGTCTTTCTTGTCCTCGGAACGAATGCGGTCGATTGGTTATTCGAATCTTTGTCGGAAAGCTCCACCGCCTGGATGGGAGACTGGGGTGAATGGATCAAGGCGGCCGCCAAATTTCTGGCTTTCATTTTTTTACTCGCCATTGCCTATTTTTTCTTTGGCGCAGTCCATGCGGCTTACCTTGGTCTCTTCCTTGATGGAATTGTCGATGCGGTTCGCGACAAGCATTACCCGGAGATCGAATTGAACCCTCCTCCTCCGATCATGCGGTCGACGGTCTCCTCCACGCGGTTCGTCTTAACGAGCCTGTCCGTGAATTTGATCATTTCTCCGTTCTATCTTCTCGGCTGGTTCTTCCCTCCAACCGGGCTTATTCTGCAAATTTGGATCAACGGTTTGTTGCTCGGAAAAGAATACGGGCACTTGATCGAGGAACGAATCCCCCCCGTCTACAAGGCAAGCAAGAAACCCTATACCCGCTTCGGAATGTTGGCCGAAGCCTTATGGATGGTACCCATCTTGAATTTCACGGCTCCCGTGCTCCTCTGCGGCGCCATCATGCACGACAGAATGAAAAGGCATGAAAAAGAAGCTACTTCCCCGGACTGATCTTCCCGGGCTCCTCTGTTTCCGGTTTCGCTCCCTCGCTGCTTAGCCAGTAGTGTATCCGGGCGACTTGCCACATGTAGGTTCCGGTTGTCCTGCCATATGCATTTGCCGCGGCCTTGCGCAGGTACGGCAAAGCTTTCTTGGAATCTTCCGTAAGCTCGAGGTAAATGCCAACGTAAAGATAGGCATGAAAAAGAACCCTCGTCTTGTAACGGTCGTCGAACGCTTCCTCCTCGATTTTTGAAAAGACCTCCTCGGGTTGGATCTTCCCCGCAAATACGTCATAAAGCCAAGGGTAAGGAGGGCGGTCATCCTTCTCGTACTTGAGCAAACCCTTGCGGGCGACTGCCAATCCACTCGCTTTGTACTGGGACATGAAACGCCAAATGCCGTTCTCCCGGTCCACCTGATCGTAATTGTGATAAATCTTGAATTGCCGAGCAGCCTTGTCGTATTCCTTCAGGTAGAAATAGGCTATGCCCAATCTCCAATGGGAAACGTCCAGCTTCGGGTTCAACTGAATCATTCTTTCGTAATCTTTCCGGGAGCCCTCGAAGTTTCCAAGAAAAAGGCGGGCGTCTCCCCTGGCCGAATAAGCCGAGACATCTTCAGGATTTCTCTTCAAGCGAGCGGACGCCGCATTTTCCTGAGCAGTATACCGGGCCTGAATCATTTTCAGCTCATCCTTGGGTACGGGTTCTTGGCTTTGCGCAACCTGAACAAAGGCCATGATGCCAAAACACAAGCAGACCCCCCCAAGACCGAGTTTCATTTGTTGAACTCCTCTTTGAACAGATTGCCCCGCACTGATCCGTTTTCGTCCCATTCCTCGATTAATCCGTAAGCCTCTCCATTCCTTATCTTGGTTCTTGATTTCATTTTTCCATCCTCGCGGTAGGAGACGGCAGCCCCGTCAAAGGGTTCGGTCGAACCCGCTTTATACCACAAACCATCTTCCCGGTATTCGAGTTCCTTGTCCTGATCGGCGACGGGCATGCCCTCTGCCGAATCGATTTTGCGCTCAGGCAAATTCAATGCATCCGTCGAACACGTCCAAGGAAGAAAGATAATGCCCAGGCTCAAAAGCGCGAAGGCGCCGATCCACCAAAACGCAGGGGGTACTCGCTCCTTGAGAAGAAGGTCCTTGCCTTTGGGGGGATCGGGAAATGGATTTTCTTTCATTTTCGGATAATAATCAACTTAGTGAAGCAAGGCATAGAGAAAAACGTTCATGCCAAGTCTCGAGTAAAACGCATGGGCATAATTACTGATTTCCTCCCCTGAATAGTACTTGAAAATACGCCACCTGCCATTTGGTTCCTGTACCCAAAGCGGACGATGCCCCTCTTCGGAATAGATGATGTCTTTCAAGCCATCCTCACGGATTACTTCAAAGGTCCCGCCATTAAAGGAGGCCAACTTGAGGTTTTGGTCGAAATTCTCAGCCGATTCCCGAATGCGAAAAGAAATCGGAGGAATCCAGGTCCCGAACTCATCCTTCCCCCACCCCATCGCGCAAATGGGAGATGCCACGCAGGCCAACCGCCCCTTTACCTTCATGCCCACGAACGAATAGGTGCCTTGAGGCCATTTTTCTTGCTCGACGAACTTCAGGACCGTATCCGGCAAACGCTTTTGGTTTTGTTCGATCTTCAGGTCTTCGTTTTTGGGCAGGCCCTTGAAGAAGGTGCGGAAAAGATCGTGATTTCGGGGGAGTGGAACAAAGGCTTTTTCGGGAAAAACCTGCGTAAACAACTCCTTCACTTCGGGTCTCTCTTCCCAAGCGGCATAACTATGCCCGAGATCGGCCCCAAGGAAGGATGCCTTTATTCCCGCATCAAGATAAACGAAACCGCCTTGCTCCATGTAATGCCTGAGGGCTTCCCTTTCCTCCTGAGGGAACTCGAGATTGGGCTGCTCGTCACAATTGACGTAGAGAATCGGGTTCTCGATCAGTCTTTCGTCGGTAAGGGAGGAGATGAACAGAGGATCCGTATCGAAGCGGGCGAAGGTTTGCGCGTTCATCATCTTCAGCAAACTGGGCAAAGCATCCGGGTAGCGTCTCAGTGCGTTCTCCGTTCTCATCAGTTGCATGATGCGAATCCCTCCTCCCGGCACGCCCGGGTCGTCTTGACCAAACAAAAAAGGGCAAACGGAAACAAGCAGGGCAACGACAAGGCAACGCGGACTCATGGCTGTATTCCCCTACCTCTCAATTCCGTTTGAGCCAATGAACTTATCCTGTTTTGCGGGTTTTTCGAAATGAATTCCCGTAGGGCAGGAACCCCCCTTCCCCGATCCCCAAGCAAAGCTTCCATGGCTGCTTGCTGAATAACGTAATCGTCGTCAAGAAGTGACCTCGTCATGACTTTCACCCATCCGTTGACCTTTCGGGAACCCATGGCCCGGATGGTCGTCGAACGCACAATTGAGTTCTCGTCAATGAGGAGATCGAAGGAAAATTCGCCCATCACGCTCTTGTTGACCGTCAGCAATGATTGTCCTGCGAATATCCTTACGTCCGCATACTTGCTGTCCACCAAACTGGCCATGTCATCCGAGCTCAGATCAATCGGGCGGCCTCTGACCATATTCAGCACCGCTTCCCTGACGCCCTTGTCCCGATCCTTGGTTGCGGGGATCCACAACCCAGGCTTGTTCCACCCCGAGGACAGGCTCAGGTATCGCTGCCAGGAAACTTTGCGGATGCGGGAACTGCTATGTTCGGTCAAAGCGGCGTAAACGCCAATGCCATCGCTTCCCATTGCTGAAATTGCATACAAAATAGTGGTGACCTGCGTGGACATGCCCTCTACGCCCAAAAGATATTGCTTGATCCGCTGAACAGTGGCGGAAGGTATGCGCTCGCCAAACCGGGCCAATTCAACCGCAGCCATGGCCAAGACTTGGGGGTCTTGATCGTTCGTCATGGCCCGCAAAACCGAGCGGTAGCGGGCATGAAAACGGTTCGCATCCCGTGCCACGGAGACAATCTTAAGACGAATACCGCGATCCGAATGCCGTGAAAGTTCCTCTATTCTGTCCACCACCTCGGGGCGCCCTGCATTGGAAGTAATGCGGTCAAGAGCGGTCAGGAGAACCCCAAGGTCCGAATCACCCAAAAGTTTCTCCAGAGTCGCAACAGGCAAAGGCACACCCAAGTAGATATGATACTTCAACACGTTTTGCCGCACGATGGCGTCCGGGTCGAGAAATGCTTTTTGGGTAATTTGCAACAGATCGGCACGGATAGTGGGCGGGACGGACCGAAAGATCTTCCGCCCGTTGATTTCAACCACCTCGACTCCACTCCGCCTCATTCCACTGACCAAGCGGGGAATCATGGTAGAGACTTCCCGCCTTACTTCGACGTCGGAATCGCCCAACTTGGAATATACTTTCTCAACCAGGGATTTATCGTAGAGCGGGTAACCATTCGAGGCATGCTCGGCCAAAGAGACCATGACCGAACGGCGGACCAGGGGACTTTTGTCATCGAGGGCATCCACCAGAAGAAAAGCGGACTGAGAGCCAGGATACTTGCCGAGAAGTTTGGCCGCCCCGACCCTCCGACCGACCTCGACGTGGGCAAGGTCTTTCCCCGCCCGCAAGATCGTTTCGCTTTGGGATGACCGGAGAACTTCCGCCGGTTTGACGGCGGTTCCGTTCGAATCGGAAGACCCTCCGGACTCACCACCCCTTGCGGGGGAAGAGAGAAAAGGGGAGGAAGGCAACTGAGCCCGCGCCCATGCCCCCAAAAGGAAGCATCCAACGAAAGTGAGGAGAAACCAAGAAATCTTATTCATCGCAAGCCTACTTGACGGCGCATCACCCATTCTATCCCTGCCACGAGAAAGAGAACAACAAAGAAAAGCCACGCGTCGGACAAACTGTGACGCTTCCGAACGGTAGGCAGGATTTCGGCAAAGGCGGGTTCCCATCCCTCACTCAATTTTGAAACGGGAAGAAACTCCCCACCCGTCAGCTTGGCCAACATCTTCAAGTCTCTCTCCGCATAGGAAACGTCGACCGCCTCCTCGCCTGACTCCGAAACCCTCAGGTAACTTTCTCTTTCCAGGGCTTCCCCATCCGGGAAAGTCAATTCATAGCGAACCTCATAAGCTCCGGGCTGAGTGGGTCTGAACGACCCCGCATATCGGCCCGCCACGGAACCTTCCGGGTAAAGTTGAACCGTTTTCTCAAATCCATCGGGACCCATTACCCGCGCCTTGACCATGGCATCCATGGATGGCTCGAAATCAGAACCCAGAGCCTCCACCCCGAGGGGGGTCTCGCCACCCCGCAAAAACGGCTTTTCGTTCTCCTCTATTTTCAGGCGATCTTCCCCGCCCGTGCCCAACCATTGAACCAAGGATTGCCAAAACTTCCTGAATTCCCTTGCCCCATCCTCGTCACTCATCGATCTCCTCCAGTCGTGAGGAACCCCCCAGTACCCGACCTTGCCCGCACCGTAGGCTTGGACGACGAGAACCGACCGACCATTGGCGCGTGAAACGACTACGCCCCGGGCTGCGGGGTTTTGCTCCTTGACGAAGAAACCGGGCAAACGCCCGGGCAAAAAGGGCTTCATCTCGTCGACATTGTCTTCAGGCCTGAAAAGTGGTTCCTCCAAGGTCACGAGCGAAAGGTTGTCCTTGGCCAGAATCCTCTCGACCTCCTTTGCGGGAACCAAGCCACCAAGCAACTCGCGGCCTTTCTCAGTCGGGCCGAAGAGCAAAAGTCCGCCGCCCTTTTTCTGAACGAAATCCTTGAGGGAATCAACCAAGGTCGCATTCAAATCCGTCAAGGTCTCCATATCGAGAATGACCGAATCATAATCCATCCAAAAAGAGGGATCCTCCGGATACCCGGGTTTCATCTCATCTCCGAATGCATGAAAAACTTGCTCGCTCAGTCTGACAAGCGAGCGAAACTCGAAGCGCTCCTCATCTGCCAGAACGCGCTTCACGAAAGGATAGAGAGGTTGCACCCGGTTGGACATATAGAGGGTTAGGAAACGATCGGGAGGCTTGACCAAAACAAGCAAGGAATCCACGTCGTTGGAGGGATCGGCATCTCCCGAAGGCGTTACGATCTCAATGCGGTAACGCTGCGGACCGGCGGACTTCGGCTTGAGGGGCGAAAAGGAGATCGAGCGGGTCTCGCCGGTCTTCAACTTCAAGGGAATCTCCTGCAAAACCTTTTCTCCCAAGGACAACCGCACCGAGGTTTCGACAGGTTGAGCAAAAAGATTGGTTGCTTCGCACTTAAGGAGAAGTTCCTCCTTGGCCACCGCCTTGGGCTTGCGCTCGGAGAAACGAACGGACAGATCCCCCATCGGCTTGATCTTGCCAACCCCCACGACGTTTACCGGAATACCACGAATTCTGTAACCCTTGGCTACCTCGAGCACCGGCTTTCCACTGTTGTTTCGCCCATCCGTAAAAACGACGACGGATCCAAGCGGGGATTGATCTTCCGAATCCTGCAGGGCGCTCTCCAACACGTCTCCCAAAGCGGTTTTCTCTCCAAGCTCGGGACGCCCCCATGATCGGGATCTCAATCGGCTGGCATCTTGGGCAAAACCCAGTTTCTCGACCTTGCCATACTTTGCCATTTGCCGGCTCACCCAAGAATCGGAATTACTCCAATCCAGATGAGGACTCACCTGCTCGATGCGCTTGAGTCCACCCCGGTCGTCCCGAACGTCCATACTTCCCGACAAGTCGGCCAAAGCAAGCAGGCGGAATTCATTCGTGGCCGGCTCATCGGTTTCCAGGTAAGGCCTCACGAGCAGGAGAAGAAAGACCCCACCGGCCAAGGCTCTCAATCCAATCAGTTTCCAGGCAAACCGGGGAACGGTCGCCTCGAGCAGACTCCGTCCGTGAAAAAAGAGGGCAAACAAAAACACAAAGGCACCCAAAGCCAACCAAACCGGAGAGAAGGGCCAATCGAAACCCATCCCTATTCCCCCTCCGCGATTCTTCGAAAATATTCTTCGACCTGCCTTTTGTAGCGACTGGGAGCAGCGGTGGTTTCCTTGTTTCTTCGAAGACGATTTTCGACCGCTTCCTGCCAAAAGAACTGCTCGACCAACTCCAAGGCCTCCGCGACCGCAGCCGAAGCGAGTGACTTTGCCTGAGACGGATTCTCCATAATGGGCACTTGCTCAAGGGCACGCGTGAGGTTCAAAAGCCTCTCGTCCGATTCCGCATTCGGCAATTCGCCCAAAGCCTTGGCTAGCTCCTCGGCTTTTTCCTTTAATTCACCCTCGCCCATCCCGGGGATTTCCTGCTGGGTATCACGCAGTTTTTCTACGAGGTCCCGAAGAGCCGAGTTCCCTAAATTTCGAAGCTTGTCAGCCACTCCCTGTAATTCTTCCTGAAGTTTTTCCAAGTTTCCGGCGACCTTGTCCTCCTCGCGCTTGGCTTGAGGGAATGCTTCGTACAGAAGGGAATTCGAGGCCCGCTTGCCGGAGCGCTCAAGACCATCGTCACGGGAATCACGAGCCCCCTTGAGCAAGTCCTCGGTCGCATTCTCGTTGAAATTACCCAATGCCCTGCCCGCCTGATCAATTTTTTCAAGCAGTTCCTTGGCTCGCTCGTTCAATTCGTCTTGCTCATCCTTGAGGGGTTCCCCCTGGCCCGGCTTGGCCTTTTGGGTATCTTCGGCAAGCTCACGCTGCTTGGATGCCAGACCACCTGCCTCGGAGCTAAGTTGGTCGACCATGCCGGCAGCCAAGCCAGCCATCTTTCCCTCGACCTCGGAAATGGCATTGGCCAAAGCCTCCGCGGCCAAATCCCCATGGGGACGAGCTTCACGGGGCTCATCCCGGCGCAAATTTCCCGCTGCTTCCTTCATCTCGGTCCCAGCCGCATCAAGGGAACCGACTTCACCCAGGCTTCCTGACTTTTCGTACCACTCGTCACGCAAGGCTTCCAATTCCCTCCTCAATTCTTCCTGTTCCTGGGCAATCTGCTTGTTGGGTTCCCCCGTTTTTCCGGAGCCGGCGGCTCGTCCTATTTCCGAATTCAATTCCTTTTGCCTTTCCTCGAATTCCTCGAGTTTCTCCAAATCCTTGCCCAACTCCTTGAGTTCCTCAGCCGGATCCTTCGGTTTGTCCTCGCTGTCTTCCTGCTTCTGGTTGTCGGCAGTCTCCTCGCTCTTTTTCGGCTTCCCTTTTCCCTTCGACTTCTGCTTTTGCATCTTTCGCATCAAGGCATAGAGTTGAACCAGTTTGCGCAGAGTCTTCTCCGATGGCTCGAGTGATTCCTCGAGCATCTGGTCCCCGGCATAGATTTCGGTTTGCTCGATATGATAAGTAGCCTCGTTGAGCAATTCGCCCAGGTCGATTCCGTCTTGTATGGGAAATTGTCCCTCGTTCTCGTCATATACCTTGGTCATGGCATGCTTGAGACCAAGAGCATCCGAACCAATCGCCAAGGCGCTCTTCTCCTGCTCGAGCTCATCTTCAAGCATGGCATCGTAAGTCATGCGGATGATCTTCTTGGTCTTGTTGATGAAATCCCGGACGGGTATCTCCTTTTGATCCCCATCCCCCGAACCTTCGCCGTCGGTCGTGTTTCCTTCCGGCGGAAGAATCTCGATAAAGTAAATTTCCGACCGGGCCAACTGCCCTTCGGGTTCCTTGTTGTCCATGGCCAAAGCCATGTAGGTAATCACGTCCCCCACCGCCAAAGCCCGCTCGCTCAAGTCCAAGATATAACTCAATTTCTTCTCCTTTTCAACCGGCTCGACGAACAAGGTTTCCTCTTCCTTTTCCCCGGCATGGGAAACGTTGATCCTCACGTCGGCGACCCCGTGATCATCGGAAGCGAAGACCTCGACCAACAAGTTGGCATCGGCTGGAAGCTGAAGATCCTTGGCTGGCTCGGTGATCTCAACGAGCGGCGGTTCGTCCGGTATGGGAGCAAAAACGAACTCATCATACTGGACCGACCCGCGTTCCGGGGCATCCAAGTCCGTCAGGCTCAACCGGCCCGTCCATTCGCTTTGGAGTTCCTTCGAGTAACCGAAGACGGCCGGGGCTTTGACCGCGAGGGTTGCGTTTGATTCCAAGCCGTGGATCGTCGCCCCTACGCGTTCGGGGCTTTTCTCGACCTCCAGTTCGAGTTGCAGGACACTCCCCTCGGGAGCCCGCAAATATCCGAATCCAAGATGCTCGAACGAATCCATATTCGTGTAGGCGGGAGGATAGACCGTCCATTTGGCTTGAACCAAGGCAGGCGGATCGAAGGGCGAAAGCGTCTCCCATGGGCTTTCCAAAGTCGGGGTCACGACCCGATACTCGAAAGGTTCCTGCAGGGACGATGCGACGAATTCAAAACGGCCCAGGGTGGGAGTCGACACCATCTCGATTCTCTCGACCATCCCCTCTTCCTTGAATTCGATGAACGCGCTCTTTTCACCCCTGTGACCCCGCGTAACATCGGCAAAGACCGAAACGTCCGTTCCTCGACTGAATTCGTGACTGGCCGGATATTGGGTTTGTTCTGCAGCCGCGGTTTTGGTCGTAAAGAGAGTCAAGCCGGGCTCACCGGAAAAGGCGGCGAAAGTTTTTTGGAGAGGACTCGTTTCCATGCCCCACACGGAAAAAACGCCGCCGAGGGCAAAACCAGCGGCCAATGCCAACCAAAAGAGGGCTTTCGGCCGGGTACCGTCTCCCCACGCAATCTCCCTTGCCTTGGCTTCGGTCAAGCGAACGACCCGGTTCTCCATAAAGGTCAGTTCGCTACGGCGCGATTTGCCCTGCAACTCGACTGCGCAATTGAGAAGATCTCTCAATTCGGGGTTGGCCGTCTCGACCTGTTTGGCAACTTCTTCGGCAGAAGGCTTTTTCCAGCAGGATCGAAAGAACAATCCGAGGAATACGATCAGCGACAAAGAACTTGTTGCGACCACCATGCCGAAAGCTTCGCTCTCGCGGATTGGAACGATCGAATCGTAAGCATCCAATGCATAGAGAAAAAGTGGCCAACTGACCACCCCAGTAACCACCGCAAGCAAGGTTCCGGCAAAAAGGAAAAAAAGCGATTCACGACGGAGATACTGGATAAACTCAGGCATGAGCGGAATCTCCTTTCGTTATGCCGGCTCGAGTGGGAC
>JABGWD010000186.1 GCA_018645725.1 Opitutia bacterium
CGCAAGCCGCCCGTCCGTCCGATCTTTCACCTGATCGGGGAGACCGATCGGGTTGTTCCGCCCCGTTGGCAGGATCCGGTAATCGGGAAGATCAAGGAATTAAACGAGTGCGGGGAGGGCAAGCCATGGAACGGGCATGCCCAGTGCAAGATCTTTCCGTCCGCGAAAAATGCCCCGCTTGTTGTTTACCGGCACCCCGGCGGGCACAGGATGCCGGGGGACTCGGCCAAACAGGTGGCCATGTTTTTCCGTCAGCACCCGAAACCGGGAAAGGTTGCGAAAACGCCCAACGTCCTGATCATCCTCGCGGACGATCTCGGGTATTCCGACTTGGGTTGTTACGGGGGGGAGATCGAGACTCCGAACCTCGATGCGTTGGCCAAGAACGGTTTGCGCTTTTCCCAGTTTTACAACACTGCCCGTTGCTGGCCGACCCGGGCATCCATGATGACGGGCTACTATGCCCAGCAGGTCAACCGGGACAAGATTGCGGGACGCAAGTTCGCGGGTAACCGGGGGGGGCGTCCGAGCTGGGCCAAGCTCCTGCCCGAGCTCCTCAAGCCGGCAGGCTATCGCTCCTATCATTCGGGCAAGTGGCATATCGACGGCAAGCCCATGCAAACGGGGTTCGACCGTTCCTACGAGGTGAGCAACCACGGGTTCTTCCGTTTGAAGTTTCATTATCTGGACGGGGTGAAGCAGGGCCCGACCGAGGTGAGCGATGATTTTTACGTGACCGATGCGATTGCCGATCATGCGGTGGAGATTTTGCGCGAACATGAAAAGAAACATGCGGAGAGTCCGTTCATGCATTTTCTCGCTTTCACCGCTCCGCATTTTCCGCTCCATGCCAAGCCTGCGGATATCGAGCGTTACCGCAAGCGCTACCGGGAGGGCTGGGATGAGTTGCGGGCCAAGCGCCATGCCCGGCAAAAGGAACTGGGCTTTGCGTTCGGCGAGCTCTCCGAGGTCGAGCGCAAGGTGGGACCGCCTTATGATTTTCCGGATGCTTACAAGATTTTGGGCGAGGGAGAAGTCAAGTATCCCGACCCGTGGGACGAATTGACGGATGCCCAGAAGACTTTTCAGGCAGACAAGATGGCGGCTCATGCCGCGATGGTGGATTCCATGGATCAAGGGATCGGGCGGGTGCTCGATCAAATCAAGAAGATGGGCGAGTGGGAGGATACGCTGGTTCTTTTCCTGTCCGACAACGGAGCGAGCGCGGAGATCATGGTGCGGGGGGACGGACACGACCCGAAGGCTCCGTGGGCTTCCGCCTACACCTACCTGTGCCTGGGACCGGGCTGGTCGACGGTTTCCAATACCCCTTTTCGGATGCACAAGACCTGGGTCCACGAGGGCGGGGCCTGCACGCCTTTGGTCGCGCATTGGCCCAAGGGGATCCAAGGGAAGGGGCGGATTTCCGACCGGGTGGGGCACGTCATCGATCTGGTCCCCACGGTTCTTGAGCTGGCGGGCTTGCCTGCCGAAAAGAAAGCCGGGCCGGCCTACCCGGGAATGAGCCTGAATCCCGTCTTCAAGGGGAAGGAAAAAGTCGAACCGAGGGACTTGTGGTGGGCCCACGACGGACATCGGGCTTACCGCTCGGGAGACTGGAAGATCGTTTCGAAAAAGGGCAAGGACTGGGAGCTGTACGACTTGGGGGCGGATCGTACGGAAAGAAAGGATTTGGCGGGCTCGAAAAAGGCCAAGGTAAAGCAACTTGCGCAAAAATGGGAAAAGACGGTGGATGAGTTCGAAAGGGATTTGAAGAAATGATCGGCTTCTTGCTCTCTTGGGGAAACTTGTTCGTTTTGTTCGGCGAGGGATTGCAAAGCTTCTGCATTTTATTTGAATGAGGATGTGCACATGAAACTCTCCATTACGTTTATTCTTTTTGTTTTTTGCTTATCCCTTGCTCGGGGAGAGAGAAAATTGGAGTTCAACCGCGATATCCGCCCGATCTTGTCGGACGGGTGCTTTCATTGTCACGGGCCGGATGAGAAGGAGAGAAAGAGCGGGCTCAGGCTTGATCTCGAGAGCCATGCTTTCAAGCCGGCCAAGTCGGGCTTCCCAGCCATTGTGAAGGGCGATCCCGGGGAGAGCGAATTGATCGCCAGGATTTTTCTGTCCGATAACGATGAGGAACACATGCCCCCGCTCGACAGTGGAAAATCGATCACCAGGGAACAGAAGGAAATTTTGCGCAAATGGATTGCTCAGGGAGCGGAGTATCAAGGTCATTGGGCTTTTATCACTCCGGAACGCCCGGAGGTTCCGGTCCATCCCGAGGCCAAGCATCCGGTCGACGCCTTCCTTAAGACCCGTTTGCAGGTGGAGGGGTTGAGCATGAAGAAGGAGGCGGACAAGGAGACCTTGCTCAGGCGGGCGAGCCTCGACCTGACCGGTCTGCCCCCCACGCTCCAAGAGATGGATGCCTTTGCCAAAGACAAGTCTGCGAATGCCTATGAAAAGGCCTTGGACCGGTTGCTCGCATCTCCGCACTTCGGGGAGCGGATGGCCTTGGAGTGGTTGGATCTGGCCCGTTATGCGGACAGCAACGGGTTTCAAAGCGACGGGAGCCGGGACATGTGGCTCTGGCGGGAATGGCTGATCGGGGCGTACAACAGAAACTTGCCTTTTGACCAGTTCACCATCGAGCAACTGGCTGGGGACATGTTGCCCGATGCGACGGAGGACCAGATCGTGGCCACCGGCTTTAACCGCAACCATCGCCTCAACGGGGAGGGTGGACGGATCGTGGAGGAATGGTTCGTGGAGACGGTGATCGACCGGGTGGAGACGACGTCCACGACATGGTTGGCCCTGACCATGACTTGCGCCCGTTGCCATGATCACAAGTACGATCCGATCTCCCAGAAGGAATTTTTCGAGTTCTTCGCCTTTTTCAATTCCAATGAAGAGAGCGGGGTGCTGGCAGCCAATGGAAAGAACGGATTCAATACGATGCCTTTCATCAAGGTGGCGAGCGCCGAGCACAAGAAAAAGCAGGCCGAATTGGAGGCGAAGTTGAAGGAGGCCGAGCAAGCTGCCGAGCAGGCTCAAAAGGCGAACCTGTCCGCTGCCTTTGAAAAGTGGCTGGTTACGCAAAGAAAGGCTCAAGCTTCCAAGAAGGACAAGCCGGTTTGGGTTTCCCTGAGCGGTGAGAGCGTGAAGAGCAAGGGTGGGGCGACTTTCAAGAAACAAGAGGATGGTTCGTGGTTGCCCGGTGGGAAGAATCCGGTCCATGACGTTTACGAAATCGAATCCACCTTGGCGCCCGGCGCCTTTGCAGGGATTCTATTGGAATGCCTGCCGGACGCCCGGATTCCCAACAAGAGCCTCGGCCGCTACAGCAATGGAAACTTTGTGCTTACTCGCGTGGAGGCGGAAATTCGCCCAAGCAAAGGCAAGCCCGTGCCGGTCAAGCTGACCCGTCGCGTGGCGGACTATTCCCAGAAGGGGTGGGACATCAGCTTCGTCAACAACGGGAACCGCAAAAATGGTTGGGCTGTGAATGGACCGACCCGGCGCAAACCGATCAAGGCCATGTTCCTTGCGGATTCTCCGATCAAGGTATCGAAGGATGCTAAACTCGTGGTCCGATTCTTTCACGAAACCCTCAACCAGCACAACATGGGACGCTTTCGTCTATCCCTGACTGCGGACAAGGGGGCTTCTCTGGAGGGCAAACCGGGGCTTTCTCCGGAAATATCTTCTCTTCTGGCCAAGGCTGAGGATGCTCTGAAGCCGGCCGAAAGGGCGAAGTTGGAAAAGCATTTCAAAACGACCGCGCCGAACCCCGCGACCCAAGCCAAGTCGAAGGTGGC
>JABGWD010000187.1 GCA_018645725.1 Opitutia bacterium
CCCCCTTTACTCCCTCTACGCCCACCTCGCCTCCGTCCAGCCCGGTCTGAAAGTCGGTTCCAAGATTCAAGTCGCCCAAGTCCTTGGCAAAATGGGGAACACCGCGAGCTACTCCATACCACTCAACCGTTCGCACCTCCATTTCGAGATCGGCCTGCGCCTGACCGACAACTTCCAGCGCTGGTACGACAAGAAAAAATACACCACCAAGAACCGGCACGGTAACTACAGCGGATTCAACCTGGTCGGCATCGACCCCCTCCCGTTTTATTCCGCCTACCAGAGGAAATCCTTCGCCACCCCACTCGAGTATCTCCGTTCACTCCCCGTTGCCACCAAGGTGCGTGTCCGGTCCACCCGTACGCCCGACTTCGTCCGTCGCTACCCCACCCTCTGCAAAGCGCCCGCCAAAGGAACAAGCGTGAGTGCCTGGGACTGTTCTTTCGGCCCCTATGGCATACCCCTCCGGATCGAGCCAGCCAGCCAACCCATGGCCTCGAAAAGCGCAAAGTATCAAATTCTCAGCCTCGACCTCGCAACCCAGCAAAAGCCCTGCCGCAAGCTAGTCGTGAAAAAGGGAAATACGCTCGTCCCAGCCGAGCAATTGCTCGTCTACCTTGAACTCCTCTTCGGAAACTGAGACGTCCCCCCGTCCCCCGAACTTCGCCTGTTTCGCAACCTCCCACGGATTCGGACACGCCACCCGGGCAGTCGCCATCCTCCGGGCCCTCGCCCAGAACACGCCCGGGCTGACCGTCAACGTGTTCAGCTCCCTGCCCGACTGGTTTTGGACGGAAAACCTATCCCCCGACATCCCCTACCATGCGCACCAGCTCGAAACCGACGTCGGGCTCGTCCAGAAATCCCCCTTCGAGCACGACCTCGACCAGACCATCACCCGGCTCGAACGCTTCCTTGCTTTCGACGAACCCGCCCTCGAAGACACCCGGGAAATTCTCCGGGAATCGAAACCCGATCTCATCCTTTGCGACGTCTCCCCCCTCGGGCTCGTCCTGGGCAAGGAACTCGGCATTCCCACCGTCCTCGTGGAAAACTTTACCTGGGACTGGATATACGGGGCCTACCTGGACGAAGAACCCCGCTTCGAGCCTTTCGTCGAACAACTCGGGGAACTCTTTCGATCCGCCGATCTGCGCATTCAGACCGAGCCCATCTGCGAAAGAATCGAAAACTGCCCACTCGTCCCTCCCATCTTCCGGGAATTCCGGGAACCGCCCGATCGCATACTCGACCAACTCGGCCTGCCCCCGGATAGCCGCTACCTGCTCGTCACCACCGGTGGCATTCCCCAGGACTTTTCATTCCTCGACAAGCTCAAAGGCAGACCGGACCTCACCTTCGTGATCACCGGAAACTTCCCCCAGCTCGAACGCGCGGAAAACCTTATCCTCCTCCCCCACCGCTCGGGCTTCCATTTTCCCGACCTCGTCCGGGCATCCTGCGGGGTCGTGGGCAAGATCGGATACGGGACCGTGGCCGAGACCTGGGGCGCCCAAGTTCCCCTCTTCGCGGTTTACCGCGAGAATTTCCGGGAATCCGAGCCTATCAGGAACTTTGTCGATCGGGACGTACCCAGCTTGAAAGCTTCGGAAGCCGACTTTCTTGACGGCACCTGGATCGACCGGATTGATGAATTCCTCGCCCTGCCCGGGATTGATGGGGAAAACCGGACCAACGGGGCAAAAGAAGCGGGCCACCTGATTAACTCGATCGAAAACTCCATGATCTCCGATTAGGTAAACCCGAGCCACTCAGATCTTCCTTGTGCTCTTATCCGCTGGGTTTGCTCGTGCCCACATCCTATTTCCCGGAACGGAGCACCAAGGCTTACTGCTACTCGCAAGTAGTAAATTTTCAGGCAATTACAGGTATTAAAAAGTCGACTTACGCTAATATCTAAACAATATGCATTCATTCCCGTCAGTTGATCAATTTCCATGATTTTCATCCCATTCCAGCTATTCTTTTTTTACTAGGGCATGAGCATGAAAACCCGAACCAAAATTTCCTTACACTCCCTCTCTGTTTAAAAGTTTCCTTAAGTTTCTTGTTCACCAAGCCATTCTATGCTTTTTCAAAATTTTATCCGATCGATCATGAAAACATCAAAATTCATCCTTCCCTTTAGCTTTCTCTTCATCCTGCTCGTCGGCCGAGCCGCCGAGCAGGACAATTGGTATCTAGCCAAGGAATGGCCTGTGACCGAATCCCGCGGGGTATATTATGAACGCAACTCCACGACTGGACAGGGCAGAATTTTCGTGGGCAGGGGGAGCGTATGGGACACGACCGGGCGGGACATCAAGATATACGACACAAACGGCACTCTCCAAGATACCTTCGGCACTGGAAACTTCATGGATCTGACTATGGATGGAAACGGAACCCTCTACACCGTTTCACACAACCGGGTGGTCGCGTACAGCAAATCTCCTGGACGCGTGGTCAGTGTAACCGTCGATGCAAACGGAAGTAACCTGTACAAGCATTGGAACGACCAAACCTATACTTTGACTTTTAGTGGTGGCGGAGGTACGGGAGCGAGTGCCCATGCTGTATTGGATTCGAACTCATCCGATACTGATTCGTACAATAAGTTCGTGAGCTCCGTTATCGTCATTAACGGAGGAAGTGATTACGCCTCCGAACCCAACGCCACTTTGCGCAGCGACATGCCCAAACAAGCGAACACGGTCGAAGCCAATTTCACCGCCGTAATCGGTACAGACTGGGGTGAGGATTGGTCAACCGGTGGGTTTTCCAAAGCGCAGGCCATCGCGATTAGTCCGAACACCGGAGACTTATTCGTTGCCGATGCTCAAAGCATGAAAATCCAAGTCCTGGACCGCAATGGTACCATCAAAAGAGAATTCGGATCCAGCGGAAGCTCCCCCGGACAATTCAACTTCAGTTACAGCCAGCAAAGATGCGATTTGGCTTTTCTTTCAAACGGCAACCTCGCGGTGACCGATCAAAGTTATCTGCATTTTTTCAAGGAAGACGGAACCTTCGTCAGCCGGACGAACATCACTAGATACAGGCTTGATGTCGCAAAGGACGGAAACATGCTTTCCTATGGTCACCTGAGGGATGAGGAGGGCAACTCGATCACAAGCACTCCTTTCTCAAGCAATTCAAACTACAACTTCGCCTTCACGCCACAAGGCGACGTGATCGAATCAACGAACACAACCGTCCGCCTTTGGAAAAGGGCCTTCCGTACCAAAGGCATGATCAAAAGGAACGTCATTCCCCAACCGGCCATCCGAGCAATCTCTCAACGGGCCGGAACTAACGTCATGGATTTCGATTTTGAAATCATCGATCCGGACGACGTCAACGTTACCGTCGGGATCATCGCTCATTGCGGGAGCGATCTGGTCGTTCCGCAAGCCTGGATCGAAGGAACGGGATCAAAAATCGGGACCCCCGTCGCCACGAACCAAATTCATCGCATGTCGTGGGACGTGAAACAGGATTGGCCCACCAACACGGGCACCATCAAGTTTGAAATTCTCTGTCAGGACGCGAACCGTTCCAAACCGGTCGACCTGCACTTCCTCACCCTTCCCTTCTCCGACGGGAACATGACGATTACCCGTTCGCCCCTCAACGACGACGCATTCAAGAACTATGCCAAGTTCCTTCTCGCAACCGGACAGGCTCAGTTCGAAAGCAACGAATCTCTTGCCATAGTGATTCCCGGCATTGAAACAAACGCCACGCAAACTTACCACTTCACCAACGCCGGAGCAACGGGAAGAAACGGACCTTCGGCCTCTCAATTGATTGCCGAATACAACGGCACGAATTTGGAAGGAAACGTAACCACCGGTTTCCAATCCGGCTACCAGAAATGGACTGTCCCCGCGACCGGAACCTACGCAATCGAAGCCGTTGGAGCCCGGGGCGGAAACCAACTTGGAAAAACGGGCGGTTCGGGTGCTTACGTCCAAGGACACTTCAACCTGACCGCCGGACAGCAACTCACACTTGTCGTCGGACAAGCCGGCGAAGGCACGACCTCAAATGGCTACGGCACGGCTGCTGGAGGCGGAACCTTTGTGGTGAGCGACACCAACAACACGCCCTTGCTGGTTGCTGGTGGTGGAGGTGGTGCCGGAGGAAGCAAAAATGGCGGAGACGCTTTGGTGAACGCCAATGGCCAAAATGGCTACAGCAGCGGAAGCGACGGTGGGGCCAACGGGTTCGGCGGACTGGGGATCTCGGGAGGCGGAGGCGGTGGCTTTCTCGGATCCGGAACCGGAGATAGCGACCTCGAGGGTCTATCCTTTCAATTGGGTGCCATTGGGGGTAATGGCGGAAGAAAAGGGGGCTTTGGAGGAGGAGGCGCAACTTACAGCACAGGCTGGTATAACGGAGGAGGAGGCGGCGGATACTCTGGAGGCGGAGGGTCCAACAGTGGTCCAAGCGGACAAAACGGAGGAGGAGGAGGTTCCTTTAACGCCGGTTCCAACCAACTCAACTTCAGTGGGGTTGGCAACGACCACGGATACGTACGCATTTTCCGTGCGGAAAGTGTGAACTCGGGCAAGCCCCAAGTTACTCTTCTGGATTCGAATTGGAACGTCAAAAGCAAAAGTATCCTATTGAACGCGCTCGGTTCGGGCTATCGATTTGCCACGGCCGAGGAAGTGACCAAGGCCCGGGAAGCGGCTACGCCCGGCAGCGTCAACAATTGGCCCGCCACGTTTCAGGTAAAACCTAGAAACCTGCCCGGAAGCGTCAACGAATATGGATTCGACGTGCAAACCACCACCGGCACATGGGTCATCAGGGAGTAGAAAGACAGCCCGAACTTTTTCCAACCCGAACCAGGAACCCGAACCAATCAAGTGAACGCCAAATACATGCGGAAAAAAAGCCCGATGCCATTCCTTTGGCTATCCGGTTTGTTCCTGTGCCTACCCGTTCCGTCCTTTGGAGTACTCTTCCAAGTTGACCAAGTTTCCGAGCCGACCGGCTTCGTTTCCCAAACTTCCGCCCTGGAGCAAGGCGCTTCTTTTTCCAGCGTGAATCCCTCCCTCAGTTCCAACGGATACACTTTCGGATATTGGACCATCAACGGGGTCAGGCAAACCGCTCCGGACGGAAGATCGCTCACCCGTGTTTCCAGCGTGATCAATGCCACCTCAACCTACAAGGCGTATTATTTTCAATCCACTGCGGACACCGATTCGGACGGCGTATTGGACTGGTACGAGTATCGCATGTTCGGTGATCTTACCCGTCAACCAAACGACGATTCCGACGGAGACGGTTATTCCAACAAACGCGAAGGCGAACTCGGTCAGGACGCCTTGGTCCCGGACGAAGTCGAAGGAGGAGGGATCGCCGGGCGCTTGTCCACCGGATTCGTCTATGCGGACACCACCATGGTTTTGGCCACAATAAAAAGCACCCCCTCGGGTTTCGTCAACGAATCGAGCAATTTCCTCGAGCAGAATTCATCCCTTTCCACGACCAGCCTTCATGGTGCCGTCAACGGATATCATTTCGCCTATTGGACGGTCAACGGAGTCAGGCAGGCGGCCCCGACAGGGGTTGCCAGCAGCCAGGTCAGCGTAAACGTAAGTTCCAGCTCTGAAATCGTCGCCCACTATGTCCTCAGCAATCAGGACGATGATGGGGACGGGATAATGGACTGGTTCGAGCTTTATCAATTCGGAAACCTGAATTCCGGACCGACCGATGATTTCGACGGGGATGGATATTCCAACAAACAAGAAGACGAATTGGGACAGGAAGCGACCATCGTGGACGAGGTCGAAAACGGCGGGATTGCCGGGCGGGTGTCCACCGGCTTTACCTATGCGGACACCTCCATGGTTCTAGCCACAATAACAAGCTCCCCCTCCGGATTCGTAACGAACAGCAGCAATTTCCTGGAAATCAACGCCACCCTGAGCACCCAAAACCTGCATGGCGCGAGCAATGGTTACCACTTTGCCTACTGGACGGTCAACGGGGTCAGACAAAGCGGACCGACCGGGGTTTCGAGTAGCAAAGTCGACTGGCAAGTATCGGAAACCACGGACATCGTCGCCCATTGGGTGCCCAGTGACCGGGACGATGACGGAGACGGCATCATGGACTGGGTCGAACTCTATCAATTCGGAAACTTGAATTCCGGACCCACCGACGATTCCGACGGGGACGGATATTCGGACAAGCGCGAAAGCGAACTTGGTCAGGAAGCCACCATATTCGATAGGGTCGAAAACGGGGGAATTGCCAGCAGGCTATCGGTCGGGGCCCTGTATTTCATGCAAATCAACAACCCCCCCAACGGCTTGGACCTCAACAACACCATTGTTCATGCAAACAAGGCTCCGGGCGAACAAGTGGGCATGTTCCAACCTAGCGACCCCGACGATTCGGACGGCAACAGGGAATACCTTCTTTCCCTGCTCGAAGGGAACGGATCGACCGACCGGGACAAGTTTTCCATTTCCGGAATGAATCTCGTGACAAGTTCAACTCTTGGAGTGGGGAACTATTCGATTAGCGTACGGGTAAGCGACGATGAAAATGCATCCTTTGACAAAAACTTTACCATCTCAGCCATCCACGACCCCAACAAAGACGACGACGGGGACGGACTCACCTACGCTCAGGAACAAGCCCTTGGCACGAGCGACAACCACCTCGATTCCGACGGGGACGGCTTTTCCGACTCCTTCGAACACGCTTACGGATCCGACCCAACCAGTTCGCAATCCCGTCCCAACTCCGCACCCACCGCGCTCGACCTCAACGGCTCGACCCTTTTGGAAAACCAGCCCGCCGGCACCATCGTCGGAAAGGTCTCCGCCGCCGATCCGGATACCAACGCCACCCTATCCTACTCCCTCCAGCATGGAAACAACCTGTTCAACTTGGATACGAACGGTACGCTCAGGACCATCCTGAACTTTGACTTCGAAACCAACGCGACTGCCTACCCCATTACCGTCCGGGTGACCGACGAACACAACGCC
>JABGWD010000188.1 GCA_018645725.1 Opitutia bacterium
AATCTGTCATCCGAAGTTCCTTCGAATTTCGATGGTTTACCCACTTACAACATGCAAGCCGCGAGGCTTTTCTGGCATGCTCCGAGCAGAGACGAAGATCACATCCCCTTGCTATGGGAATTTTTCGGGCATGTTTTGACTGCGACCCCGGAAACTCTCGATCTTGAATTAATGGATCGTTGCTTGGGAAAAACGGGCGTCGGGCTTGCCTACTTGACCATCGGGATGTACTGGATCCGGCCCAAGACTTTTGTTTCGGCGGACCGGAAGAATCGTGAAAAAGCTTCAAAGCTTGGAATATCGAGTGCCGTTGAAACCGCTTCCGACTACCAGGCCTGGTTGATCGCCCTTCTGGAGAAGTTGGAGGGTAAGACTATGGCTTTCTCGGCCGATGCGCATCTTGAAGCAATTGAAAAGAAGACATTGAAGTCAATGTCGATTAATGAAGATAGCTCCAGTTGGTTTAGCGATTTGAGTCAAAAAGCAAAATACGAAAATTCATGTAAGGAAATTGCCCTGGAAAAGTTAGGTGAAAAAATTGGAGAACCCTTGACTTCATCTCCAAGAAGAAGAGAGGTGAAGGACAATTCCGGACACATTAGAGCAGCTTGCATGCTTTCCGTAAATCTCCGCAAAAACTATCAATTCTGGCTACCGCGAGATCTGGAAGCTGATCTTCGCAATAGTAAGTTCGATAGCTATATTCTACTTGTTTTTGGTTATCCTACCAAAGCATATGCAATTCCGATATCTATTTTTGCCGATTCGTTCGCAGAAAACCCCCAGGGAAAGGAGTCCCGCATATTAAACGTCTCTCAAAATTCGGAAAACCCACTTCTGCGAATTGATAATGGCGGGTCGATTTCATTGGAAAATTTCTTCCTTTGCGAATGTAAGCCAGATATTGAGATTGAAAACTTCGGTGAATCAATCGAAGAGCTTGGGCATCCCTTCGATGCACTTTTTGAAAACTTGGAACAGGCCCATGAGATGCTTGACTTCTGGAAGGAGACCATTCTGGTACTGCAGGACGAAGAAACCGAAAGAAGCAAGCCTCTCGTACTAAGCTCGCGGAGACAGGGTAAAAAAGTTTGGATCGTACTTAACTTCGGCCAATGGGTAGTGCTCTCCTTTTCATCAACGGACGGATTGCACGTCACGCTTCCGAGGGACTTGCTCAACGAACTCAAGGGTGAAAACTTTGAAGGAGGATTTTCTGAAAAGCTTGATGGCGTAAAATACACTCATAAGCAACTCGACTTGGATATTCTGCTTGGTGAGGAGGTGATGCCTGTTTACGACGATACCCTTGTCAAAATCAGGAATAAATTCGGAGATTGGTCGGGAAGCCCCTACAACCAGGCCCATAGAAGCGAGCTGTACGAGGGAATTGTGGATTCCGAAAAGCGTCTGCAAATCCTAAGGGATGGTATTTCTCACAGAAGTCAGTCCTTGGGAAGCAGAAGGACCGTGTGGGTCATTGCTCCGGGAGAAGGTGGAAAGGAGTGGAAAAACTTCCAGTCCGAATCCATCTCGTCAATAGGCTGGAACGAAACTGGGGATCTTTCAGGGCTGGAGGAAAAGAAGGCTTTTCAGGAGGCAGTCGCCGAGTCTCATCCTGAATCCGGCTCTCAAAAGGTGGGAAAGATGTTGCATGACTTTGCTGTGAGAATGCAAGAAGGAGACTTGATTTTCGCCAAGGCCGGCACGAAAGCCATTTTGGGATGGGGAATCGTTTCCTCGGACTACCGGTACGAGGAAAATGGGATACCTCATGTTCACATCCGAGACGTTCAGTGGAAAGAAGATGCGAGGTTTGACTTGCCGGAAAAGGTCAGACTGCCCATCAAGACTCTCACACGCTATGACGAAGACCATTCTCTCTGCCAGATTCTCGGTGAGTTTTACGACTGCTTCTCCTCGCCGGAAGTCGATACGGCTCCCGAATACTCGAAGGAGGAAGCACTCAAGGAACTTTTCCTCGGCGAAGAGAAATTCGACAAGATCATCCAAACTTTGCGCAGGAAGAAAAACTTGGTTCTTCAGGGCGCGCCGGGTACGGGCAAGACCTTTATTGCCAAGCGGGTCGCGTTCACCCTGATGGGGGTGAAGGATGATTCCCGGGCCCAGATGATTCAGTTTCACCAAAGCTCGAGCTACGAGGATTTCATCCAGGGCTTCCGCCCGAATGCGGATGGTCGGTTCGTTTTGCGGGACGGTGTATTCCATCAGTTTTGCCAGTTGGCCAAGGGAAGTCCGGATGATGATTTCGTCTTTATCATCGACGAGATCAACCGGGGCAACTTGTCCAAGGTATTCGGCGAATTAATGATGTTGATCGAACCGGACAAGCGCGACCCGAAGTACGCCATGCAATTGAGTTATTCGGAGGGGGAAAACGAGCTGTTTTACGTCCCGGAAAACCTCTACGTGATTGGAACGATGAACACGGCCGACCGGTCACTCTCACTAGTCGACTACGCCTTGCGTCGAAGGTTTGCCTTTCTCGAGATGGAGCCGAATTTTGAATCGCCCGTTTTTGAAGAAACCTTAAGCAAGAGGGGAATCTCATCCGTGATGATAACCAGGATCCGCACAATGATGAGCGGGCTCAACAAAAAGATCGAAGACGACGCAATGAACCTGGGCAAGGGGTTTAGGGTCGGACCTAGCTTCTTCGTTCCGACCAACAAAGTTTTGCACGAAAAGGAATGGTTCGATGGTATCATCGAATTCGAAATTCTTCCCCTGATCGAGGAGTATTGGATGGATGATCCATCCGGGCTTGGCGAAGCTCGAACAATTATAGGACTCGAGGCCTAAGGGTATGGAACGGGCTATCCCGATAGAGAACCTCTATTACTTACTTTGCTATTCGTTCGACCAGCTGCCCGAGAGGGAGCTGACCAAGGTTGATGCCGAGAGCTGCCCGGATTCCCTGAACCTTCTGGCCCTCGCCCTGACCCGTTCGATACGCAGCCTTGCGAAAAAAGGATTGGAAAGACAATACCTCGAAAAGACGGAAGAAACTCCGAGGCTCCAAGGAAGGGTACTCGTCCATGAAAGCCGCAGAAGGATGATTGATCGACAGGGAAGAATGCTTTGCACCTTTGACGAATTGAGCGTCGACTGTCCTTCCAATCGAATCTTGCGGGGAACTTGCGATCTTTTGGTACGTTCCCGGGGATTGACGCCTCCGGTTAGGAAAGAAGTGCGCACGGTCAGGAAAATGCTTCTGTCCGTACGACCGGTCAGGG
>JABGWD010000189.1 GCA_018645725.1 Opitutia bacterium
AGCAGTTCGCGATCACCTGCTGGGCAAAAAAGGCGAGGACATGACCGCCGGGCAAGTCGCCCGGGAAACCGGGTTTTCGGACAAAGCAGGATGGGTATTCAAGATTTTGGAAAACCTGACCGTCAATCAACCGGAAAGTTTCGAACGGGTCCCGGGCGAAAATCCTCTGGAAACAGGGTTCCGGGCACTCTAATCCAAAACGTTTGCCGGTTTCTTGGGTGGAGCGGGTTTGCCCGTTGGCTTGGGTGGCGGTGGCTTGGATGCAATGAGAGCCGCCCGGCCCAGGTCGTAAACGTTCCACAAGGCAAGCGTGCTATCGGTCTGCGGACCCCTGCTAACGGGTTTCCATCCGGCGGGAAAATTCCGCTTGCTCGCAATTTGGCGGGCGGAAAGATAAGCGGCAAAACTATCCGCATGGACTTCGAATTGGAGATAGTGACTTCTCGGGGTGATTGAATTAAGGGCGGCCACGTACTTTGAACTTCCCTTGGTTAGAGCCGTTTCATCCTCTCCGGCACTGCCCTTCTTGCGCAAATCAAAGATAATCCGCTTGTTGACGTCAATGCGTGGAATAGCCTGAAAAAAGGGGTCTCCAGGCTTTGCCTTCGAAAAATGAGCCAGGACTTTTTTCCCGTCATATTCCTTGGCCTTGTTCGGCTTGAGACCGGCTTTTTTGAGTTCCTGCGTCACCCGACCGATCAAACGGTTATCGTCAATCGGGTAAATCTTACCTCCTCTGCATAAAAAGCGGAAAGGCTTTGCCTTCGGGGGAGCGGGTTTGGGGTCAGGCAAATTCACGTCCTTGCTCAGGCTTTCGGAAGATGGCTTGGGAGCCTTGGCGAGCAATCCCTTTATTTTTTTGAGCTTAACCTCAATAGTCTTTTTTTTGTCTTCCTCCTTCTTTTTCTCAGCCTGAAGGACCGGCGTAGGCTTCGAACTCTTGGGCATCGACGACTGAATTTCAGTCAGAGTCTTTTCGAGAGCCGCGATTTCCCCAATAAGCTTTTGGTCCTCCTTGTTTTTGGCAGCCATACTCATTTGCAGCTTTTGCTTTTCCTCGAGCAGGGTGGCTTTTTGCTTCAAGTAATGCTTCATGGCATCCTCTTCCAATTTTTGCGAGTTCTCCGCCTTTTCCCTTTCGACGTATTCCTTGACGGCGGAATCGGCCCCTAGCTGAACGACAATCAGAATCACGATCATGATTCCCACCACCGTCGTCATGGTATCGAGAAGGGAGTCCAAGCTGGGGCCTTCGTCTTTCTTTCTCTTCCTCATGAGCCTGCAAAAAGAGAGAGATCAATTTCACCTTCCCCATCGAGAGGGAGCTGCCCGTACCTGCAGTCAAATTTGGCGCAAACCTGTACGGCTCTCGTCCATGACGAAAACCCTTTGCTGCGGATAAGAAAAATCACGAAGCGGGCTTCCGGATCAGGCCTCTTGGCTTTGCGGGCAATTTCGTATTTGGCGGCAATTTGTTGCGACGCTTTGGATAACTTGAGGCTGGGAACCTTCAACTCGACCCCTTTCTTGTCCTTGAGATAAATCGTTGGACCTTCGCGCTTGAGGTAACGGGCGTCCATCGGCGTACCTTGAGCGCTGTACCAAGTGCGGTAGGGGGCTTCCTTGGCCAAAGCCTTCACCAAGTTCTGCAACTTTGGATCTTTGGGGATGGCCGCCGTCTTGACCTCGAAATCAACGTCCTTGCCTTTGTATACCCGGATCCCTTCGCTTCGGCATTCGATGAAAGTAGGTTCCAAATCACCCCCGGCCCCCGACCCGCTTTGCTTGACCTTCATTTTAACCAATTTGCCGGGATCCTTCATCTTCTCCCATTCCTCTTCGGTCTCGGCCAGTTCCTTGGTGAGCTTGGCTACTTCGGCACTCATTTTGGCTTTCTCTTTTTTGAGATTGGCAGCCATTTCACTCTGTTTCTTGTTTTGAGCCAAAATGCTCTTTTTCTTTTTTTCCAGTGCTGCAATTTCCGCCTTGAGCTTATCTTTTTTCTTCGGATCGATTTTTTTGGCAGGATTTTTCTTAATTTCCATGATCTCCTGCTTGAGCTTCTCTATGGCGGCCTTTTCTTCCTCCATTTTTTGTTTAAAGCCATCATCCGATTCAAAGGCTTCCTCAATCTTCTGGTTGACCGCGTCATCGGAAACCTGAGATACGACCACCCCCATGATCATCAAGGTAAGGATGCCCAGAACGCAGGCAAGAATGCTCAAGAACGGAAAGAGCGATACCTGAAGATCGTTCTTCTTTTTTTTCACGTTTGAAACTTAATGCAAAGCTAGGTCAACCGTCGTCTTCACCCATTGAATTCTCCATCAACTGCTGGAACTGGGTTGCAATCTGGGTCATCTGTTGAGCGACCACGGCCTGAGATTCCTGCACTTGCAGGAGGTAAGCTTGCAAATTCTCCGCCCTTTGAATCAAAGCGCCGTCTCCCGATTGCAATCCCTCCGTGGGGACTACTCCCATGGGCTCTCGCAGTCTCTTGAGGAAGTATTCGTTGCAATACTCATCGACCTTGTTCAGCAGGTCTTCCTCCCTTTTTTGCATGATGCTGGTCGGAAACATGACGCACAAACTGAAAACCAAGGAGACCAAAGTGGTGTCGAACGCAGTGCTGAGACCACCCGTAACTTCACCAAGTTGCTTCCTTATCTCATCAAGATCCTGCATGCCTCCCCCTTCCGAACTGCCAAAACTGGAAACGGCGTCACTGATGCCCAATACGGTTCCGATGAAACCCAGTATGGGGATGGCCCAAATGAAGACCTTGATCAGAACGTAACTCGAATCGACCATGGTCGCATCAATCTCCGATTGAGATTTGAGCATATCCGCGGTTGCCGTATGATTTCTTCGAACGCCAAAATGCTCCAAACCGCGAAGAATGCGGGTTAACAAAAAGCTTTGCCTCGGATCAAAACCCAGGCGGTTTATGTGGGCCCCGAAATGCTGCAGGTTTTCCTCTTTGATATCCTGACCGATGTCCTCGGGCAAAAGCTTGAATTGCATGATGTTGAGCTGCCCTTTGAGCTTTGCGCGCTTCACCCACAAAATGGCAAAGGACCAACAGGCAAGATAGCTTACGACATAAGGCACCCAACCTCTTTCATAAAAATATTCGTAAAAAATCCTGGTTGAATCCGAAAGCAGGAAAACCAGCATAAACAGGTAAAACACAACTAGAACTCCCAAGCCAATGCCTGCCGTAATACCCATATTGACCGAGGTTGCCGATGCATTGTCGAACTTACCCATCTCGTCCGTACTGCGTTGCATCATGTTAACCTGGGCCGCTCTTTTTTTTGCTCTCTCAGGAACCTTGCCGAGTGATTGATTCTGGTTTGCCATAGCTGAATTACTCTCCGTACGAATGTCTGTTAAGGTCGTGTATTCTAGCGTTTGATGAAGAGGTCAAGCAACTCATTTGTAAGGCAGGAAATATTCAGTACCCCGTAAATTAGGTAAATTCAGGTTTTTGGCACAATCCATTTGCCACGGGGATTTTTTAATTGATCAGAGTGCGGTTTTGGAATCAATTGAAAGCAGATGTCGAAAACTTTGAACAAAGACGGGACTCCACGAAAAATCGGGAGTGGCAAGACCAAAGGAGCCGGTTGCTTTTCCCCGACCACTTGGTCCATTCTCAAGAACTTCATCGCGGATGACGTTGAGTTTCCGGTCAGTCGGGTTTGGCTAAGAGAACTTGGTGCCCTGGAAGGAGACCCTGTTGGGAAGAAAAAGAGTGCCGAACCTGCCGTCTTGTCAAGCAGTCCGGCAAAGGACTTGCAACTCGAACTCGAGACAAACGATTCGCAGCAAAGGGTAAAAAAAGAGAAAGCAGAGGAAGAGGAGATTTCGACCGCAAAGGTGGAAGGCGTCGAAGCAATGGAGGACGAATACGAACCGCCTCCTCTTTTTGCCGCAACACCCAACAAGTTCCGCCAATACTGAAACGAACCCGGTTCCCCGGCGCAAACGAACGCCTTCCGAAAAGGGGAAAGGGGGTACTAGGGCAATTTCTCGAAAGGATCAGGGGGAAGGTCAGGGAGTGGATTGGCTTCCTCCGGCTTGCCTTCTTCCATTGGCGGAAGCCCCCCCGGTGGAGGCAAATCACCCGGCGGAGCAAGATCGGGCAGTCCGCCCGGAAGCGATCCGGGAAGTGGAGCAAAGGGAGAAACGCCAGATTCCGACGGGAGAGGAGGAAGGGATGGGTCCAAAGGCGGAAGGGACGGATCATCCAGAGGTGGAAGATCTTCCGGGGCAGGCAAGGCCGGAAACGGAGCATCATCCCCCGGGATCGGAGGGATTCCTTCGGGCGTCGGCAAACCGGGGGCGGAAAAGGGTCCGGGCACGGTTGCGGGCAAGGATCCCTCGCTGGGCAAAATTTGGCGATCAAACCCAAGGTGAGGCGGTATGGGTTGGCTTTCTTTCACCCGTGGCATGGAAAGCACCGTGGAAGGGACGGCCTCCAAGTCCTCGATCTTGACGTCACGCTCCCACCAATCCTTGAACTCGATTGTGCCGTTCTCCTTGTACTCTTGGACGGCTCCCCATCTGGCTCCTCCCAATTTCGGGATCAGTAACCTTCTTTCATGGTCATATTGATGGCGGGCAATCCATGCTTTCTCTATCTTGGAAACCGGCTTGCGATCCAAGGTCGGAGAAATGGACCTGTACTGATGCGCGGAACGGTTGCTGTCACAGGAACCGAGCAACAGAAGAAAAAGGAGTAAGTAAACCGGAAATTTCATCGGATGATTGTCGGAACGTTTAAAGTTGTCAGTAGTCATTTCTCTCCTTCCACCGTATCAAGTCTCTTGAGCTTATAGTCGGAACCCATGCTGTAGCAAACGATTTCTCCGGTAACCAGGTTGCACCGGTAAATCCACCTTTCGTTCGCATCACATAAAAACTGAAATTTATTCTCGGGAGACTTCGGTTCCCGATCCAACAGGGATTGCTGAAAAA
>JABGWD010000190.1 GCA_018645725.1 Opitutia bacterium
AGGTCCTGCGTGCGGAACCGGAGCGGGTCCTGGCTGAGGATGGTGCGGTCCTGGGTGCGGAACCGGAGCTGCGGTGCGTGGGTAAGGAGCGGGTCCTGGTTGACCTGGAACCGGAGCTGCGGTGCGTGGGTAAGGAGCGGGTCCTGGTTGACCTGGAACCGGAACTGCGGTGCGTGGGTAAGGAGCGGGTCTTGGTTGACCTGGAACCGGAGCTGCGGCAGGAAGAGGAGCAGGTCCTGGTTGTCCAGGGACGAACCCTGCTGGAGGAAGAGGAGCAGGTCCTGGTTGACCGGGGACGGGCGGAGCAACGTTAGGTCCGCCCGGAGGGGCAACTGGAGCCGCTGTATTTTGCGCCAAAGCACTGGCTACTGGTATGACCAGCAAGAGTAGGAACTTTTTCATATGTTATTTGATGTTGGTTTTGGTTGAGAAGAAATTATCTTGCGACTTGCGCAAAACAATGAGCGATTTGATACGAATCTTTCTGATTGATATGCTTTCAATTTTAGGTGAAAAAACAAAATTATGCGATTCGGTTGGGGAAAAGGGATGAAATATGCTTGTAGCGCATCTAGGGTTATTTATTATCAAAACTTACGTAACTAGGCAAAAGCAAGCTTTTTTTGTCTATGGTTCTGCCTTTGTTCCGTTTGCCATTCATTAACAAATCATAGCATTGTAACGACTTCCCCGAATACATGAAAATTTTTCACATGGATGGAAAAATCAAGCTTCTTTGCTTGGTTTATTTCATGGTGGCGCAAAGCTCGATGATGGCGCGCGCTACCTCGGATTCTTTTCTACTGAAGTATTTTCAAGTCGAGAGCATTCCGTTGATGATTATGGCAGCGGCGAGTCTCTCTATCGTTCTTGCTATTTTTACCACTTACCTTTGCGGACGATTTCAGGCATACGGGGCTATGAAAATAGCCACTGCAGGGCTTGTTTTCGTTTTGGGCGTTGTCATTGCCTTGGTCTTTTTATTCGGCGAAAGGGGAGAGACCAAGGCCATATACGTTTTCGCGTATATGATTTGCGAAGTAATCGTTATTTTGCCCATGGTTCTTTTTTGGGGAATGGCAGTAGGGGTTCTGAACCCCACGGAATCAAAGAAATGGATGGGCATGATTGGAGCGGCAGGTACTTGCGGGTGTATTTTGGCCGGTTATACCATTTCTTGGGTGAGTAAGGAATTTTACGTAAACGAACTTTCTCTCGGTTTGGTCGCGGCGGTTTTGCTTGTGGTTTCCTTCATTCTCTTGTTCCGATCGAAGTTGCTGACCATCGAGGACGACAGTCCCACTCCCGCTCAGAGTTCGAGTATTTTGCGCAAACTGGCTGTGCTGATCAGTAGCAGGCAGTCTGTTTTGATGACCGGGTTGGTTGTTTTTTCCGCTATCGTGATGTCTCTCATAGACATAAACTTCAAATTCGAGGTTCGTGATTTATACAGTAACAAACCCCCTGGCGAACTATACGATTTCTTCGGGCAGTTTTACACTTATTCGAGTATTGCCCAACTGATTCTCCAACTTTTGGTCGTTCGGGCCATCTTGACGCGAGGGGGGGTGTGGGGAGCGATTTCAATCCTGCCCGTTCTTCTTTTGCTTGCCTCCGGTTTTGCTCTGATTGCGGACTGGAATGCCGTTTACGTGAGCAAGTTCATAACGCAAGTTGTGTTTTTCACCATAGAATACGTGGGTTTGCAAATGCTCTTCCTTTCCGTGACAAAGAAAATGAGAGGGCAGATGAACAGCGCCGTCGATGGTTTGACGCGTCCCGCGACCATTGCCGCCATTAGTCTGTTGATAACCTCCACGCTTCCTTTTTGGCGGGAAGACTCGGTTTTCCGGTTGAATTCAATTGTCATCTGCCTGTGTCTGGTTTGGCTGTTTGTCTCCTTCCTCAATTACAGGCAATACCTCTCCTCCCTCATTCAAAACTTACGTGCGGGCAGGGTTTTCATGGGTCGGACTGTACCTGAACTTCCGGGATCGAAAAGATCCCATGGCGTAGCCAAGAAGGAGTTCGGAAGGATTCTTTCAGGGACCCTGTCTACCCATGGTATGATTGCCTCCCTGAGTGGAGAGGATCGATTCCATCCCCTCAGGCAGGCCCTGGAGAACGAGTTGGAAAGAAACGTCGACCACATGACGGCTCTCCTCTTCGCTATGGATGACAAGGTCAATTTCCACAGGCTCATGGGTTTGGTCAAGTCCGCCAAGGCCAGCGTGAAGTCGGAGGCCCTTGAGGTCTTCAAGGGGGTTCTTGGGCCCAGACGCACCGATGAATTCGTATCTCTTCTTCAACCAAGCGAACCCGGCGAGGGAGAATCGGCCGAATTGAAGGATTTGATCCGTTCCCTTGGGGAACGTGATTGTCGTTGGATCTTGTCTGGTTTGTTGCTATCCTGCTCTGCAAATGACTACCCCGAAAATGAAGATTTCGTCAACAAGTGTCTTTCGCATGGCGATGACCTTGTTCGCGAGACCGCCTTGCAGGTTTACCTGCGACTTGAGGCGGACGTCAGAGGCGTCGATGAGATTTGCCGCAAGTTTGCCGAAGATTCCTCAAGCCGCGTTTCACAACTTGCCCGGGACAGGCTTGCCTTGGCCTGACTGAAAATGATCCTTTCCGAGCGAGCCCTTATTCTTAAGAAGACCAAGCTTTTCGGGGAGGCATCCCTGGATAAACTCGCCCCTTTGGCCGAGGCTCTGACCGAGAGGACCCTTCAGGATCAGGAGGCCGTTTTTCCTGATTCGGGAAGGTGTGGCAATCTCGTCGTCCTGGCACGGGGTGCGGTTTGCCGGACCGAGGAAGGCAAATCCTTCACCTTGGGCGAGGGGGATTGTCTTGGGGAGTTTGCTCTCTTTGATGAGACGGTCCCCCGTCCGAAGGCCAAGGCGGATGGTGAAGCCGTGGTCTTTGTGATCGATGGGAACATGGCGATGGAGTTTATCGTCGAGGAATCTTCCGTTGCCGAAAATTTCATTCGAAGTCTGGTCCGAAAAATCAGATCCACTGACTAAATGCCAATTTTGGAAATAACAATGAAAACCTCTACCTTAGGGACCCTCTTGCGTATGCCTCAAAAATTTTTACCTGCTTGCCTGTCGATTTCATTCATATCTTTTCTCTCGGCGGAAGTCGAACCTGCTCCGATCTCAAACTTCGGTATCATCGAAAACGTAACTTTGGAAAATAGTTCTTCTCCCATCCTCGAGAAAGGCTTACTTACCCCAAAGAAGCAGTCGGCCATAGCCCAAGAGGAAGCTCAACCGTTGTCTTCGGTCGAAGAGGTTCTTGTACAGGCAGTTCCTCCCGCCATTCCGCCAGCCCCCCCTGTGACCGCCCAAGAGGAAGCGCAGTCGTTGCCACCGCCCGAAGAGGTTTTCGCCCAGGCAGTTCCTCCCCCACCCGTCCCCGTTGCTCCGCTTCAACAGCCCGCTCCTGCGGCTCAACCGGTTCAGCCCCCCACTCCAGTACAGGCGGTTCCTCAGGCTCAACCGCAGTTTCAGTATCCGGTTGCCCCCGTGGTTCCTCGTAATCCGCCGGCAATTGGCTCTCCCTCCAGTAATTATGCTTTTCACTCCTATCGTTTGAGTTATATGCAAAGCGATCGGGTTCTCGCTTTGTTGAAGGCCTTGGGCTACAGTGTCGTGGAATATAGTGTCTCGAGAGGGGAGTCCATAAACGAAAATATTTTCACCCAATTTAGCACGAGTAAAAAATACCCTCTTGTCGTAAAAATGTTGGACGCTGCCAAAACCAGTTTGATGCAACCGGCCTTGGACGGCGCTAGAAATATTATGGGTACGGACCGGTTAAGCGGAACTTATCTTCATCAATCCACGACCGGGGCACCGGAGCAAAGATTACTCATTGTTTACGAAAAAGCATTTCCAGAACAGTTGAATGCTTTGTTGAACTTGCTTCGAAACGAGGTGGACGTTTCTGCCAGTCAAATTGTAATCGAGGCTCTGGTGGTTGAAATTAATACGAATAAAGCAAAAGAGTTGGGTCTTAGATATAATCTTAATGGTAGTCGGACCAACTCTAAATTCGACGAACTTGACGTTAATGGGAATGTCGCCCGTGGCCAACAGGGGAGTAAATACAGATTGAATACTGCTTTCAATTCGGATGAGAATTCCAAGTTCCGCTGGGATGGCCCTACCACAGGTGATCCATATGCCGGCACCGTGACCGGGAACTATGTCGATTCCGGTGGACTTACTCAGATGCAATATCCAGGCTGGTCCAGAATCTCTCCTTTGGGCTTTACCGCAACCTTGGATGCATTTATTTCGGATGGTACGGCCGAAGTTCTTACCAATCCGACTATTTTGGTACTAGATGGACGTCAGGCTTTGATTCGGATTGGTACTCAAATTCCTAACACTACGGAGACGGTAGGTTCCAATGGCTATGTTTCAACGAGCGTTACTTATATTGATACTGGAATCGTGTTGAATATTCGCCCTCGTATTTCGGAAGATGGCAAAGAAGTGACCATGCAAACAGAGGCTATAGTAAGTAATTTCAGGGAAAATACACTGGATCCGAGGAAGGCTCCGGAAATCGAAAGTAAAACTGTTCAAAGTTTTGTTCGAGTGGCGGATAATACGCCATTTATTATTGGGGGCCTGATCGATAAGAAGAAAAGCAAAGGAAGCACGGGGATTCCTTTCCTCTCTGATATCCCTGTGCTCGGGAACCTTTTCAAGTCAAAGGCGGAAAGCGCTGCTGATCGAGAAGTCATTATCGTGCTGACCCCTCACGTCATCAATACGAGCGAAAAATCGTTCAGTTACGTAATTCCAAAGGATTCCGATACTTTCGACTCCTTCAATCATCTGCTCTTCCGGAATGCCTACCGCATCAGGGATGATGATCTGTTTGATCTTTCCTTCGCCACCAAGAGCAAATTTTTTCAGGATATTCTGAAGGAATTGCGCGTATACAAGCAGAACTTCAAGGGGGTATCTCATGAGGAGCCTATCTTTGACTACCTGACGACCAAGGTTCCCGGCGAGGAAGTCATAGTCCGTCGTATGATTTGGGAAATCGTCCACAAATCCAAATACCATCAATATATTGCGGACGACCATATTTTGCTTTTCGAATCGAATGACGGGGCGAAGTACGGGAACAAGTTCAAGACTCATTTGCTGAGTGTTTTGTTGGGGCAATTGGAGCCAAAGGTGAGAAATTCCTTTATCTTTGATTTTGCAGATCATAAGTCCAAGGCTGCCGGGCCTTTCGAGCACCCGCGGGCCTTGATTTCAACTGCCACGGTAAATGATCCGGGGAATTACATCGAGCAAATGAGTATGCTCAATGTCAGTGATCCCGACCGGAACCGTATCCTTTTGTCTTCCTCCGTATCACCTCCCGGGGTTCGGGGGGCAACGGCTTTGGAGGTGCTCAAGGGGGTCCTTGTCCTCAAGAGAATTCTCGCATTGAACAGTTCCATGCCGGTGACAATCGATGAATTCCGGGTAGGCAGGCAAATTATCTTTCCCACGGAGCAGGAATTGAAGGACAAATACCATGTCATCGATTACGACGTAGCGAAATTCTTCTATGAAGTCATAAACTACTATCCGGAATTCGAGACCGCTTTTAACAGGGATTCGGCCACCATTATCCTTAAGATGAGGGGGGTTCCGCAAAGATAGACCGATGGGGTCCTTTTTAATGATCGAGATGAATGTGCTGGAGCGAATGAAAACAGGCTTATCCGTTTGGGCATTCTCCCTTGCGGTTTCGTTGGTTTGGCTTGGGGGGTGTCAACCCCAAGAGGAAGTCCAGTCGCCGGACTCAACCGATGTCATTGCGTTCGAATCCTTGGGTTTTGAATCCGATTCATTCGAGCTCTCGTCTACCAAGGAAAGCCAATTGAAGGTGTTCGAAACCTTGTTCATTGGCAAAGACGGCTATCGAATTCCCGGTGACCCCGGACCGGCTCGGTTGCGGGCTTTTTTCAGTGACCTGCGAGAAAGCTACTTCCGAAAAGCAGAGGGGCTTGATTATTCCATCGTCGGCAAGCAATACCATACCTTCACTCATGCGATGGATGTCATGATTACAACCCATGCTCTGTTGCGTTCCGGGGGAGCTGTCTATTTCTCAAAAAGCGAACAAGCGGTGCTCGTTCTGGCTGCTCTTGGTCACGACTCCATGCATACAGGCGTAAGCAATGCTTTTCTCGCTAACACAAAACACCCTTATTTTCTGGAAGCCGGCCCTGACAGTTTGCAGGAAAAGCGTTCGGTCAAACATGTTCTTGGCCTTTTGGACAAACACGAGATGCTTGTTGTCGAGGAGGGCATGGGTGAAGCTCTTCAGGACGAAATAATTGGTGCCCGAAACCTGATTGAACAGTCGATCTTATGGACGGATATTTCGCGTCACAAGGAGCAGATGGAGAAAGTTACGGCATTGGTTCCGCAACTGAATGATTCATTGACGAAGGCGAGAGGAAGCGAAAGACAGGATGCAACGAAGGGAGCGACCGCAGCGGATTTGCTTTTGCAAATGAAAGCGCATTCGTTCTTGTCCGAAGAATCCCGTGTTTTATTGGGCTCTTTTCTGCTTCACGTTGCCGATATCAGCAACCCCGGGCGGGATTGGGCAACTTGTGAGAGGTGGGCCGGTTTGGTGATGAACGAATTCTTTTCTCAAGGTGATTTGGAGAAGAAATTAGGGCTACCCGTCTCCATGAATTGCGACCGGAGCAAAGTTCTGGTTCCTTTCGCCCAAATCGGCTTTGGGAAATTTGTAATTAGGGATCTCTACGAGTTGCTTTCCCAAACTCTTGATTCCGGAGGTAATTACCTTCTGTCCAACTTTGAGAATAATCAAAGGAAGTGGCAAGAGATCGAAGAGGAAGTCAAGGCGAGCGGAAAGCCTTACTCCATCCGCTTCGAGCCTCCCTCCAAAGAGGGCGGTTGGTTTGGCGGGAGTCAGGATAGTGAGTAAACACCCCAAAGGGCTCTTGGGGCGTATCTAGCCCAATCCCTTGACTGACCAACCTTTGCGGTATTTCCGGCTGACAAGCTGAGTCGCTTCCTTGTTTCCCTTGAAGGTCAGGGCAGGGGCATCCCAAACAAGTTCCTGATCCGGGAACCTGGTTGCGATACCTCCCAGCAAAACGGTTTCAGAGAGCGGACCGGAATAGGAAAAGTTTGCCGATGGCTCCGGGCCTTTTCCGCGAACGGCATCGATGAATTGATGCCAATGGCTTTCGCCTTCCACTTTTTTGATTTCAACGTCCGCAAAATCCTTCTTGGGGAACAGTTCGGGCATTCCCACGTGAGGAATGAGCATGACCCCCTTGGTTCCGATGATTACGGAACCTTGTCCGGGAAGTTTTTTCCCTTCCAGCAAAGAGGTGACTCTTGCGGGCGGTCTTTGACCCCCGTCGTACCAAGTGACGGGAAGGCTTTTGCCATCGGAGTACTTGGTCTTTGGGAATACGTACTTAATCTTGGCATCGAACCCCCAATTGTCCTTGTTGGGGGGCTTCCCCTCGGAACGTAGTGAAGTCGGGTAGGTAAGACCCAAAGCTTTGAAGGTCGGGTCATAGATGTGGCAACCCATGTCACCGAAGGTACCGGTTCCGTAATCCAAGCGTTTACGCCATTGTCCGGGGTGGTAATACCCCTTGATGAAGTCAGTATAGGGGGCTGGTCCAATCCAGGCGTCCCAATCCAATCCTTCCGGTACCGGGTCCTTCCTGCTTGGTTTTGGGTTGGCGTCCCCCCAGCGCTTGTTGCTGAAGGAGTGAGCTTCCTTGACCTTGCCGATCACGCCGTCATGTACGACTTGCACTGCCGTCCGGTACTGGGTCGAGGAGTGAATCTGTATGCCCATTTGGGACATCAACTTGTTTTCCTTTGCGTATTCGGTAAGAGCGCGTGATTCGGCCACGTCGTGGGTCAGTGGTTTTTGCCCATAAACATGCAAGCCCATTTGCATTGCGGACATTCCCATGCACGCATGCATATGGTCGGGCGTGGATACGTTCACGCAGTCAAGGTTCTGGCCTTCTTTTTCGAGCATTTCCCGCCAATCCCCATATACTTTTGCTGTTTTGAAGCGTTGCTGGGCTTGCCTGCGACGATTCGGATCGATCTCCGCTACCGCGGCTATCAGGACGTTTTTGTGTGAACTGATATTTCCGAGGTCCGAGCCTGCCATCCCTCCTCCTCCGAAGCTTGCATGCCTGACGGTTTCGTTGGGGGATGATTTGGCCCATGAGGTGCGGGCGACGAAGGGGAATGCGAGCCCTCCGCCCAGTTGCTTGACAAACAGTCTTCTCGAGTAAGTGGTTTTCATGGAATCAATTCTTTCCCGATAGATGCCCGAAGGGCAAGAAGAGAACTATGCCGGAGCGAAATATTTTATATTCGCAGCGCGAAAAACGAATCCTTATCGTTGACCATTTCCATTCTAGGTTATACATTTTGATCCTTCTTTTGATTGCGCCAGGGTAGCTCAGCTGGTTAGAGCGCCGCACTCATAACGCGGAGGTCGGCGGTTCAAGTCCGCCCCTTGGTACCAATCTTTCTCCCTGTCATCCCTTTGACTCTCCAAACCGAGGAAGTTCTCTGCACCTTCGTTGAGGACAGAAATCCTACAGGGAGAAAAAACGAAAGCCTTGGCTACCCTGCCAATCGAATTACCTCTTCTTGAACAGGCGATTGAAAAGACTGTTATTCTGCGTTCCGTTTTGATCTCCCGGGGTTTGCGGTAAGACCGCTCTGGAAGGTACGGACGTATTCTTGTCCGGGGCCGCTTGTTCAGGGGGAGTGATTATTGCCCTGGGTAGTTGGGGACTGATTTCGGGAACCGGTTGAACCCGTTCCGGATTAGGGGAGGGGGGCTCTGGTTTGTTCGGTTTGGTTTCCGGCTTTGCCGGTTTTTCTCGAAAGGCTTCAGGTCGTTTCGGGATGAGCTCTTCTTCGGGGATGAGTGGTTGGACAGGGACCGGAATGGGGGCCGGAGCCAAATGAGCTTGGGGTCCGGGGCGACTGCGGTTCGGTTTCCCTTGGGCCTGTTCGACGTCCGATATTGTTTTGCCCACGTACGTGCGGAAGACAAGATCGTGATCGGGGTTAAACCAAATCCTTCCGTGCGGGTAGGGGTTTCCTTCTCCGAATGCAAAATCACCGAACCATGATTTTTCGGGAATCTTCTCGCATACCAAAAAATAAGTCTTTCCGGATTCCTGTGGGATTTCGCCACGCATGTTGATGGTAATCCAACCACTGTCATTCTCGGTAAGGCTTTGAGCCGCCAATTGGTTCAGGATGTCGTCCCGGCTAAGTTCCCATTTGCCATATTTCGGACCTGTGCTCGGGTTGCCTTCCCTGATGAATCCACTCATGGAGTTCCCGTAATAAGCGGTGATTCGGACGGTGGGTTTTCCATAGAGAAGGATTTTGGTGAGGATTCCGTCTTTGCCTGCCCTGAAACTGAACCAATTCTTGTTGCGAACGTGACTGAAGCTCGTTGTGTGCTGTTCCTTGTAGTACTCTTGGTATTGGTCCAATTCCTCTATGTGGACGACGGGTTCGGTCAGGTCGGACTCTTTTTCGACGATCTTGGTCGCTTCCTCCCGTTCGGGCTCTTCACTAGGTTGAGTCAGCTTGTCGGGTGGGTTTTCCGAGCAAGCGAATATCCCGCAAAGCGCGATGAGGGACAGGGTTTTTTTGAAATGATTTTTCAAGGTTGGCAAGTGGGGCATTCTTTTTACCGAATGAGAAAGCTAACCTAGTTAGCAGAGTAATAATAACAAATACAATGTTTTTCGTTGTCTTCCCTTTGGGCTGGAACGCGGACATTACTCTCGTCATTGGCAAGTTCCTCGACAATATGTAAAACGATTATGGATACTTTGGCCTTTTGGTTGCCTTTGGCGCTTATTTTTTTTTCCGCTCTCGCAGGAACGGCACTCAAAAGAAGAGCCCGTGATCACTGTTTGAAGAAATTTCAAGAATCCAAGGTTGTTTTGCCCAGTGGGCAGGACCAATGGGAGAGGGGAGTGCTTAGGGTTTTCGCTCAAGGGATCGAGCTTGCTTATGAAAAGGGGCGACGGGAAGACCTGGGGGTGGTTGAATCGTTGGTTCTTCATCCGTCCGAAGTGGATGGCATTGCCTACATGCTCCGCCCGGCTCCAGCTCCCGATACACGGGCCGGGGTGGAATGGGAAAGAGAGCTGGAGCGCATTCGGATTCCCTCATTTCGAGATACCGTAATCCGTGCAGCCTTGAACTTTTACAATATGCTGAGGGATGCATTCGGGCAGGCATCGCAGGCAATTCTTGGAGCGATCAGCAAGGACTCGTCCATGGGGAAGGTCAAGAATGCGGACAAGCACGCAAATGAAATCGGATCGGGTTTGACCGATCTTGTTCCTAACGCTTGGGAGCCAATTCTGGAAAAGTACAGGGGGCACCAAGTTGTCGTTGAGCGCAAAACGAAGAGCGGCTTGATCAAGGAGTCGGGAGTGCTGGAGGATTACTCCTCCAAGTATATTCTGCTTCGCGAAGTTGTGGTCAGGGACGAAAAGCTTTTGGACTACCTGGAAAAACAAGGAGCGAAAAGAGATGCAAAAAATGATATTTTGTATTCAAGGTCCAATGCCATCGTCCGGCATACCGTTTCCAATTTCTGAGAATCGATCTTTAATGCAAAGTCCAACTTGACCGACCGAGCCTAAGGCAATATGTTGATTATGACTTCTGCATCGTTCGAGAAGTTGCTTTGGTTCTTTTCCTTACTCCAACTATCAAGGGAATCCATCGACAGCCGTCTGCAGTCAAGCCGTAAATCGGAAGACTAAGGGCGTCGCGAGGGTACCCACCTGGACCTTCAAAGGTCATAGAACCGGAGAGTCCGATGCACGGCGAAGGCAGAAGTCACTTTTTTTATCATATCCTCACCACCGGTTTCCGAAAAACGTCTTTTATGATCATTGAATCGGTTGAGCCTCATTTGCTTTCCTGTCCTCTTCCGCAACCGGTTTGCTACGAGTTTCATGGAGGAAGACGTACCGTCTTCAAGCGGGACGCTTTGGTCGTTGCCGTTCGCGGGGAGAAGGGGTTGGTAGGCTTTGGTCCGGCCGCGGCTTCCGAGGAAATGGCAAAGATTATAGTCGAAGGAATCGCCCCGTTGTTGGTCGGCAATGATTTATGCGGCCCTGCGGGTTTTGTTTCCCTTGCTACCTCGAAACTTGGTTCCGAAACCTTGGCCGCGGCAGGTGCCGTGGAGGTCGCCCTGTATGATCTGTGGGGAAAGCTTGAAGGTTGTTCCGTCACTGAGTTTCTCGGTGGGCGCAAACAAGAGACCGTTTGTTGTTACGGGAGTGCGGGAATGTACCAGTCCGCTGAGTCCTACGCGCAAGAGGCCGCCTCTGTTTGCGAGCTTGGGTTTTCTGCGTACAAATACCGCCCGGCTCTCGGTCCCGGAGAAGATCTGCGTACGGTCGAACTCATGCGTCAGGCAGTTGGTCCGGACGTGGGCCTCTGTCTTGATGCCCATGGTTGGTGGAGGATGGGGGACAAGTCTTATGATGCCTCGACCATTGAGACGCTTGCCCGTGACATCGCTCCCTTTGGCATAACTTGGCTGGAAGAACCTCTCCCCTTGGATGACCGTGCGGCCTATGCCGAGCTTAAGGCTAAGGAAATCGTTCCGATTGCAGCGGGCGAACATGAGCATGATCTTGCCGGTTTCAAACGTTTGGTTGAGAGTGGCTCCGTAGACATTGCTCAGGCAGACGTCTCACACCACGGGGGGTTCAGTGGGGTCGCCGAGATCATTCGTCTGTGCGAAAGCAACGAGGTGACCTTTGCCTTTCACAATTGGGGTACGGCTTTGGAAACAGTGGTAGATGCGTTAATCGGATCCTGTTTTCGTCGAGAAACCGCCCGTTGGCTTGAATACCCTCAGTATGCTCATCGGGATCCGCGCGTAATGTATCCTTTTCCTCTCTCGGACGAACTTGTTCCGGATGCCCCGGTTCCTGAAAAAGGCGAACTGTCTTTGCCCGAAGGTCCCGGTCTGGGGGTTACGGTGGACGAGTCGGTCTTTGAGAAATACCCTTACCTTCCCGGACCGTGGAGTATCTTTGAACTCGAATCGCCACCGACCAAGTTGGCTCTCAGCGGTGACCATGCTCTTCCCTGGGCGGAGGATTCCAGTTAGAATCCCCTGATCCCTATCCTGTGTTTCTTTGCTTCGATCAAAAGCTTGGGTTTGTCGAGCAGTAGAACCGAACCGCATTTCAGGGCGGCACTGCCGATCCCGGCCTTTGTCATTGCCTGCAAAGTATGCAAGCCGAAGACCGGCACGTCGAAACGGGTATCCTGATCCGGTTTTCCCAGTTTTACGAACAAGCAATTTTTTGCGCCGAATGTACCTGCCCGTTCGATCATTGCATTGGTTCCCTCGAAAGCCTCTATTGCAAGAACCGTTCCCCGGCTCACCACTACGCCCTGGCCAACGTCCAGTCGCGCGTTTTCGCGGGCGATTTCGATCCCGTGTTCGAGGTGTCGGGGTTCGATTTTGTCCTTTCCCTTTGCCATAACACCTTCGTCGGCCAGATCCTCGTCCATGAAGACTCGGGCGTCGAGAAGATGAACGCCCGCATTCTCGATCTCATCCGCGATGGCCCCGAAAATGGTCTCCGCATTCTTGCGGTCCAGCCCGGCGAGCATGCGGATAGCCTTGAGGTCGGGATGCAACCCGCGAAAGAGTTTTCCCGGAGTTACCTGCCCGACCATGACCGCATACCCGGAATCGAAGTTTTTCAATTCCTTGAGAAGTTTTCCTACTTGCCCGACTTTTACGGTTGTCCGTTCCTCGGGGGGGAAATCATTCACCAGTTCGTTTGAGGTTTCCCCTCCGAGTTCGATCAACCGGAGGGGAATTCCCGCGGCACGAGCTCGTTGGGCAAGAAGGGCGGGGTATTGACCCTGTCCGGCGATCAAAGCGAGCGGCTTGCTTGGGTCGAAGTTTTTGGGAAGGAATCGTGACATGGAAGTTTGGGGGTTAACCTTTGA
>JABGWD010000191.1 GCA_018645725.1 Opitutia bacterium
AAGTGAGCCAGGATCCAAAAGATAGCGTTTAAGCCAATCAATCCGCAGGCGCTTACTCATGACGGTTAAATCCATGCCCTGCACGCCAAGGGAGGGAATCCCAGCAAAGGTATGACAAGATACGCAAGCCATGCCTTTGCTTCCGATAAGTTCCCTACCCTTTTTATGGGCCTCACGCTGGGAAAGTTCAGGAAATGGTGTCGCAACTTTCTGAGGTTTGTCTACTTCAATAAAGCTCTCGGTCAAACGAGCAGCAATTTCTGGACCGTAGCTCGGCATTCTGGTCAACATGTATGGGCGCACCTTTGTTCCAGTGGCAATTACCTGCTTTAGCCAATTCGATTTGAGCTTGGCCCCTACCCCATTTAGGTGCGGCGGAAGACGCCCCTCCGGCCCCATGACCTGTTGGCTGGTAAGAAAATAGGTGTCGCGCTCATCGGTGGGGCCACCGATTCCATTCCGCTTGTGGCATGGGTAGCATTGGTAGGCAACCAAGGCGTGATCCAGAACCTCAGCAGGCTTAAGCTTGGCCGGTGAATTACCCAAGGCGGCAGCGATGGCCTTGGTCTGCTTCAGAGTTAGCCTGAAGTGAGGAGCGATATCGATAGGGGTGCTTGACAAGCAACCTCGTCCCAAGGCTTCTTTCATCTCAACCAAAGCGGGAGGCGGACCCAAAATACCTTCCGGACGATGGAGTTTCCCGTTCGGCTCGACGGCGTGACACGCGGCGCAGTTCAATTCGGAAAACAATTGTTTACCGAGCTTCACCTTGTCGAACTCCGCAATGAAGCGATTCGCCTTGGAAGGACGAATGCCGGGATGCTCATCGGGACTCTGAGTGAGAAAATCGCCTCCAAGAGCCTTTTCGGAAAAGCCCGGACCGCTCCAGCTAACATGATTGTGCTCTCCGCCCTCCTTGTCGAAAAAAAGAAGAGTGAAGGCATGCTTGCCGGGAGCGAGCGATATGGTTCCCTTTTTCGTAATCCCCCCGTGGACGCCATCGTTATTAACGACCAACCGGTCACCCACGTAAAAACGCGAACCATCGTCGGAATTGGTGGAGAATTCATATTCACCCGACTTCTCAATGATTAGAAAACCGGTGTGTCGCACGCCAAAATGATCCTCCAATCCTGCAATGGTCGGTGAAAGATTGTCGATTACCCCTTTCTTAAAGGGCTTGAGTTTATCGAAATCAGGCAAGCGGTCCCAATCTCCGGCGTAGGTTTGATAGTAAACGCCAGGCCGATCGTTTTTTGGATTGTCGGGCAACCTCGGCGGGCCGCCCTTGACTAGGGCGGACGCTATGTCCAGTGCTTCTTGGGCATTCAATCCGAGGGAGGGCATTCGTCCGTGGGGATTGAGCCGACGCGGGTTTTCCAAAAAATTCGCCAAGCCTTGGGCATTTGAATATTTCGCCTGCAAATTCATATCTCCTGCCTCACCATGACAAGCTACGCACCCCACTTGATCAAAGAGTTGTTGCCCCGTCTCAGCATTTCCCCTCAAGGATTCCTCGGGCACTCGAGTTGACTTGAGCATAGACAGATATTGGGCGAGAGCTTCGGCCTTATCCATACTTTCCGAAGGAAGAAGCCCCTTAAGGAACTGCGGATGACTGGAGCCGGGTTTAACTTTCTCGGGATTTATCAAAAAGGTGCGAATCCAGTTGGGGGTGAGACGGCTACCCGCTTCACTTAAGTTTGGAGCACCGACCGAAGGCAGCATGGCATTGACCTTCCCCTCGTGACAGGCCACGCAATTCAGTTGATGGATAAGGGCACCACCGTCCCCGGAATGGTCGAACAGGGGGAAAGCGGGTGCCCCCATTGCTCCTTGGGAAAAAAGAACGTAACAAGCCCAACCGAGAGACCGGACCAAATTCTTTCGAATTCGGAAACTACTCACGAAACTTCAAACGCCTAAATAAGGGGAGAAAAGTCCTTGTAGACCGGAATCAAAAGGCTCAGAGCCTTTTGATTCGTATTTTCCGAAAGGAAACGGGATCGCTATGACCCGCAAAGCCAAAATGACCATCCTTGCGATTCATGCCGGGGTGAGATTTCCCTCCCATGAAGTCTTTCACCTTGCTCAAGTCGGCATCAAGAATTTCCGTACCGTTTAGGATCACCTTGATGGTCGCCCCCTTGACCGTGACCTCCTGCTCGTTCCACTCTCCGGTTGGTCGTTGAAAACCTCGCTTGGCGCCAGCCATGCCGTAAGCTGAACCATGAACTTGCCGCGGGTCCAACTTGGCTTTCCTCACCTTCTCATAATTTTCGTCGAGCACTTGGAGTTCGCACATGCCGCCGTAAGCGGTGTTTCCTTTGCCAGGGTAACGAATGGCAAGACCGTTGTTGCCTCCGGGAGGAACCTTGAATTCAAAACGCACCACAAAGTCGGCATAGATCTTCTTAGTGAATATGGTGCCGCCCTTTCCTTTCTTACATTGGATGGCGCCTTCAACAATTTGGTAATTATCCAACGGTCCGGACCACCCGGTAAAATCTTTGCCATTGAAGACGCTCTTGAACCCTTTCTCATCCGATTCCGACATTACCGGAAGAACGCTTACTAGAAGAATCGACAGTACAGTTTTGGTCATTCGATGAATCCTTAGTCTGAAGTTGGAGCGGATAACTCCTTTAAAT
>JABGWD010000192.1 GCA_018645725.1 Opitutia bacterium
CCTCATGCCCGTAGGTTCCCATCCATGGGGACGTATCTTCGGCAAAGATCCAGACGACGTTGGGACGTTGGTCTGCAGCGAAAAGGCTGCCTCCGATCGTTGCGAGGGTGGTAACGAGTAGTTTCAAGGGACGGTTCATTTGATAGGATCTCCAAAAGATAATTTATTTGCGCTTCATTGGAATAGGATCGCGATAGGGCCTGAACCAAATGTTCCGATAACGCACCGGGTTGCCATGGTCCTGAAGGGCAAGCTGACCGGTCTTGCCGACCTGTCCGCCCACTTCCATGTTATCCTGAATCAAAACGCCGTTGTGCAAAACCGTATAGGCGCTCCTGCGGACGTACTTTCCGTCCTTGTCTTGGATCGGAGCGTGCACGATCACGTCGTAGGTTTGCCAAACACCAGGGGCCCGGCAGGCGTTGACCAAGGGAGGGTAACGGTTATAAACGGCCCCCGCCTGACCATGCGAATAGGTTGAGTTCTCATAGGAATCAAGAACCTGGACTTCAGGCCCGCCCAAGGGAAAGAAACCTGAGTTTCCCCTGCCCTGCCCTGAGCCCTTGACGACCTCGGGCGTGCGCCACTCGACGTGATACTGTCCGTATCCGAGCTTGCGCTTGGTCCGGATTGTCCCTCCTCCGCGAACCACTTCCATGGCACCGTCCACGAGTTTCCATTTCACTTCCCCACCCTTGCCGGATTCCCATTCGTTGAAATTCTTACCGTCAAACAAAACGATGGCATCCGAGGGGGGAGTCCCGGCCTTGTCAGGCACACCGTGCACGCCCGGATTCACTACGGGGGGAATCGAGGGATCGGCTTCCTCCTTCTTCTCGTGATGCTTCGCATACGCGGCGAAAGCAGGGATAAGCAATGCGGATAGAAACAGGGTGGATATTTTTTTCATACTCTCATCGTAAGATGAGGACGCCAAGCTCAACGAGCCTAAAAGATGGCGCGGAGCAATTATTTGCAGGAAGAAAGATCTTCGAGACTTACGACTGATTCATAGCCAATTCCGGCATATGATCGTAATCCTCCGCCTTCATCTGGTACTCGATGTCTTCCTTATCCTGGGCCGAGCCCTCGGCTTGAGCCAGAACGTACTTCGCAAAATCCTTGCACCACTGCTCGTTGGTATTCAGACACTCGACCGGGTAGACGTTCCCTCCCCATTCCTTGGCGTCTTCCGCTAACTCGTGACCCAATTCGTCCGTTGTCTCCAAGCAGTCGGCCACGAAGCTGGGCGAATAAATCATCAGCTCCCTATTTCCTTCCTTGATCAGGTTCTCGACCACTTCCTCCGTATAGGGTGTTATCCATTCCTCCGATCCGAAACGGCTTTGGAAAGTCATCACCGTTTGCTCGGACTTTAAATGTTTCAGACGGTCGACGATCAGGCGATAGGTCTCGTAGCAGTGACGGTAGTAATCGTCGCCTTTGAAAACGACCCGTCTTTTCTGCATCCCGTGAAAGGAAATGACCAACTTGTCGATCTCAATGCCATCTTTCTTCAGATCTTCGACCTTGGAGTCCAATTGGGTAACCGAATTATCGATGAAAGCATGAGTCCTGTGAAAATTCGTGATGACCTCGAAAGTGGGGATTTTCACCCGCTTGGAAAGTTCCTTGGCCAAGGCGTCCACCCCCGATGCTATGGTGCTCTCCGAATACTGGGGGAACATCGGGATGACCATCAACTTGGTAGCTCCGACGTTATTCCTCAAATCCTCTTCCCAGCTGTCGTAGACTTCATTGACATAGGGGGGGGAAAGAAGAAAGGCATGGTTTACCTCGACATATCCCTCGGGGTCGATTTTGTTGAGTTCCTCGCGGACGCTTTTTGTGAAATTCTCGGTGTTAGTGATCAGAGGAAAACTCTTTCCGTCCCAAATTCTCTCGTAGAGCTTGGCTGATTTGGCGGGCCTGAAAGGAAGGACGAAACAGTTGAGAATGATCTTCCATTTCCAAGCGGGAATGTCGATCACCCGCGGATCGCCAAGAAAGTTACGCAGGTACTTCCGCAAGGCCTTGGGGGTCGGTGCCTCGGGGGAACCGAGTTGCACGAAAACGACCTTGGTTTTGCGCTTGGGCGGGATGTAATTAGTGTGCATTTGTCAAATAAAGTGCTTCGGATGGAGTGAAGAGGTTAATTTCATCCTATCGAAATCATCCAATTTCTCCAACGAGGAAAATCCGATCGGCGAATAACCTAACGGAAGTCTTCGGTAAGGACCTAGGAAATGCTACGATGAGCGACTCCACCGCCCGGGTTTTACACCCGCTCCAAAGTCCCGGAATATCCGGCGAATGAATCGGTCCCGACCCCGAGCCTCTGCAGGATGCTCACGAAAAGTTTTCCAAGCGGAGGTTCTTCTTCAACCACTTTACTTGTCCATCCGGCATCACTCGTGACTCCGGCGCCAGGGAGACTCCCATCCTCACGGAGGCCGACGTAATTGAGATAACGGCCATTGGCAAACCCAAGATTCTTTCCTCCCGCAGAGATAATGGGATAATTTCGAGAGAGGTGAAAACTACTGGATGCGGAACCATGCATGGCAAAAGTGTTGTCCAACATATTGCCTTCCCCACTAGGCTCAATCGTGTTCTTAAGTTTTGAAACGAAGCGACCGAATTCCTCTGCCTGATAGCGGTTATAGGTTCCGAGGTTTTCCCAACCGTCTTTCTTTTTGACGGCATGAGTCAGGCCATGAGCGGCGCCCAAATCCACGGCCTTGGAAAGCAAATCGTGCGGACCTCCCC
>JABGWD010000193.1 GCA_018645725.1 Opitutia bacterium
GATATCAAGAATTGCCGGATGTTTCTAAAGGGTGGGAACTTGCTCGTGTCCATGCCCTCGGACAAGATCGCGGTGGAGGAAAATGCAAAGCATCCCGCCTTGCCTTTCTATCAGATTCATTCCATCGATCTGAAAACGGGAAAGGACCTCTGGGTTTCGCCCGTATTGATTCATCACGCGACTCAATATTCCTTGGGCAAATGGAAAGGGGAAACCGTAATCGTGGCTTCCATGATCGATCTTTCCCATTGGAAGTTCAAGCAGGGGCGCAAGGGTTACCTGCTTTCGCTTGCCGATGGAAAACCCATCCTCACCTTTGATCTTCCTCCGGCGATCCCTCATCAGAAAAACCATCTTTTGCAGGGTAAGTTTCTTGTCAATTTGAATGCGAGAAAAGAGACCAAGTTTCAACTGGTCGATCCGGAGAGTTCCAAGATAACCGCCGAGTTTGCCTTCGAGAAACCCGATCGGTATTTCGCTTGGAACGGGAAGGGATATGCGGAAGCGGATTTTGTTCCCGAATACGTTGACCGAACGCTTAAGGGCAAAGGCCAGCCCACGCCCTCGACGGTTCACGCATTCGAAGACCGCATCTACTTTTGGCGCTATGACAGCGGAGACATTGGCTGCATCGACGTAAAGACCCGCAAGTCCGTACTGGTCGAGGCTCCGATCCAAGTATTGGCCGACAAGACCGTTTGGAACAAGGTCGACTTTCAGTTCACCAAGGGAATCCTCAATTCACGCGACTTCAACGTGAACAAACGGGTGGGCTCGGTGCGCGGCATTCAACGGGGCGGTTTTGGACACACCAATCCGGCCTGGCCGGTCCGCCATGGGGACAAACTCTACTGGCAAGGAGGAGCCGGCGTGCTGTACGTCATCGATTTGACCAAACCGTTCTCTCCCGATGTTTTAAGCTGGGTAGCGACGGATCCCGTAGGCGCATCCTGGACCTTCGGTGCGCCGGCCATCGACAAGTCGGGCATCTACGTCCGTTCGCAAAGGGACTTGGTACGGATCACTCCTTAAGCCAGCAATTCCTTGACCACCCGCGAGGGTTCCACTCCGGTCAGTCCTAAATCCAAACCCTTGAATTTGTATTTGAACTGATGGTGGTCGATGCCGAGTAGATGAAGGACGGTGGCGTGCAGGTCGCGCACGTGCACAACGTCCTCGCTTACGTGATACCCGAATTCATCAGTCGCTCCGTAGGTAAGTCCCGGTTTCAACCCACCGCCCGCCATCCACATGGTGAAGCCATGGGGGTGATGATCGCGTCCATAGGTTTTGCCCGATACTTGGGCAACCGGGGTGCGTCCGAATTCACCCCCCCAGATCACGAGGGTGTCATCCAAAAGTCCACGTTGTTTCAGGTCCTTGATCAGGGCCGCTATGGGACGGTCGACTCCACGGCATTGCCTGACGTGTTGTTTCTCGATGTCGGTGTGCGAATCCCAACCACGATCGTATAATTGAACGAACCGGACGTCCCGTTCGATGAGGCGGCGAGCGAGCAGGCAATTGTTGGCAAAGGAGGAGGTAGAGGGGTTTGCTCCGTATGCTTCGAGTGTCTTGGGTGATTCTTTTTTCAGGTCCGTCAGTTCGGGTACGCTGGACTGCATCCGGTAAGCCATTTCATAGGAAGCGATGCGGGAGAGGATTTCCGGATCGTTCACTTCCTCGTGGTGGCGCTTGTTCATCCACTTCATCAAGTCGAGCTGGTCACGCCGGCGCTTGGATGAGATTCCGTCCGGGTTGTTCAAGTAGAGGACGGGTTCGGGGCCTTTGAGGAACGGTACGCCCTGATGCTTTGATTCAAGGAATCCGTTGCCCCAAAAACTCTGCAAGAGGGGTTGCGAACCTTTTGTCGGACCTGAGGTCAGGACAATATAGTTGGGCAGGTCCTTGTTCTCCGAACCCAAGCCGTAGGAAAGCCAGGCTCCCATCGTCGGTCGTCCGAACAGCACGGATCCGCAATTCATCATGTTCACGCCCGGATCATGAACGTTGGTCGTGGTCTTCATCGAACGGATCACGGTCAACTCGTCGGCAACCTCCGATAAGTTGGGCATGAGTTCGGAAATGATCGTTCCGGATTCTCCATGCTTGGGAAATTCGTAGGGTGAGCCTTTCAGAGCGGGTAATCCACGAATAAGGGCGAAGCTTTGATGATCCTTGAGCAGATGGGGTGGAATTTTCTTCCCATCCATTTCGTTGAGCAGAGGCTTGGGGTCGAACAAGTCGACATGGGACGGGCCACCTGCCATGAAGAGAAAGATAACTCGTTTAACCTTGGGCTTGTAATGCAGTTTTCTGATTACTCCACCGTGCTCGTTTAATCCCGGATTCCCGTCCTCTCCCCGAAGCATGTCCGCCAAGGCAATCGAACCAAGCCCCATTGCCGAGTTCTTGAGGAAGGTCCTGCGGGCCAATGAGTCAAAAAGCGAAGGGGTGCTCATGGACGGGTAATGGTTTCGTCGAGGTTTAACAATACGCTGCATGCCAAGGTCCAAACCGCGTGTTCCGGGTCATCTGCAATTTGCTCGGCGGCCTGCGCGTCTTTGGCCAAGTCTTTGCCTTCTCTCTCAAGGTAGCGAAGGAAGGCTTTTTTCTCCTCCTCTTTCGGAGGCCTGCCCAAGGCAAGGCGGAAGGCCCTGTCCAATCTACCCACATCATCGGTCTTTACCTCCTTGAGCAAGCGCTTGGCAAATGCAGAGGCAGTTTCGGAAAAGATGGGATCATTCATGAGGGCAAGAGCTTGAGTGGGAACGTTCGAGACATCCCTCCTGACGACGCAATTTTCGCGTGCCGGCGCATTCAATAATTCCAAGGTCGGATGCAAGGCCATCCGTCGCCAATAGGTGTACATGGTACGCCGGTGCCGATCCGTTCCTTGGCTATTCTTCCACTTGCCCGGCAATACGCGTTTTTCCCAATAGTCGGACGTTTGAATGGGGAAAACGGGGGAGCCTCCTTGTTTTCGGTTAAGAAGTCCGCTCACGGCAAGGGCCTGGTCCCGGATTTGCTCGGCGGGCAAACGGACCCGGGGCATACGGGCGAGCCAAAGGTTTTGCGGGTCCGATTTACGAACCTCGGTCAAGATGCGGGCGGATTGCCGGTAGGTTGCCGATGTCACGATCAAGCGATGGATATGTTTCATGTCCCATCCGCTCTGGACGAACTCGGTCGCCAACCAGTCAAGCAATTCCGGATGACTGGGAGGCGTCCCTTGAGCCCCGAAATCATCCGGGGTACGAACCAAGCCATGCCCGAAATAGCTTTGCCAGAAACGGTTGACTGCCACACGGGCCACGAGTGGGTTTTTGCCACCGACCAGCCAGCGGGCAAATTCCAGGCGATTGCGAGGCTGGTAGCTTTGGGGAAGCCCGAACAACTGCGGGACTGCAGGGGACACTTGGTCCCCCTTGTTGAGAAAACTTCCGCGAAGGTGAACGAAGGTTTCACGCGGTTTGTCACGTTCACGCATAACGGGCACGGCGTTCACAACCTTCAGTTTCTCCTTTTGGGTATCCAATTCCCGAATGGCACTCTGGAGGGCAACCACCTTTTCTCCGATTGCACCGATTGAAATCTCATCTCCCACAGCCCGGTCACTGAGACGGACTTCGCTTAGTTCGCCCTCGAACCGATAGGCGGTTGCCTTCGGGCTGCTGTCGTATCCCGAGCCAATGGCAAGGGGACGGTTCGACTTGGCAATGAAAGGCGGGACCTTGCCTTTCAGTCGGGCTGCCTTGTCCTCAATCCCGTCGACAAATAAGCGAACGGATTTTCCGGCCACGAATTCGACTGCCACCACATGCTCCTTCCCGTCGTTCACCGCTTGACTCCCATAGACCGTGATTCCGCTAAAGGCTTCCGCCCGTGAGGATACCCAAAAAAACAGATGGCCGGGAATGCTGTCTTTATCTCCTTCCCCTCCTATGCCGAAAACGTAACTGCGCTGCTTTCCCTTCCAGTCGTACTTTGAGACAAGGTCCGACACGGGCTGCTTGGTTCGGATTTTTGCGGAGATGGTGAGATCCCCCGTGAGGCTATACTTTTCGGAATCGTCCACCACGGCATGTTTCTCCCATTTTCCGACGACGTGTTCGTCCTTGATCGAGGAAGCTTTCGGCAAGGTTTTTCGAGCGGCCAGAAGCTCCTCCATCAATCGTTTTCGCTGAACGACTGTCTCAGGGGTCTGCTTGGGCGGAGGAAGCTTGTATTTTATAGTTGGTCCGCCTTGACCGAAACCGGAACCGCTGTGTTCTACGTTATTGAAGATCGCAAGAATGGAATAGTAGTCTCGCTGGGTAATCGGATCGAATTTGTGATCATGGCACTCCGCGCAATCCAAAGTCAGCCCAAACCATACCCGGCCAATTACGTTCACCCGGTCGATCACTCCCTTGATCCGGTATTCCTCCACCGGGTAGGTCATTCCCCTGGCTTGGGGGGCATTCCGGTGAAACCCGGTCGCGAGCAGTTGGTCGTTGGTCGCGTCAGGAACCATATCCCCGGCCAATTGCTCGATGGTAAACTGATCAAA
>JABGWD010000194.1 GCA_018645725.1 Opitutia bacterium
CCCGACCGGGCCGTCCCATGGGACGTCGGAGATCAGCAGGGCGGCGGATGCGCCGTTGACCATCAGGACGTCGGCTTCATTTACCTGATCGGTGGAAAGAAGATACCCGATTACTTGAACCTCGTTGAGGAAGCCTTTTGGGAAAAGCGGGCGAAGAGGACGGTCGCAAAGACGGGAAGTGAGAATTTCCTTCTCGCTGGGACGACCTTCGCGCTTGAAGTATCCGCCGGGGAAGCGGCCTGCTGCGGTAAATTTCTCACGGTAGTCGACAGTCAGGGGAAAGAAGTCCTGCCCTGGGCGTAAATTGCCTGCTGCGGTTGCGGAGACGAAGAGGTTGGTCTCTCCCTTGGATATGATTACGGAGCCACCTGCCAAGCCGGCCAATGTGCCGGAGGATATTTGAATGCCGAGCTTCTCGGCAGTTACGTTGTGTTTTTGATTCATTTTTCGTACTTACGTGTGTGTATGTGTTCTTTTTGCTTCATCCATTCGGTTTGACCGGATTGCCTAACCGAAGTCCTCGATTGAAAAAACAAGCATCACTTGATGGGTGCAGGTTTTTGCGTAACGGAGGAAAAAAACTCTTGGTCACGATCGACCTCGAGTATGAAAGGGTTAAAGGGAATCTTGTCCCTAGCGACGCAAACCAAGCTTATCGATGATCGCTTGGTACCGTTTCAAGTCCGTCTTCCTGAGGTAATCCAGGAGTTTTCTCCGACGGGCTGCCATCATCAACAGGCCACGACGGGAATGGAAATCCTTGCGGTGCGTTTTCAAGTGTTCCGTGAGGTGAGCGATACGGGCGGAGAGTAGGGCGATTTGTACCTCGCCTGATCCGGTATCCTTGTCATGGGCACGGTTTTCTTCGATTATGTTTTGTTTGTTTACTTGTTCGGACATGAGTTTTCTTAAGTTTCTCGACACGTGGGATTCGCGGATGCAAATCCGCATTTCAGGGTGAGCCGAAATGCCGTTCCGTCCAGCACCGAGCAAGGCAAGGTTTTGGTGAGTCAAGGAGGCTATTCGTTGGAATGGCCCCTAACGCTGGAAAAGCATCATGTCTTTTTCGCCCGTCTTTACAAGCCCGAAAGCTTCCCTCTTGCCTCCCGCCCGTTCAAGCACACCATTCATCGAGTATGAAAACTTTCTACTTTGCCTACGGATCGAACATGAACCAGGAACAAATGGTCAATCGTTGCCCGGGTTCCGAGCTCGGCCCACTCGCCCGCCTTACCGGTTGGCGCTACTTCATAAACGGCCGAGGCTATGCCGGAGTTGAGGAATCTCCGACCGATCAGGTTCTTGGTTGCCTTTGGTCGCTCAACGACGAGCACGTCGCCTCCCTCGACCGTTACGAAGGGGTGGAAGGGAACTACTATTCCAAGGAAACCCTCGAAGTCGAACAACTTAAGGACGCGACGAAGGTTTCCGCCCTCGTCTACTTGTCCGTCGACCGGGAATACGGAATTCCTTCCCCGCGCTATCAAGGAGTCGTAGTCTCGGGGGGTCGGGAAATCGGACTTCCCTCCGATTACCTCGCCATGCTCGAGTCCTGGGAGAACGGATGTCCGGATCATGCCTGAATCTTTAAATGATAGCGCACCTGCGCGCGAAGGATGGGAATTTTTCGTCGATACCGGCGGGACCTTCACCGATTGCCTGGGAAAAGATCCCCAAGGAACAATCCACCGGGCCAAGGTTCTTTCCCGGGGCACGCTCTCGGCCAGCGTTTTGCGTTCGGATTCGTCGACCGAACTGATCCTCGACGGTCCGCCCGATTGGCCCGCCGGCTTTCCCGAAGGTTTCCAAGTCATCCTTCCCAGTTCCCCCGAATTCACTGGCCGGGTAATCGGGTGGGAACCATCAACCGGTCAGCTCGTCCTCGACCGGGTCATTCCCGACGGAATTGACCCCACCGGTTCGCTCGAGCTTCTTTCAGGCGAGGAAGCCCCGGTTCTCGGGATGCGTCTCATCCTTGCCCGCAACGGGATCGAGCCCGGTTCGGTGGCCTGCCGCATGCGCCTGGCCACTACACGCTGTACCAACGCCCTGCTCGAACATGCCGGTTCCCCGCCCGTGCTTTTCGTGACCGCCGGTTTTCCCGACCTTCTGGAAATCGGGGATCAGCGCCGGACCGGTCTATTCGACCTCGTACCCCGCAAACGGGCATCCCTCGAGGGTCCCGTGGTGGAAGTCGCCGAGCGAACC
>JABGWD010000195.1 GCA_018645725.1 Opitutia bacterium
CCTTGCCCTTGAACAGCAACTTCTTTTCGTCCGCTTGGTCGTCGCCATCCGTGTCAGTGAGCAAAAGAATCCTGTCCGGGGCGGAGACGATCGCTTGGTTGCCGAGCACACATACCCCGTGAACGCCATCTATGTCGGGGTCTTGGTAAAACACTTTGGTCTTGTCCGCCCGGCCATCACCGTCGCTGTCCTCCAAGATCAATATGCGGTCCCCTCCCTTGCGGTCCTTCTTGCGGTAGTTGACCGCCTCCCCTACCCACACGCGACCGCGATGGTCGACGTCTATGCTGGCGGGGTTGGACAATTGCCCGGTGGTCGCAAACAACTCGACGGCCAAGCCCTCGGCCACGACCAACTCACCGCTGGCCTGCTGGGTCAAACCAAAGGCGAAACACCAAAGAAAACATGCAACCGCCTTTGGTTTCGTTCTCATTTCGGAGAGCCCGCGTTTTTCAGGGTGGAGAGGTACTTGATCAAATCGCGGAGCTCGGTTCGGGTGAGGGAATCGGTCAGGCTCGGAGGCATGACGGTCTGGGCCTTGGAACGACTGGCTAGGTTTCCGGACGGAACGACCACGACTTCCCCGCTGGCAAGGTCGCGTATACTGATCGCCTTCCTTTCGGCGGCTTGCAGAAAGCCGCTATGGATACGTCCGTCCTTGGTGGTTATGGTAATCGTCTCGTAGCCCTCCTTGATTTGGCGGGCAGGCCAGAGCACTGACTCCACGATGAGGTCGGTCGGCAAACCGGCGGCCAAGGCCGAGAGGTTGGGCCCCTTGATGGGACCGAGGGCGCTTGCTATCCCGTCCACGGCATGGCAAGCCATGCAACTAAGGGCAGGCAGTTGAAAGATTTTCTTTCCCTTCGCGGCATCACCCTTGGCGAGGGCTTCCTTGGCGAGGGTTGCGACGTAATCCGAGTTATAGGCCGGGGTAGCGCCTTGCACCCCGATAACGGCATTGAGAGCCTTGACCAAGTTGGGCTCGTTTCGTCCGGCTTCATTCAACCAGCGCCGCACCAGTTTCGCCACGTCGACCGGCAGCTTCTTCTTACCCAAGGCATCGGCCAAGGCATTGGCTCCTTCGCTGCGCTGCAGCAGAGCGGCAAGCAAGGTATCCATGTCATCCGCCTTCACTTGATCCAGGAGGGCGACGGCCAATTGGGCGGCCCGCGGCAGGTCACGTTGGCCCAAACCACCGAGGGCGGCGGCCCGGATGGCAGACGTTTCCTTCAAGGAGGCCAAGGATGCCAACGACTCGACCATGGATTCTCCCTTGAACGAAGGGAGGGCTTGAGCGGCAGACAAACGAACGAGCTTGGGTTGCTTGCGATCGGTAGCAAGGCCACGAATGGCATCCCCATGGGCCTGAAGCTTCCATAAACCACAGAGCTCGATGGCTCCGGCTCGTACCGCATGGTCTTTATGGGCTAATGACGGACCGAGCAACTGCTCGGCATTGGCGGGCACGGCGAGGTTGCGTTCGCGAGCGGAAGTGGCGAGAGCCCGCAAAACTTCCGGCTGACCGGCTCCCATCTGTAAAGCCAATCCCGAATCGGCATGACTGCCAATCGTTGCAAGGAGAGCGACCAAGGTGGTTCGGCGCTCAGCGGACAATTCTTTGTCGGCAAGCTGTTGACGTACCACCCCGGCAACGTCGGCGCCGCCTCCCGTACTGATCACCTTGACCAAATGAGACGGCTTCGCGAAGGCCAAGCTTCCCTCGACCAGAGCAGGCTTCCAGTAGGAGGACAAGGCATGAACGGCTTGGGTGAAGGCAAAGTTGATGAAACGGTCGGTTGGACCGGCGGCGGCTTGGGCAGCAACTGTCATGGCTTCCGCTTGGCGTATGTCGCTGACTGCCACGACAGCTTCCAAGCGTACGCGGGGATGCTCGTCCGCAGCGCTTTGCTTCAAAAGAACCAAGGGATTCTTCAAGCGGTCCTGCCAGCGCCCGGTCACGCGGGTGGCATAGGCACGGGCCAAGTAATTCTTTGCCTTGAGCAGCCGTTCGAGCAAAGGGCGGTTGACCACCTCATGCGACTCGAACACCCCGATGGCCTCGAAGAGCTTGTGCTCGAGCTCCGGATCATCGGGCTTCAGAGCATCGATCCATTTTTGAATGGCGGCGACAGCCTCGGCTTTCGGCAAGTCCATCAGGCGCAGCTTGGCGAGTTGGCGGGTGCGGCGCACGGGATCGGCCAGTTGCCCGCACAATTGGTCGGCGCTCATTTTGGCCAGGGCCGGTTGTTTATGGAGCGGTCGTCCTTTGGCCGTGATGCGCCAGATGCGTCCATGCGTCTTGTCGCGGTCGGGATGGCGGAGCGAAGCCTGGTAATGTCCGATGATCGGGTTAAACCAGTCGGCGAGGTAGATTGCGCCGTCCGGTCCCACGTTCAAGTCGACGGGACGAAAGGCGTTGTGAGAGGAGGTAAGGAGCGGGGCCAAGGTCTGCAACCTGTGACCGGCACCGTCGATGGTTGGGCGCAAACGGGCGACGTTGCGGGCGTAGTAGCCGGCGATAAGGAAGTCGCCCTGCAGGTCGTCGGGAAAATGAGGCGAATCAACGATCTCTATGCACATCGACTTGATCTTGGTATTTCCGATGGACATGGCACCCCCCCAGTAACCACCACCGATGTGATCGGTGTGCACCAAACTGGGCAACAGTTCACTGACACCGGTACCATTGCTCTTGATGAATGCTTCGCCCCAGTCACCAAAGGCGTATCCCCAAGGGTTGCCGCCACCCGAAGTACGCCGGTAGGTGTGCAACTGGCGACGCAGGGGGCGAAGCCGCCAGGAACCGTGTTCATCGAGGCGGGCAATACCCCATGGTGTCTGCACGCGGGAAAAGCAATGGAGTCCCTGGCAGAAGAACAGTTCGCCGCCCGGGCTCCAGGTCAGGGAGTTGATGTTTTGGTGGGTGTCTCCTGTACCGAACCCGGTGAACAAGACTTCGCGCTGGTCCGCTTTGCCGTCGCCATCGGTATCACGCAAATGCAACAGGTCGGGACCTTCCGCCAAGTAGACGCCACCGTGCCCGAGGGCAAATCCGGTCGGCATATTGAGTCCATCGGCAAAAGTGGAGATTTTGTCGGCCTTGCCGTCTTGGTCTTTGTCCTCGAGAATGAAGAGTTTGTCATCCGCCTTCTCACCGGGCTTGGGTTGCGGGTAGGCCCACGTGCAAAGGACCCATAACCTACCTTCGGCGTCCCATCTGAAACAGACGGGGTTGGCAATGCCCATGGATTCATCGGCGAACAGGTTCACCTCGTAGCCCTCGGCTACTTGGAAGGACGCCAACTGGGCGGCCACCGAATTATCCGCCTCGGGCTTGGAAACGGACAACGGATTCTGTGCGACCAAGTTGGTTGCGCAGAAGGACAGGATAACCGAACAGATGAAGCAGGGCGATTTCACTGCATGGATTAAGACTTGGCCAACCTTGCGAAGCAAGAGCGATTTGAGGAGAAGCCGAGGAAAGGGAGCTGACCTGCAGGCAATGGTAAGCTTGAACGGAAACTGGCGGGGGCGACCGATGGCATTCTTGCGCTCATTGCTTTACTTCAAGCCCAGAGCATGGCGCAAAACGGGTTCGAATGCATCGGCTTGGCGGAAAAACCCGAGATCATTCGGGTGAGAACCGTCGGTCGTGCCTTCGGTGTCGTCACCAAGCAACAGGTCACCGCTAAGATAGTGGAGCTTCTTCACGCCGGCGGCTTGCAATTCCTTGTAGGCCTTCTGCAGGGCGGCTTGGTTGTCATCATGGAATTTCGACTTGGCCGGGAGAATCCAGGAGTTGGCGAAGCGACGATCTTCCACCAGAACGATAGGTGTGTTGGGACGTACCTTGCGCAGTTGCTTGACCAAGGGGACGCACCGTTCGGTGACGGCGGATGGTTGCAAGTTGGGCAGGCAGTCGATGACGTAGCAGGCTGCATCCACTTCAACCATGAGGTCACCCACTTCCTTGTGCATGCGGCCATTGCCGGAGAATCCAATATTGATCACCGGCATATCCAACCTGCGACCGAGGATGGCCGGATGAGCCAACCCTGGGCGCGAGGCACAGGCCCCATGGGTAATGGAAGTGCCGTAAAACACCAATGGCTTCGCCTTGCGTGGCGCAAGGCTCTCGAACTTGGCGCCCTTGGGCACTCCGATCTCCAGTGACTCGGTGCCATTGTAGAGTGGCAAATACAAGGCGTACTCACGCATCCCGGGGGCGATCCCGGAGAGCAAAGTGGCCTCCATGTCCTGTTTGTTTGGCTTGGTCGCAGCGGCCCAGCGCCATTGGCCCTTGGCGTCCCGTGCATAAAGGTCCAATCCGCTCACCCCGCTGGGCGGCATGTGCGGCATGCCCAAGCGCGCGGACAAGAGCTTCCATTTCGCCCGGATGGTAGTGGCATCGGTCTTGAACCGGACCATCATGCCGGCACTGTGGCGACTGAGATTCCAGACCGATTTGGTCACCTTGCCCTCTGCCTTGGCCGGAAAGCGATCGAACCACCGATTGCGCTCCTGATCGGTCCAACCGCGCCCCTCGACGCCCCACTCCGTGACGTCGAGCCACTCCGTTTTGTCCTGCGCAATGACCGGGATAGCCAAAATCAATAAAAGGATAATTTTTTTCATAACGTTACTTTGTATGGTTGCTCGAAGAAATCGGCGCATGGTCAAGGACGGAGGGGCAAACAAATTTCAGGGATTAAGACCCGACCAACCTTGCGAAGCAAGAGCGATTTATTGAGCTTCCGCGAAAAAAAACGGTTTGGGTTCCATCGGAAAACCAATGTCCATATCATCGGTTTGACCAAGCGATTTTTCTTGGATTGCCCGTTCCCGGCACAGGTTCAGAGTAGTTTCCTGATCTGCTCCTTGAAGCGGGTGTAGACATAGCCAAGACCGAGGAACACCATTCCCATGACGAAGAAACTGACGATCTTCATGTTGGTTGACATCTGCCAAATGATGGGGACCAGAGAGAACAGGGCGATAGCCAGGGTACCGAGGCCGATCAGTCGATACCAGCGCTCCTTCAGACCAAGGCCGGAACCAAGGTAACAAACCCCGAGAATCGTCCAGGCGATGGACCGTAGTCCGTGCCCGCCAACGTCGGAGACCTTGATCGAGAGCCAGATGAACAAAAAGGCTCCTCCAAAGAGAATCAGACATTTGTGGATCCAGTCGGAAACTTTCAATTCATTCCCCCGCCGGCGCGCCAATTGCTGAGCCGCAAACAGGGCAGCGGGCGCCAACAGACTTTTCCAGTAAGCTTCTCCACCTACGAGCTGGATGATCAAGCAGCAGTACCCGAACAGGGCATAAGCCAATGCCGTCCATACCCATTTGCGACTTGGTCTTACCTGATGCACGGCGAAAAAAGCCATGCTGACCAAGATGAACACAACCACCTTCCATTCGCCCTGAACGAAACGATGAATCCACAGCAATCCCAGTGGAGTCGCGATGATACAGTAGGTTAACTGAACCCGGCGAACCATCGCGTTCATTCTATCGGTCATTTGGCCAAGGCGCTCGATGAAAATCGGGATGCCAAGGTTCATCAGGTACATCGTCAAGATTGGGATCAATGCAAGGGAAGCGTACTCGTCGATTCCGTACATGCCGATTCGGAGAAACCAGAGGCAAGAAATCAAAAGCCAAACCTGCGAGAACAAACCGATGAGCCGCGCTCGGGTAAATACCGAATAAACCGTCATGCCAACCGTGAGCAGCGGCCCCAGCCAAAGCCAGTCGTCAAGAGGACGAGAATGAAATACCGCAGTGACTTGAAAAACAAAGCCTGCGGAGAAAATCGCCTCGATGGTTACGGTCAACCGTATTACCAATGGACGAAACGGACAACATTGGAAAAATCGCTTGCGCTGCAACCGCCACCAATGGGCAAGAACAAGCGTAATCGCCGATGCGCAACAAAACTGCCAGGCGAACTCATTGATCGATTCAGCCAAGTCGATCGAATGCAGGAGAACCCAGATGCCAGGCACTTGACCCAGAAGCAAAAATTCACGGATCTTCAACCGGTAAATCGATCCCGTGAACAACAAGGTCGTTGCAAGCAGAATGGCAGGCACCCAAGCCCACAAGGACGCGACTTGGATGGAGTGACCAAGAAAGGCACTCATGCCGACGAATATTCCCACTCCGGTCAGACAACTCACACGCAACCGCATCATGGACTTGCTCGATGACTCAAGGCGGAGGTGGCACAGCCAAGCGTTAAAAAGCAACATGACCCCCGTGAACAGGCCGCCGAGGAGATAATCCGGGCTACCCAAGACGAAAGATATGCAAGCATAGACCGCCGCAATGGCCGCCACGCAGAAAGAGCCGATTTGGACAATGAAATTTCCGTGACGAATCGCCATGAGCAGTAGCATGACACTCTCGGCGGCAAGGATGGGACCCCGAATCGAGTCGGACATCTGCATGGTCATCAAGCCAAGGGTAACCAGCGCCAGGCCCTGACTCAGGTAACTTTTGCGGGAAAGATCATGGGAAGGAATGAATCTTTGGGCGGCCACGACGCAACAAAGCAGAAGAATACCGAAAGTCATGGGCAAAACCCAGAATTCCACCTCCCCCTTCTTCATGAGCTCATTGGTGAGCAAGACAAAGGTCACGAGGTTATTGAAGGTCAGGAACGCCGCCCGCCTGCGGTCGCCAAAGGATTCGTCCCGCGACAGGAAAACCGCCGCAGTGTATACAACCCAGAGCCCGGCCGCGAAGAAGGTGGCGATGAGAAGGGATGCCTCCTCCACCCGGACACTCCATAGGAGAAAGCCGGCGTAGGAAGCGGCCATGCTCAGCACGGGTATCTTCTGCCAGCGGTTCCGCAGCAAGAAGAACACGGACGCAACGGCGAGGGTGAGGTTGGAGAAAAGGATCACCCAGTGCGACAACACCGCACCGGTGTGAATCAGGGGCACGTAGGTTGCGTAATACGAGGCGCTGATGGCGAAAAATGCGATCGTCCCCGATTTGATTCGATCCGCAAACCAAGCCATGAAACCTCCCCACGAGAACAACAGCAATAGCGCAACCTTTGGGTTCTCGATCACTTGAACGGGCTCAAAAACATGGGCCGCGTAGGTCGTGAAATACACCCCTGCGAAACCACCGGCGACAAGCACCTTGCCGTAGTTAATCAAGGCCGCCTTCGAGCGTTGCAACCCGAAACCAACACCAGCCAGCGCCGCACTCATCAAATAAAAGATGCTCAGCTTGACCGCGGGCGAGAGATCGATGAAAAACTGTTTCTTGTAATAAGCCAAAACCCCAAGGCCCGTCAGGATCAGCATCACGCCAATTCTTACAAACCAATACGTGCCAAGCTTCATTTCAATGGACTTGGTGTCCATTCCGGTTGGCATAGGCGTTTCGGTACGCTCGACTGCGGCGACCCGTTCAGGCTCAATCGGTTCGGGGTCGGCAGGTTCGCTTGGCTTGGAATCAGGGCCTACGGTTTGCCCTTGATCGGGAAACTGCTCGGGTTCTTTCGGCTCACTGTCTTCGGGTATGGGCGGAGAAGGGATCGGTGTTTCTTGCGGTTTGTCGGATTGGAGCGGTGACGAAGTTTTCGGCTCGGGTACGGACAAGCCTGCCTGCACAGGTTCGGTGGGGTCCGACTCCTTGGCGGTTTGTTGATCCGCTTGATCCGACGGTAGAGAATCGGGAAATCGATTCTTGAACTCATCAATCTGGGCTTGAAGCTGCTGCATTGTGTGCTTGATCTTCCAGATCTCCGCCCCTGAGAGACTGGGCTTGGCCAAAGCAACAATGGCAAGGATCAGGGCAACAATTGCCAGAGCCAGAGCAATCAGAATGAATAGTATTTCCATGAGTTAATTCTACTCTCTTTGCCTAAAAGCCTAATTTCATTCTACTATCTATGAATCAACTGGGTTTAAATTAAAAGAATAATTTTTTCCCGTATCACTTAAGAAGTTTATCTTCGACCGCCCCAAGACAACGGGACGGCAAGCAATCCAAAGAAAGGAGCGCGTTTCAATCGTGGCTTTGACTCTGCTTTCGAGCCAATTTCTTAACCCGATTGATTATTCGATTGCTTGCAACAGCACCCCGGAATGAATCCTCCTCATGGCACAAGAAGAACGAAAGGCGGGAAACGGCCCACCCTTGATACAAGTCAAGGTCAAGAACTCAAACCGGCAAGGGCTGCCTGCTTGACCACGTTGTCGACCGAGATTCCCAGTTCGCTCATCACGGTATCGCCGGGTGCGGAGATTCCAAAGCGGTCGATACCGACCACCACGCCCTCAAGCCCGACGTATTTGCGCCAAA
>JABGWD010000196.1 GCA_018645725.1 Opitutia bacterium
AAAAGGAGTAAGTAAACCGAAGATTTCATCGGATGATTGTCGGAATGTTTAAAGTTGTCAGTAGTCATTTCTCTCCTTCCACCGTATCAAGTCTCTTTAGCTTATAGTCGGAACCCATGCTGTAGCAAACGATTTCTCCGGTGACCAAGTTGCACCGGTAAATCCATCTTTCGTTCGCATCACATAAAAACTGAAATTTATTCTCGGGAGACTTCGGTTCCCGATCCAACAGGGATTGCTGAAAAAGAAACTTGAGCCGTTCATAATCGACTTTGTCCGGTTGCGGAAGCGTTTTGGAAAATTCAGCTCCGAATTCCTTCAGGTTCTCCTCCATCAAGGAATCCAATTGTGTCCGGTTCAATGGGACTGAAGATCGAATCTGATCAATGGAGGACATGGGTATGGGTTCGGCGAGCGAAGGCAATGCCGAATCGTCACTGAGATTCGTATCGACGGTCTGCATGTCGACTTCTTCAAGCGAACAAGCTCCAATGGAAAAAACGAGGGAAGCAACCGTCATGATTGCTTGGATTTTCACCCTTTTTGGCTTTTTCGACTCGGACGTCATACCGCTCATACTCGGCAATCTCTTTGAATTCGTCAACATTGACCATAAGATTTTCTTGTTTATGCCTTGAACCCTTGGAGCCATAGGGTATCCATTTTTCAATGAGCGAAATGATCAAATGGGGAATATTGGGCACGGGAAGGATATCCAGAGCCTTTGCCGAAGGACTGAGAACTGCATCAAACGGCGTTCTTCATGGGGTCGCATCCCGGAATCATACCCGATCCAAAGCCTATGCGGAGGAATGGAGCGTACCTTTGGCTTTCGAGAATTACCAACAAATGGCGGAGTCAGATGTGATCGATGCCGTCTACGTAGCGACTCCCCATACCCAACATGCGGAAAATTCCATTCTTTGCATGAAGAACGGCAAAGCCGTGCTGTGCGAAAAACCCATTGCCGTAAACTACGGACAAACCAAGGAAATGGTTGCTCAAGCACGCAAAAGCAACGTTTTGCTAATGGAAGGAATGTGGTCGAGGTTTCCTCCACTGATGACGGAATTGCGGAAAATAATCTCTGCCGGAGAAATCGGAGAGGTCAGAACCCTGCAAGCCGACTTCGGATTCAAGCCCAAAGCAAGAGAACCGGAAGGTCGTCTCCTCAACCCGAACCTTGCCGGAGGATCCCTCCTGGACATAGGCATTTACCCCATTTCCCTGGCTTCGATGGTAATGGGCAAACCCAAGTCGTTTGTTTCCGACTGGCATCGGGGTCCGACCGGAATAGACGAACAAGCCTCCTGCATTCTCAAGTATGACAACGGCAGTATGGCCTTACTGCATTCCTCCCTGGAATCGGAAACCCGACAAGAGGCATTTCTATCCGGCGCCGAGGGAAATATTCGCATCCACAAACAATGCTGGAAACCCCAGAAGATGACGATCACCTCCAACCTTTCTCAAAAGGAGAAGATCGTGGAAATGCCTTTTGAGGGGAATGGCTTCAATTACGAAGCCGAGTTTTTTGGAAAGCTTCTGTTGGAAGGCAAAACGGACAATGAGATCATGTCACTGGACGAAAGTCTCGAAATCATGAGCCTGCTTGACCAAATCAGAAGAAAATGGGGACTGCGCTACCCATTCGAGGAACCATCCTGAATCACCCGTCTGAGCTAGCGGGGCGTCGATACCAAAAACTGCATAGTCGCCTGCTTCGGATGGCAAAGGGAACGCATAATACGACAAGCGTCGAGCAAAGGAGTTGCCAATTGGAAAACCAATTCAGCTTTCGCGAGGAAGTAATGACCGGGTTGTCCTTCAAAATCACGAAATCCTTTGACTCCCTTTTGCACAGTTTCTTGAGCTTCCTTGAAAAAAAGATTTCTTCACCCGCGTAAACCTTTTCCGAAAACCCTCCGCATTCGAAGAAAAAATCCCTTCTGCAAAAAAGAAAACTCCCCGCGGCAAGCCGCAGGTTTCGAGACACCCCGTTCCAAAAAGAGGGAACGAGATCCCGCCAAAACCAACTTCCGTTCTTCCGGTCAAAGGACAGAACCGATCCTCCTCCCCCGCATGCTCCTCCTTTCATCAGGTTAAGAGCGTCCCGAAAGAGATCGGGTGGGACGATCGTATCGGCATCCACAAAAAACAAATTTTCTCCTTTGCTTTGAGCCGCTCCTTGATTTCTCGCCTTTGAAATTTGGTTATAAGGCTCAAATACGACCCTGACTCCTCTTGCTTTTGCTATTTCCGCTGTTCGATCACTGGAGTTATTGTCAACGACGACTATTTCTCCCCGATAGCCCGCTTCTCCTTCCATGCACTTTTCAAGAGCCGTCAGGGTGAGGTCCAAATGACTTTCCTCGTTAAATGCCGGAACAACGAAGGAATAATCGTATGTGCGGATTTCGTTCATTGGTCCAATCCCCTGTTTGGGGACTAACCGGAAAGGAGAGGAGAGAACGATCCTCTGCTTACTTGGGGAATTTCTTTGCCCTTCTGTTCGTTCCAAAGGAAAGACCCGAAAGCCAACCGTCAAGCCGGGCAGTCGATCGGTTGCCGTACTGGTCGCAATCTCCATTCGGAGAAAGAGGTTGGGAACCGGAAATATCATCTGCAATTTGACCGAGAGTCGGTAGTTTTTCACCGTTTCCGGAAAGCGTCTTGTGCAGCAAGGCAAGCCGATCCAGTTCCAATTGGCGCGAAAGACTGGCCAAACTCTTGCGAAACTGGGCAACGTCTCCTTCGTCATGCGCCGAAGGAACCGAACCGTTGGCAACGTCGGGAGCAGATTGCTCGGGAAGGACCGAATCAGGCACAGATGCTTCGGGGGGAAGAGATGAAGAAGGATCAACGGGGTTCCCCTGTTCGCCGGAAGACTCATTGGATTCGGAACCGTCGAAATCATCAATGGACAAAGCTTCCTCGCTACTGTCTGCAACCGGGTCGTTCGTGATTTCCGGAGGAATTCCACCCTCTACGACTCCACCGCCTTCCTCACCAAAATCTTCTCCAGCGTCTTCTACTTCAGGATCAGCCATCAAGTCGGCCAATTCCTGGTCATTTAAATCTTCGGATGAGGTGTCCACAGTTAGGGTATGAAGAAAACATTATAAGTATAAAGGTAACAGGCAAGAAATAATTAAACATTCGTTTTTCAAGAGCGATGGCATGAATTCACGTCAACCTGCGCTTATTGAGTGGAGTTCGAGTCAACGAACCCCCCGGAAGGATTTGTCTTCCCGCTTCTGGTTAGCAAGATTTTTTCATCTTGCGCCAATGAAGGTGGCGAAGGATCGGTATCTTTGGGATAAACGAACTCAATATAGGAGTAACGATCCTGCACCAATCCGATTTGACAACGAAAGGGGAGAGCGGTTTGGTCATTCATTCTCTCTCCCAAAAATTCCATCCCGTCACGGAATCCGGCTTCATAACCGGCATCGATGAAAATCCCCTTGCCCGAAGGCACCTTGTTTCTTACGAGCACTTCTTTCTTGTCCGCAAAGTGAAGATGGTAGGGTTTCTTCACGTCGACCGAAAGCCTCTCCTTTGAGGAGTTGAAGTTCTCCTCGGCACTCCTTCGCTTCACTTGAAGAAGAGCTAACTCGGCAGAAATCGAATCCGCTTTTTGCTTTTGGGCAAGAAGTTCTGCTTCAAGATTCTTGATAGTAGCCTTGTCGGCGCTTTCTTTCTCAATGAGTGGTTTGCCCTGCCGTTCGATTTCCTCAAGAGGCAAACGAGCCTTGGTCAATGCCTCTTCCAATGACTCCAATTCCTTGCTTTTTTCAGAAACCTCCGAATCCAGTTCGTCGGTTTGGGAAGCCAAACCATTGATCTCATTGTTAAGCGTCTCGCTTTCTGCAGTGGCTTCCTCAATCTTCGCGCTATATTCCTGAGCCGAGCGGGAAAGGTCGGATTCCTCCTTCACCGAACTGTTCTTGTCCAGTTCCAGTTGAAGGTGAAGATCGGTCAATTCTTGCTCGGCAGCCTGAATTTTAACGACAAAGGAAGAGCTCGAACCAGAACTGAGAATGCAATACACGCCCAAGCCAATGGAAGCAAACCATGCAAGCAACCTAAAGATGAATGAGATCAAAGCTTTTGAATTTCCTTAACTCGACGGGATTCCCGAACAGGGGTATGATCATCCCCACGCTATTCCGAGGAGAGACGTCGTTAATCTTGATGCGACAAAGCTTTTTTCCGTTCGCACGCACGGAAAAGATCATGCCTTTTTCTATTCCGCGCTCCAAACCAACGGGCAAACCCAAAAAACCAGCTTGAAAATCATATTGAAGATAGGGCACGGAAAGCCTCTCTCCTTTTTCCAACCAAGGTCTCTCGTACATGTATCTTTGCAACGCTTCCAAGGTGACATCAAAGTGTTCCTTGTAAATAGTCGTTTTGGATTCGTAGGTCAACAGACTCCGCTTCCCGTCGATCTCTCGTTGCTTTTCATTTTCAACGGAAGCCCTCAGTTCTGAAATCTTCCCTTCCAAGTCGGGCAAAGACAGGGCAAAACTGCGAATGCGGTTGCGCGAGTGCTCGATTTCCTTTTCCACCGCGGCAATCTGTTTTTTCATTTCCTGAATTTCGGCCCCCAACTCTTCCTTTCGTTCGGTCTTTGCGCTCAAGGCCGCGGTCTTTGCCTCGAGTTGATCGCGCAAGGATTTCAACAAAACTTCTTTTTCGGAAGCTTCCTTCTTTCGCGTCTCGATTCTAGTCGAAAGAAACTCGAGGTTTTCCTTGGATTTTTCCTGGGCTTCGTCGATGGCTTCCTCGAGTTCTCCGCTTTTCTTGTCAAGGGCAAGCAATTCGGCTTCCATGCGGTCTCTTTCGGACATTTCGGAAAATGCCTTCCATCCCCCAACGCAAACCACTCCCAAAGTAAGGAGGGTCAATACCAATGAAAACTTATTGACTTTCACGGCAGGGCTCAAAGAGGGGCAAAAGGAGAAGGCGGTTCTTCCAAGTCAAGCGGGGGCGGAGCATCCCCTTCTGGCACAGGGGGGAAAGCTGGCTCCAGAGGAAGGGGAGCGAAAGGAGTTTCTCCCATGTTTTCAGGCGAGTTGTTTTCAGGATCTATTCCCTGAGGAAGGAAAGGACCCGGAACGAATTCAGCCGGGGCATCATCCACAGGTTCGGGCTCGGCGTCCTCGCCATCCTTCTCTTCCTTGCCAATCGCTTCCAACTCCATCACTTCGGCCCGATTTGCCAATCTTTCTCTTTCGGCGACGAACCATCTTTCCTCCCGCAACAAGTCCATCCGCTTCTTATGCTGAGACAACAGATCCTGACTTGGGATCGGTCGACCCGACCAATACCGGTCAAAGTCCACTTTGCCAAGCTCATCTCGCCCCCACGTCCTGCCCCTCTTGCGTTGGTCAAAGCTTGAAACAAGCCTTCTTTTCTCAAGATCGTAACGGAAACGGGCATCCCACGAGTCGTGAATCCGGGCAGTTTCTCCATCCCGGGCAGGCCCACATGCGGAACACAAAACAAGCAAGCCGGACAAAATAAAAAATTCTATGATACGGAACACGGAATCATAATAGAGAAAACTATACGCAAATGGCAAGTATTCCGTAAAACTTCCCTTCCGCCCCCGACTACGATCACCCTTTTCCCATTATTGGGAAAAAAGCTCAAGCATAGGAAATTGCGCCTTGCCAAAGGGAACCCTCAGTATCCTCTCTGTCGGGAGTCCAACCAAAGGGAAACGGGGCCATCGTCAACTGCTTCGATATCCATATGCTCACCAAAAGCGCCGACAGCGACGGTTCCCGTGAATTCCGATTGGAGCCGGTTCAGGAATTCCTCGAACAACCTGCGGGCATCGAGTGGTTCGGCTGCACGGTTGAAGGAAGGGCGAAATCCTTTCTTCAGGTTCCCGAACAAGGTAAATTGGCTGATTAGCATGATCCCCTCGTCACATGTCAAAGACTCGTTCATTTTTCCCTCCGGATCATCGAAAACCCTGATGCCAAGAAGTTTTTTGAGTACCCAGCACATATCATCAGCCTGATCTCCCCTCTCAATCCCCAAATAGACCAACAAACCGTTGCCAATCTCACCAATCACTTGCTGGTCTACGCAAACGGAGGCACGGGACACCCTGCGGACGAGACACCTCAAGGCAAAACTTCCGTCAGAAGTTCAATTTCGAAGGAACCATATGCTCGAGCGGATTGGACAAACAAGGAAACGGCACACCCAAAAACAAGGCGACAACCCATTTGGCAATCAATGGGCGTCAACTCAACTATTCCTCGGCAACCGCATCCATCATCTCGGCAGCGGCTTGGGCCGCCAAAGGGGTGGACAGATAACGCTCTCCGCAACTGGCTCCCACGACGACGATGCTCTTTCCTTCCATCTCCGGCCTACGGGCAATCCTCAAGGCTGCCGTGACGGTGGCTCCGGTTGAAATTCCTCCAAGAATACCCTCTTCGAGACTAAGTTTTCTCGCCATTTCAAACGCATCGTCACTCTTGACAAGCTCAACTTCGTCCACAATATCCAAATTCAAATTCTTGGGTACGAACCCAGCCCCGATTCCTTGGATTTTATGAGGGGCCGGTTTGACTTCCTCCCCGTTTCTGGTTTGCGTAATCACGGGGCTTTCCTCCGGTTCAACGGCTACGGCCAGCATTTCCGGGTTTCTTTCCTTGATCACCTCGGAAACCCCGGTAATCGTTCCTCCCGTCCCGACTCCGGCCACGAAACAGTCTACGCGACCCTCCATTTCCGACCAAATTTCCTCCGCCGTGGTTTTACGGTGTATCGCGGGGTTCGCGGGGTTGTCGAATTGCTGTGGCATGAAGGCTCGCTCTCCATGATCCTCCAAAAGTTGATTGGCCTTGGCGATGGCACCTCCCATTCCCTTTGGTCCGGGAGTCAACACGATCTCGGCACCCAACAAACGGAGCAACAATCGTCTTTCCTTGGACATCGTCTCGGGCATCGTGAGAATGCACTTGTATCCTTTCGCGGCGCAGACGAAAGCCAAGGCAATCCCGGTATTCCCCGAGGTTGGCTCGATAACCACGCTGTCCGAATTCAATTCGCCGGCATCCTCGGCCGCAGAGATCATAGCGGCGCCAATTCGGTCCTTTACGCTGGCCAAAGGATTGAAAAATTCGGATTTCAGGTAAACTCGGGCTCCGCAGCCCTCGGTGACTTTGTTAAGTTCGATTAGGGGAGTTCTTCCAATGGATTCGATGATATTCATGGGGGGATTTCCTTTGATTTCCGGTAACCGTCTGGGGTCACCTCCTTCTGTTTCTGGGGCCGAAGCTGCGGATAGGAGCATTTCTGTTGACCTCCGCATTTTTCAAACGGTATACGATTCTCGCCTTCTCAAGATCTTGGGTACTCATCTCCATCTTCACGATGTCTCCGACGGTGATCTTGATGAAGTGCTTGCGCAGCTTTCCGGAAATGTGGGCAAGAACCTGATGGCCATTCTCAAGTTCCGCTCTGAACATGGTACTGGGCAAGACTGCGGTAATCTTGCCTTCGACTTCGATAACTTCTTCTCCGGACATATTTGTAAAAACCCTCCATCACACCATCTTGGCCCGCTAAGTCAAGTAAGTCCTTTCATCAAAGGGAGAAATAGGTATTATGCAGTTCACCATGCGAGAGCCTATCCAATGTCCTTTCCCCAAGGTATTCCCCTCCCAATTGGAGAAGGAAAACCTCTTTTTCATGCAGTTGGCATACAACGAGGCAATCAACGCGTGGAATGACGACGAAGTTCCCGTTGGAGCCGTCATTGCGAGAGGTGAGGAGGTCATTGCATCCGCTTTCAACCAAACGCGCAGACAGAAGGACCCGAGTGCCCACGCAGAGATGATAGCCATAACGATGGCCGCCAAGTCCGTGGGAGACTGGAGGCTCAACGAATGCAGACTGTACGTAACCAAGGAACCCTGCCCCATGTGCTCGGGAGCGACCATCATGGCAAGACTGGGAGAGGTCCACTTCGCTGTCGAAGACCCGAAGATGGGGGGGTTGGGCGGCGCCACCGACCTCCACTTGCTTCCTTTTTCAAACCATCGGCCTCAAGTCGAAAGCGGAACCATGGAGCTCGAATGCAAGGAAATGCTCCAGGCATTTTTCCAATTGCAAAGAAAATAACCGTCGGAAAGTCTTCCTCGAAACTTCTCTCGGGCTTGACCTTCCGCTGGGAAAAAGCTGTTATGCCCAATCTTAAAACCCAACTTCTTCTCCAATTATGCCACACACACTACCTGCTCTGGAATATTCTACCGATGCGCTCGAACCCCACTTCGACAGTCGAACCATGGAAATTCATCATGGAAAGCATCATCAAACTTACGTAAACAGCCTCAACGCAGCCCTTGAGGGAAACGAGTCTCTCGAATCCTTGGACGCCGATTCCCTCATCCGGGACCTTTCCGCCATTCCCGAAGGAATCCGACAGGCTGTCCGTAACCACGGAGGCGGGCACTCCAACCACACTTTCTTTTGGAAATGCGTTTCCCCTGACGGAGGCGGTCTCCCGCAGGGAAGCTTGGCGGACGCCATCGTTTCGACCTTCGGAAGTTTTGACTCAATGAAGGAGTCTTTCGGCAAAGCGGCCCTCACGAGGTTCGGATCAGGTTGGGCTTGGTTGATCAAGAGAAGCGATGGAAACCTGGCCATCACTTCCACTCCCAATCAGGATTCCCCTCTTATGGAAGGAGTGTCGGAAGACATCGGCACTCCCGTCATCGGGTTGGACGTCTGGGAGCATGCCTACTACCTGAATTATCAAAACAGAAGGCCAGATTACGTCTCGGCCTTTTGGAGCCTCGTGGACTGGAACAGAGCGCAGGAAATCTTCGAGGCTTAAGCCTTCGTCAAGGCTCGTTCCGGACGGGTTGTTCGCCCACGCCCTGATCCGATTCAGTACCCCAAGACTGTCTTCGAAGCATTCGGGAGGAAAACGCACGCAGGAAGGATTTCCCCACACCCAAGAAATGATTGCCGCATCAATACGCACGGATGGCTTTGGCTCCCTCAAAACCGGACGGGAAACCTTGCCAGTTGCCGCAAGCCCAGATAACATAGCCCCAAATTGAGCAAAAGATCATACAAGTATCGCGCATTCATAACCTACGCCCACAAGGACGAAGAACGGGCAAGGTGGCTTAGGCAAAAACTGGAAGCCTTTCGCGTCCCGAAACACCTGATTGGAACGGACGGGGATTTCGGAGAAGTGCCGGCAAGGCTTTTCCCGATTTTTCGCGACCGGGACGAATTGGCCGGAGCCGCTCAATTGGGACCTCTTATCGAACAGGCTCTGGACGATTCATCTCATCTTATCGTCTTGTGCTCACCGCAAGCAGTCCGTTCACGTTGGGTGAACGAGGAAATTCGGATGTTCAAGTCCATGGGCAAGGCCGATCGGGTTTTATGCCTCGTTCTGTCCGGCAATCCCATGGTCGAAGACTTGGACGGGGACACCGATAACGAATGCATTCCACTGGCTGCCCGGAGGGAAGTCGATGCAGAAGGAGTCATTACCGACCAAAAACACGAACCGGCTGCCGCAGACTTGCGTGAATCCAGCGACGGGGAGAAAGACGCCTTCCTCAAGATTGTCGCGGGGTTGCTTGGATTGGGGTTGGATGACCTCAAGCAAAGAGATTTGCTCGCGCGACAAAAAAGACTTGCCCGAATCGCATCCGTCTCGGCCCTGCTTGCAATTTCGGCCATCGGCTTGGCGGTTTATGCATTCTACCAGCAACAGCAGGCATCGATCGCCAAAGCCAATGCGGAAGAAGAACGAAAACAGACCGAGGAAGAGTTGGCCAAAACACAGGCAATCACCACTTTCGTCCAAAATCTCTTTTTCTCCCTCAATCCGCAAAACACTGCGGTCATGGACACCGAGTTGGTCAAAACCATGCTCGACCAGGGTTCCGTTCGAGCCGACGAACTGTCTGCAGAACCAGAAATCGAGGCGAGAATCAGGCTTTGCTTGGGCAAGACTTATCGATCGATACGATCTTATGACAAAGCGCAAGCCGAACTCGAACGGGTTCTTGCCTTGTTCGAGAACTTGCTGGCAAAGGAATCGCCCGCCCGGATGCAGGCCATGAAAGAAATCGCCATGGTTCACGATGCGTTGGGCAATTACGTCGAAGCTCAACCCATGCTTGTCGAGTTACTCGAAAAACGATCTCACGAATACGGGGAGGGACACGAAGACGTAATCGATACTCAAATCGACTTGGCCAAAGTATACCGCAGGATCGGCAAACTCGAACAAGCGGAAAACGAATGCGCGAAGTCGCTTTCCCTCCTGAATGACCAAAACAGAAGCGATGACGATCCCTTGTTGCTCAAATGCATGTCCGAACTTGCCATGATCTATTTGGCCGGGGATAAACTTTCTCAAGGCGAAAGTCTGGCCCGGAACGTTTATGAGAAATCCCGTATCCGATATGGTGACGTTCATGCCTCGAGCTTACGGGTTGGGCAAATTCTCGTCGAAGCCTTGAGAAAAGGGGAAAAGCTAAACGAAGCCGAAGACCTCTCGATCGAAGTGGTCGAAGGCTTGGAGAGAATCCTTGGGGAAAGTCATCCCGATACCCTCGGAGCGTCTGACTCGCTTGCAAGAATCCTCACGTCAAGGGGAGAATTCGAAGAGGCCCTGAGATATTACCTGGCAATTCTTTCCGCCAAGGAAAAAGCGCTGGGCACCAAGCATCCGGAAACCCTTTCGACCCTGAAGGCAACCGCGGAAACTTACCGGAAACTGGAAAGGCTCGACGAAGCCGAAAAAACGCAAATCAAAGTCAGGGACAGGCTCCGTGAGAAACACGGTGTCGAACACCCCGAAACCCTGCGGTCCATGAATGATCTCGCCGACCTGTACCTCGCCTTGGGAAAAGAGGACGAAGCCTTTCATCTCAGTGAAGAGACTTTGGGAATCGAACGGGAGGTCATGGGTGAACAGGATCCGATGACCCTCAAGACCATGTTTCGGATCGGAAAACTTCAATACCTCTTCAATAACCCAGAAGGAGCGATGGAGATACTGGGCGACACCTTGGCAAAACAGGAAAAATTGCTCGGTTTCGACCATGCCGAAGCCACGCTTACCCGGGATTTGCTAAACGAAATCCTGGCGGAAAAAGCCACCACGAGGGTTACCGTCGAAAGCAATGAAACCATGATCGCGGAGAACTCGGAGACTTCTTTGATCGATTTTCTCGATGAGTTCGAAAAAAGAGAGATTTTGTTGGACAAGAACTTCTCCACCCGACCTCCCGACGTCTTCGACCCGAACCAAAGCCTTTCCCCGCCCTCGGTAACGGTTCTTGAAAACGAGGAAGAGGAGGAAGAAGAAGACGAAGGGTTTTTCAAAAGCTTGAAAAACCGTCTGCTGCCCGGCAATTCCGACCAAGAGGATACGGACTCCTCCGAGCCTGAGCAATAATGCCGGTCGGAGCGGTTATTTTCGATTGGGACGGGGTGGTCATAGACTCCTCATCCCTTCACGAGAGAAGCTGGGAAGCGCTTGCTTCGGAGATTGGCAAAACATTGCCGGCGGATCATTTCAAAAGGGGCTTCGGCAAAAGAAACGCCGTCATCATCCCGGAAATCCTAGGCTGGACGCAAGACTCCGCTGAAATTGACCGTTGGGGCAAAAGAAAGGAGGAACTCTATCGCATAATGGGAAAAGAGGAAGGAATTCCCATTCTTGACGGGACAAGAGATTTCCTTCGTTCCCTCCGGGCAGCGGGCATTCCTTGCGTAATCGGTACTTCGACCGAAAGGATGAACGTAGAGTTGGCCTTCGAGCAACTTGATCTTGCCTCTTTTTTTCTTGGCGCCGTTTGCTCGGAAGACGTTTCAAGGGGCAAACCCGACCCGGAAGTGTTCTTGAAAGCCGCAAACCTCGCCGGCGTCGACCCTCAAAACTGCATAGTTCTCGAAGACAGTGCCCATGGTATCATTGCCGCCATCAAAGGTGGAATGAAAGGATTGGGGTTAGCCACTACCCGCGACAAGAAAGATCTCATCGAAGTTGGAGCGGACATTGTGATAAACAACCCTTCGGAACTGAGCATCGGCTTGCTCGAAAGCCTTTTTCAGTCATAGTGTGATGAAAAAGATGAAAAAAGTTCCCTTGCACGTACAAATATTGGTGGCCTTGGTTTTGGCTTTTTTCATCGGACTTGCGGCAAACCTGAATTTTTCGGGAGACTATGTTTTTGCTCAGAAAGAGAATTTCTTCGTTCTTGAGCCTGTTGAACAAGACAAAAACGGAAATTGGTCCTTGTCCCCCGACCCGAACGACTCACTGACTCTTTCCGCAGAATCTCAAGGCAAATATTCGACCGACCCCGATTCCCTCATTCAAGAACTCAAGTCAATAGGTTACCTTTCCTCCACCACCACCAAGGACGCCAATGCCACTTCGACAGTCCCCGACCCTGAGTTTACAGGCCGAGAGAAGAATGACTCTTCACTACCCGTCTTCACTCTATCCGCGCCCAAAGTGGCGGACTTGACGGGAGCGGGATGGTTCGAATTCCTCGCTGCAGCCTGCGCGTTTTTGGGTAAGCTTTTTCTAAACGGTCTGAAAATGGTCGTCATTCCGCTCATCATGACCTCGATCATTTGCGGGGTTGCCAAAATCGGAGGCGAACGGGACTTCGGAAGGCTTGGTCTCAAAACAATGCTCTTCTACGGATTGACCGGGATGCTTGCCGTATGCACCGGTTTGATCTGCGTCAACTTCATCGAACCGGGACAGGTCACGGAAGAACTTCGTGGCCAAATGACCGACCATCAATCCGCCGGGCATACCGACAAGATCGAGGGCGCCCTTTCTCAGGCCGACAAGGGGTGGGCAGGTATCCTCGAAATTTTTCACCGCATGGTGCCCGCAAACCTTTTCAAAGCCGCAGTGGAAGGACAGCTTCTCGGACTGATTTTCTTCAGCCTGCTCTTGGGGTTTTTCATCACCAGACTTCCGGAAAAGGCTCGATCCACCCAAGTGGGTTTTTGGGAAAGCCTGAATGCGCTCATCCTTTCGATTACCAACTTCATCATTTCCTTTGCCCCCTACGGTGTCTTTGGCTTGGTCACCCCTACCCTGATGAAAGTAGGACTCGGAACGCTATCGGTGATGGGTACCTTCGCCCTGACCGTTGCCCTCGGTCTGCTCATTCACAGCCTGATCGTGCTTCCGCTCCTTCTTCGTTTGTTCGGCAAGATCAATTTCATCGATCATTACCGGGCCATGGCCCCTGCCTTGCTCACTGCCTTTTCCACCGCCTCTTCTGCCGCCACGCTCCCCCTCACCATGAAATGCGTCACGAATCGGGCCGGTGTTTCAAAGAAAATCGGCAGCTTCACCCTGCCCTTGGGAGCAACCATGAACATGGACGGGACGGCCCTTTTCGAATGCGTAGTGGTCGTATTCCTCGCCCAGCTCTTCGGCGTCGAGATGGGCTGGGTCACCCAAACGACCGTTGTCCTGATGGCGTTGGTTACCTCCATCGGGGTCGCTGGCATCCCATCCGCCAGCTTGGTTGCAATCATCGTCATCCTGCAAGCCGTCGGCTTTCCCGAAGAAAGCATAGCCATCGGGGTGGGCATCGTGTACGTGGTCGATCGAATACTCGACATGGCCCGTACCGCGGTCAACGTATTGGGGGACAGTTGCGCCGCGGCCATCATCGGGAAATCCGAGGGAGAGAAGGGGTACTACTCATCCCTTCGATCATAAAGTCGAAAGCCGGACCGAGTTGATGGACTTCAAACTCGTCTCGGACTACGAGCCCAAGGGCGATCAACCCGAGGCGATCGATTCCCTGGTCCGTTCGCTCGAAGAGGGCAACCAAGACCAAACTCTTCTGGGCGTAACCGGTTCGGGAAAGACCTTCACCATGGCCAACGTCATTCACCGACTCCAACGGCCCGCCCTCGTCATTTCGCACAACAAGACCCTCGCAGCTCAACTGTATTCCGAATTCAAGGGTTTTTTCCCGGAGAATGCCGTCGAGTATTTCGTCAGTTATTACGATTACTACCAACCCGAGGCATACGTGCCCTCCACCGATACCTTCATTGAAAAGGACTCCTCCATCAACGAGGAAATCGAAAGGCTCCGGCTCGCCACCACCGGATCCCTCATCAGTCGACGGGACGTCATCGTCATTGCCAGTGTCTCCTGCATTTACGGTTTGGGTTCCCCGGATGACTTTCAGGCTCTCTCCCACGAAATCAAAAAAGGAGATGATTTCGGAAGAGACGCCCTTTTGGAAAAATTGGTCGATGGGTTGTACGAGCGCAACGACGTGGAATTGAAGCCCGGTCGTTTCCGGGTGAGAGGGGACGTCGTCGATTTGTTTCCGGCTTATGCGCAAAAACCAATCAGAATCGAGTTTTGGGGAGAGGAAGTGGAGGAGATCAGGGAAATCGATCCGGTTTCCGGGGAAACGTCGAAAAAACTCGAATGCTATCGTGTCTACCCGGCCAATCAATACGTGACCACCAAGGAAAAGGTCGGTGTTGCATGCAAGGCTATCCAGCAAGAGCTTGAAGATCGGGTTGCCTGGTTTGAAAAGGAAAACCTGCTCTTGGAAGCCCAAAGGATTCGGATGCGGACCGAATACGACTTGGAAATGCTCAGGGAGATCGGTTTTTGCAACGGCATAGAAAACTACTCGAGGCATCTCTCCGGTCGAAAACCGGGTCAAAGACCGTGGTGCCTGATTGATTTCTTCCCCGACGACTTTCTGCTCTTCGTCGACGAAAGCCATGTCTCCCTTCCACAGGTGGGCGGAATGTTTCACGGGGATTTGTCGAGAAAACAGAAGCTCGTAAACTTCGGGTTCCGGCTCCCTTCGGCACTCGACAACCGTCCCCTCAAGCCCGACGAATTCGATGAGGTGACCGGGCAAACGGTTTACGTATCCGCAACCCCCGCTCGATCCGAGCTAGAGAAATCGGCTCTTGTGGTCGAACAACTGATCCGCCCGACCGGGTTACTCGACCCGGAAATGGAAATCCGGCCAATCAAGGGGCAGGTGGAGGACTGCATTTCGGAAATCAAGAAGCTCACTCAATCCGGATACCGTGCCTTGGTCACGACCTTGACCAAGCGGATGACCGAGGATCTGACCGATTTTTTGCGCGAACGGGAAATCAAAGTCGAGTACCTCCATTCCGATATCGATGCCATCGAGAGAGTGGAACTTTTGAGAAACTTGCGGGCCGGTTCCTTTGACGTCTTGGTCGGAGTCAATTTGCTCCGCGAAGGACTCGATCTCCCGGAAGTGGCGCTCGTCATAGTCCTCGACGCGGACAAGGAAGGTTTTCTCCGGAGCGAAACCAGTTTGATTCAAACCGCCGGAAGAGCTGCCCGGCACGAAAAAGGCAAGGTTATCTTCTACGCCGACGTCATGACCAAATCCCTTCAGCGGGCTTGGGACGTTTGTCAATATCGCAGGGAAAGGCAGATGGCCTTTAACGAAAGTCACGGTATCGTTCCGCAAAGCGTGGTTCGACCGGTTCAGGAAAGCCTCATTTCGAAGAGAGAGGAGAAGAAAGATGATCTCGCCGTATCGGAAAGTCTTTCCGGAAAACAAGTGAAGAAATTGATCAAGGAGCTCGAGCAGGAGATGATGGAGGCAGTAAAAAAGCTTGAGTTTGAAAAGGCTGCCCTCCTGCGCGATCAGGTTTCCTTTTTACAGGAAGGAGCGAAGGGAAATCTCTCGACCTCGACACAGGGTGGAGCCACCGGGCGTGGAAAATATGCAAAGAGGCGAAAATATGGGAAGCGCAAATAAAATCGGGGTCCTGATCTTGGGCAGTTTCCTGGTGTTTGCGCCGGCAATCCTTGGGGAAATTTCTTCCCAACGAAGATTGCTTTTCTTTTTTGACAAAATCGAAGTGAATGGAGAAGTGGATGTCTTTCTAAACAAAGGAAAAAGAAATCGGGAGGCGACCATCTATGCGGATTCGGAAATCATTGACTCCGTCCGTACCAGGGTCAGCAAAAGAACCCTTTACGTCGATGCCAACAACACCTACCGGCTTGCCCGCCGGCTTCCCTTTCTCAAACTGAACGCCCAAAGAAAATTCCCCGTGGAGATCATGATCTCCATAGACAAGCTGACTGAAATCAGGGTCCACGGCGGAAGCAACTTGACCTCGACCGGATTGAACTCCGACAAACTGTCCGTCTTTTGCTCTTCCACCGGCAAGATTCATTTGGAAAACCTGCTTTCACCGGCTCTCCATCTTCGCCACGAGGGTTCCGGGGTCGTCGCGCTCAGGGGAAAAGGAGTCAACCGACTGGAAGCCCAAATTCTGGGCAATGGTTCGCTTCGGGCTGAGGAATTGCCGGTCGGTCAGGCTACCCTTCTGCACCAGGGCAAAAAGGACGTCCACTTGGCCCCACTGCGTTGGCTGGATGCCCGCATGCGTGGCCCCGGCAATCTAATGTTGCACCGAAAACCGGAAAAGATGGTGATCGATCAAGCGGGAAAAGGAATCGTGAGTGACGTCATATCGGGTCCCCTGCCCTTCCTTGACCTCAATGCAAGCACGCCCAAGTTAGGCGAAAAATACTAAAGGACAATCTCTTCGCCTTCCACGGCCGGTCGCACGCCTTCCCTAAGGGCCGCTGCTTCTTTGGCAATCTGATCCATCTTCTCATCGCTATGGGACGGGTCGTGATGGAAAAGAAAAGTCTGTTTTACCCCAGCGGCTTCGGCAACCTTTATCGCTTCTTCCCAAGTCGAATGCCCCCACCCCTTGAACTTGGAATATTCCTCGGCGGTATAGGCTGAATCGTACACCATCACGTCCGCATCCTTCGCCAAGGTCACGACGCTTTCGTCGATCCGGTCGTCGTAATGCTCCGTATCGGTACAGATGGCAATTGCCTTGCCCTGAAACTCGATTCTGTATCCACAAGCGCCATTCGGGTGATTGAGTTTTCCCGTGCGAATGACAATCCCGTCCTCCAACTCGAATACGTGTCCGCAAAAGAAATCCTTGAATGAACAAGCTTGCTCGATCAGGGAACTCGGGACGGGAAAGACCGGATCCTTCATGAGCATGGTTCCAATGATTCCCTGAAGATCGTATTCGTCATTTGCCGTCAAGTGCCCGGCATGCAACCGGACGTCGCTGACCGGGTTGTAAAGGGGGGCGAAAAAAGGCAAACCCTGGATGTGATCCATGTGGGTATGGGTGAAAAACAAATCGGCATTGAGCAAGTTTCCCTCCTCAATCATGATCTTTTTGCCAAGCAACCGAATGCCCGTGCCTGCATCGATGATTATCCGCTTGGAACCACAGGTGATCTCAAAGCAAGTGGTATTGCCGCCATATTTGACGGTATCGGGACCCGGGCAAGGTATGCTTCCCCGCGTGCCCCAAAACTTGAGCTTGAATAGGGTAGAATCGGACATGATTGGCTCTATCGGGTAAATTTATTACAAAAAGGCGGAACTTGGCAATCTTCAAAGCGATGCGTCGCTAGCGATCAAATTGAACTACCTGTCCCGCCATTCCCCATTTTCATCCTGATAAGAATCAGTAATCCGTCCATCCCCCCAATCATAGGATCCCCGAACGGCCAACCCCTTGTCGAATTCTCCGGTAAAACTCGTTCCGTCTCCAAAATCAAGGTTGCCTCTTCCCTTTTTCCTTCCGGCCGCCCACATCCCCGAATAAGTAACCCCGGTCAGGTCTTGCTGGGTGCCAAACCCATCGGGCAATCCATTCTCGAAAGTTCCCGAGTAAGTGGTGCCATTGGCTTTCACCAAAACCCCCACGCCCGCAAAAACTCCCTCCGCAAAACTCCCGACGTAAAGAGAACCGTCGTTCTTTTCAAGAACTCCGCTGCCGTGATACAAGTTGGTTTGGAAGAGCCCGGTATACCGGTCTCCGACACTTGCCCGGAAAGTTCCCTTGGCAAAAGAACCGTCAGGGTTGAAGGATCCCGTGAATTCTTCGTTCAGTTCGGTTTTCATCTTGCCCTCGGACAAAGTCGACTCCTTCCACTTGCCGGTGAGAATCACTCCATCCGATCCTTGGTATTCGCCATAAACAAGTTCATCCGATTCCCAATGACCCTCCATGCGGGACGAATCCGAATAGATCAAAGTCCCAAAACCCTCCTTTTTCCCGCTTGCCCAAAGACCCGAATAGCTATCGAACTCCTCGTTGGATTTGTAAATTCGGATACCGTAACCATGAGAAAACCCATTCCTATGGAGACCCTCGAAAACGTCACCGTCAGGAAAAATTCTCTTTCCATAACCATTTGGTTTCCCTTTTGAGAGCTCGCCCTCGTATATCGAACCATCCTCCAGGGTCTGCTTGCCCTCCATTGCCTTTTCGAGCAAACCACTCGATTCCCTCCGCAAGGTCTCCCGTCCTTCCTCTTCGCTACTACAACCGAGCAAAACGATAAACCAAGTCAGCGTCGCGGGGACGTGGAAAAACCTGGGTTTCGAACCTAAGCGCATGACTAATTGACCTTTATGCTTTTGCTTACCTCGAAAATACTGGTGACAATTGCAATCGCAACAAGGGCGACCAGGGAAAAGGCAAAGCCGAGGGCAGCGCCCGAAACCAGGGTCGTCATGACCTTGATCTTCTTGGTCAATTGTTCACGAAAGGAATTGCTTATGTCTTCCATGCTGTTGCCGAGATTACCCGTTTTTTCTCCCACTTCCAGTATGTCGAGCTGAATCAAGGGGAGAAACTTGAATGTCCTCAAGGCTTCGGGCAGAGCCTTCCCTTCGTTCACCAAGGCCCGGGCGGAGCGGAAACGGGCCCGGAGAAAGCGGTTGTTGATGGTTTTTTCACACAGGCGCAAGTTTTCGGTCAACCCGATCCCACTCCATATCAAGGTGGAGAGCAAACTCGTCAACTGGAACATCTGGGACAAATAGATTATATGCCCGAAAAGAGGAATTTTCAAGATAGCCCGGTCCACTGACATCCCCCCTTTTTCCGTCTTCCGCCACCTGTGAGTAACCGCCAGCGAGACGATCAAAGCGATCAAGACAAAGGGACCGAAGGTCTTGACGAAATCGGAGCTGTTGATGAGCAGTTTGGCCAGAAAATTCATTTCTCCACCCATCTTGTCCAACATGCCCTTTATTTGAGGCAAAAGGACCTTGATGAAGAACACGACCACGCCAAAAGCGACAAACCCTACGAAACATGGATAAGCCATGCTCGTGAGGACCTTCGAACGAATCTCCCTTTTCTCCTCGAGATAAACGATAATCTTTTTCAGGATTGGCCCCACGTTGCCCGTTGCCTCCCCCGCCTCAATGACGAAAGTCGATGACTCGCTGAAATATTGGGGCAAAGATCTCATTGCCCGGGAAAGCGTTCTTCCCTCTGCAAGTTCCTTCCAGAGAAAACGGGCCACTTCTTTGAGTTTCGGATCGGAAAGCCTTTGATTCAGAAGCTTCACCGCATCGGCGACCGGCATCCCGCTTCCATGCAACTCCATCAGTCTCTTGAGGAAATCCAACCCGACTGTTTCACCCTTGGCTCCAAGTTTGCGGGAACCGGGTTTGGAAGAATCACCCTTTTTGATCGGAGACAAGGCAGGGGTGGGCTTCCCCTTCTTCTCGGTTCCCCCGACCTTGGTCACTTTGAGCGGTGTTACGCCTTCCGCTCTGATCAAACGCTTTGCCTTCTTCGAATCGTCAGCCTCGACCTCTCCGGAAAGGCTTTTTCCCTTTAGGTCGATGGCGACGTACTTGAACTTGGCCATTTACGGTATGGTTCAACCCCCAACGGGATCTTCGGTCAGGTCCTGGGTTTCGTCATCCCCGAAAGGCGTGTCCGGTTCTTCGTCAATAAAACCATCGGCATAACGAATCACTTCGTCGAAGGTCGTGAACCCTCTCTTGATTTGCTCCCATCCACTCCCCTGCAAAGTGCTCATCCCTTCTTTCAGGGCAATCTCCCTGATGTCGGGAGCGGATGCGTTATTGATGACCAATCCATGAATGGAATCGCTCATCTTCATCAACTCGAAGATACCCACCCGGCCTCGGTATCCGAGGTTTTGACATTTTTGACAACCGACCGAGCGCAACACATTGTCCGCGTGCAGGATTTCGCTTGGATCGACTTCAAGCAAGGACAAGGAGGCCAGCAGATCACCTTCGGACATTTGGGCGGGAGAGGAACACTCCTTGCAAAGCCTCCGGACAAGTCTTTGGGCTATGACCATTTCAACGGAGGAAGCAATGAGAAACGGCTCGATTTCCATGTCAACCAAGCGGGTAATGGCCCCCGGAGCATCATTGGTGTGCAGAGTGCTCAAAACCAAGTGACCCGTAAGGGAGGCCCGAATGGCAATGTCCGCGGTCTCCCGGTCCCTGATTTCCCCGACCATGATCACGTCCGGGTCCTGCCGCAAAATTTCCCGCAAAGCGCTGGCGAAAGTGAAGCCGATTTCGGAATTCACTTGGGTTTGATTAATGCCGGCTACCTCGTATTCGACGGGATCCTCGACCGTCATGATCCGGCGCTCGGGTTTGTGAATCCTCCTGATGAAGGCAGTCAGGGAAGTCGATTTACCCGATCCGGTAGGTCCCGTAACCAAAACAATCCCGTGAGGTTTCTCCAAGATGGAGACGATGTTCTTTTCATCGTCCGCAACCAAACCAAGCTCCCTCATCGACAAGGGTTGCGACTTTTCATTGAGTAAGCGCAGGCTGATGCTCTCTCCGTAAAGGGTGGGCAGAGTGGACACACGAATATCCAGGTCGCTTTGTCCGTGGGTGAAGGTAATTCTTCCTCCTTGGGGCCTTCTTTTTTCGGAAATGTTGATGGCGCTCATGATCTTGATCCGCGAGATGATGGCGTCTTGAAAGCTTCTCAGGTTGTCCGGGACACGGACAGGGACCAGCTGACCGTCTATGCGGTAGCGGATTTGCAGGGTTTCCTTGTGGGGTTCGAAATGAATGTCCGTCGCCCGGTCCACAATGGCCCGCTGAATCACCTCGTTCACGAATCGAATGATTGCCGCATTTTGGTCCTCAAGGTCATCCTGCGCATCCTCGTCTCCGTCCTGATCAAGATCCGAATCATCCAAGCTATCGGCTCCGATCCCGAAGTTCTCCGTAATCGCCCGGGAAATTTTCTCCGGCGAACTCAAGCTCCAAACCGGTGTCCTGCCCGAAACGGCAAAAACCCAACGACTCATGCGGGTCGAGGGGGGCCAGACCGCGACCAATTCAATTCGCCCATCCTCGTCCAAACCAATGGGCAGGCAACTGTAGTTGTGTATCATTCGCAGAGGCAGAAGTTTGGTCGGGTTGTCCGGCAACTCGAAGTCATCCACGTAGGAAAGGTCCGATTTCTTCCCGATCTCGCGCATTGTTTCTATCAGGTCGCGTGAATATTTGGAGGCAAGCAACCGGGCCCGGTCCTCAAGAGGCGAACTCAGGATATTGATGCGGTCGATATCTGCCAACCCCGGCCACCAATCCATTCCTTCGAACGAGGAGGATGCGAGAAGAACCTTTTCCTCGCGCTCAGCGTCATCCGCTTCCTTGGATTCGGCTTCGTCTGGGTTTGTTTTTTCGGAAATCATGGCCTTCTCAATTACCGATTCGGTTTAGGCAAGACCAACCCCCGGGGCTTTGCCGGTTTTACCGCAGGTCCCGGAGTCTTGGTCTTGTTCGCAGGCTTCGGGGCAGAGGGGTTGAAAGCGGCGCCGGATGCCTTCGATTCTTCGGCCAGGCTGATGGATTCGTATGAAACCTGGGGGTTTGAGCTCTCATGGGTAACCTCAAAGTTCTCATGATCAAAAATGAAAACGTCCCCGGCGTAAGTGACCGAAGTGGAGTTTTCCTCCCAAGGCAACCAGGCGCTCTGCCTCGTCGATTTGTGGTAAAGAGCAAAATACCATTTCCCTTCGAAATTATAGCAACCGCGCATCTCGTAAGGAGAAGGAAGCGTCTTGGCTTGAGGGGTGATTTTCTTCGGTTGTGGATATTTGGGCGCCACGGTTTTCGGAGGCGGGGGCGGACGTCCGGGTATGGCGAAGGGGCTTGCCTTCTGGGCCAATGAAAAAGTCGGGGGCAATGCCAGGAAACAGGCAAGGACAATGCTTCGGGCAATTTTGACAGAAAAAGAAGTCATCACAAACTGGGTCGGGAGGAAGGCTTGTCTTTGTTGGAAGCTTGCCCCTTGTTTTTCCCATCGATATCGGGCATTCCGAGAATTTTGCCGGAAGGCGAGGTGAATTTGGGTTTGTAGTCACCCCTTATGCGGTCGTCTATGGAATTTACGTTTGTCTGCGTATCATCGAAACCGGGTTTCATGATCGTGGGTTTCAGGAAAATAAGCAGTTCCGTCGGGGTATACTTGACGGTCTTCGGGCTAAAAAACTTCTTTCCGAAAAAAGGAATGTCGCTCAGAAGGTTGTATTTGGATTCGGTGGAGTCGACTTGTACCTCCTGAAGTCCTCCCAAGACTATGATTTCGCCATCTCTAATCGTAACCAGGGACTTGGCCTCCCGAATCTTTTTCGCAGGAAGAGATTGGCCTTGGTACGTGTTGCTTTGGGTCTCGTCGAATTTTTCAGCCTTCACCTCGACCTCCATAAAAATCGAACCAGGTGAGATGATCGTTCCGTTTTCATCGACTTGAGGCAAACCGATCTTCGGTTTCTTGATCTCGAGTGAGGTTTTCGCCGTTATTTTGCTTTGTTGACCCGTACTGGACCCACCATCCGTTCCGGTGTTGTATCCGGAGTAAGTGGGGATGACGATGTTTCTCTCGTCCTCAATCAGGATATGCACTTCCGGCGCATTGTGAGAAACCATAAGTTCCGGGGTGGAGAAAATGCGCACGTCGTTGCGTTCCGAAGAAAGGGCGAAAATTTGATCCCACCGCAACCCCGTAAGCTTCCAGTCTTCCAATTGAAAAGGCATGCTCGTATTCAAACCGGGAATACCGACAACCCCCTGCAGGGTCTCCTTGGCGATGTTTTGGGAGACGTTCGTGGTGACGTCGTCGCTCGTATTCAACAACCCATCGGGCCCAGCAGACGTAACCTGTTGATTCCCCGTCACGGTTTCTCCAAACAAGCCTTCGCCTCTCGGACCCCGGGAGAATTTCGACCATTCGAGGTTTCCAAGCAGGGCATCGATTCCCCGTTGGTTTTGCTCCGTCAGGTCAACCATCACGAAAATCGTTTCGATTCGGGCAAGGGGGAGAGGTTGATCAAGGGATTCGATCATCCGGCCGATTTCGTCAATGTCCTCCTTGGTTCCGTAGACCAAGATCGCATTGCTGCGCTCATCGGATGAAATCGTAATGAAGTCACTGAACTCGTGGGAACCCTCGCCGGCATTGTCCCCGCCGGCGCTTGCGGCGTTTTGCGCGGCGGTGGCAGCCGGAGTGGCAGCCGGTTTGCCGGCAGTGGTCCCCGCAGTCGGGCGGGCGGCATTTTTCCTGCCCTGGACCTGTTGCTTGATGCGCTGCTGGTTCTTGATGACCTCGTCGAGAATGGATTGGATGTCCTTGGACTCCGCATGTTGCAATTTGAAGAGCTTGCTCGTTGTCTTCATTTTCACGGGAGCATCCAGGGTCTCCAGGATGAATTCGAGGGTCTCTATGTTCTCGGCTCTGGTCACGATGATCAGCTTGCCCGTTCTTTCGTCGGAGTCGACTTGAGTAGTGCCCCCAAGGAAAGGTTTCAGGCTTCCCTCGATCATGGTCTTCATCTTGCTCTCGAGTTCACGGGCGCCGGCGTGCTTGGTCGGCCAAACGAAGAACTTGGTCCCGAGTTCCTCCGTAGAAATGGCCCGGTCCATGTTTTCGAGCAGTTTTTCCATCCTTTGCAAATTGAGCAAAGCATCGGTCACCAGAATACTGTTTGCCTTTTCGAGCAAAACCAATTGTCCGACCTCGGTTTTAAAAGGAGTCAGGTGCGTGACAATGTCTTTGGCCGGAGCGTATTTCAAGTGAAACATCTTCATGTAGATCTTTTGGCTCGGCTTGAAAACGGAAGCCGGACCCTCGAGCCAAATCGGGACGTGCATATTGATTTTCGCCGCCCCGACCGCCTTGTAGAACTTGTCGGATATCTTGCTGATGCCGACTCCGTGCATGGCCAACAAACTCTCTATGACTTGTATGGTCTCACCCTTGGTAAGAGGTTCCTCGCTGTTAAAATTGATTTCCATTTGCGGAAGATCGGTGGCCCGCCGCAAGATGATCCAACCCGTGTACTGCTGAATCATGTCGAGGAGGATATTCGCATCCGCTTTGCGCAACTTGAAGGGTCTGGTCGAGTTTACGTCAAGCCCGGGAACTTTGGATAATTCGACCGGGTCGACGGTACCGGGAGCAAAAGCCCCGTCGTCTTGAGGAAAGAGCGGAGGAGCGCCCGGGTCGACGGGAACGGGGGACGCCACAGAGGGAACGGGAGAGGTGATCGTTGGCGGGAAGGGCGGAATGCCGGAGGGAACGGGGGGGATGCCCGTTGGCGGAAAGGGGGGCGGTTGCTGAGCGGAAACAAGCCCTTGCCCCATGGTCACAATCACGGATATCCAAATCAAAAGGTTTAATCGGTTCATTCGTTCTCTGGTACGGGGTGTTGGGTTAATTCCTGAATTCTACGGAACTGATGTCGAAGGTGGCGTTGTAAACTTCCGGGTTCGGCCTGTAATTGGGCGTTATCTTGACTTCGCTGAAGAAAATGAACTTTTCCCGGCCATCCAAAAAGAATTCGTTGATGAACAAAGTAAGGTCCCCCCAACTCACGCCGGTAAGAGTCACTTCGACGTTGTGTTGCGAATACCGTTCGTTCTTCTCCGACTTGCGCCCCCCCCGCAGACGGGCCATTTGCTCCCTTCCCTTGAAGAGTTTCAGCCTGATCAAGTCGACCTCGTTTTGCAAAGCTCTCAAGTCGTAGCTTACCCCCTTTTGCTCTTTTCTCTTTTGCTCGAGTTCGCGGTTGATTTCGGGTTCCTGTCCGAGAACCAGGTCATGACCCTCGATCAATTCGGAGACTTCGATCCATTCCCGGCCAGTTTCGATGCCCGACCCAAAAAGCTTAATGGCACAAACCAAAACAACCGTCCACACCGAGAAGAGAAGCAGGGTTTGCTCCCGTCCGCTCAACTTAAGGAAAATTGACTTGATCGAATTCATCCCTCGATTTTGGAAGTTTCCTTTTCGGAGGACGGTCCGGGCAAATTCGTTTGAACCGGCTTTTCCTCGAGCATTTGAATGTCTACGCCAAAAGTAACTCCACCGGTCTTGAGCGTATCGATCTTGGGTTCTTTCTTGAGTTTCTCCACAACCTGGGCCTGCTCGAGGTTGGCAAAGAAGTCGTTCACCGCCTGAAAGCTCGTACCCTGTCCCTTGAACTCCACGTCGTAGCGACTCTTGAACTCGGCAAAGGTGAGCCAAAGGTTGGCCTGCCCTTGCGGGTTTCTTCCCGCGTGCATCATGATTCTCTCGAGTGATCCGATTGGATCAATCCCCCCCCTTTTGTTTTCATCGAGTTTTTGAAGCAAAGCCATGGCATCGAGAACCGCGGGTTTGTTCGAGTTTTTGATTCTCTCATCAACCCACAAGTCTTCAACCTCCACGGAGGCTATCTGAATAAGAATGAAAAGAAGAAGAAGAGCGGCCATCGAAACCAACGATCCCATGACCCCCTTCCATCGAAGGGCGGCATGCCTTCTTCTTTTTCGCTCCTCAATCTTGAAATCCGATGGACGGACGTCAAAACTCCAAAGTTCTTCTGCGGAAATAACCACGGGTTCGATCAGCTCGGGGTTGTCGGTATTCCACCATTCGTTTTCGAACTTGAAGAACCCGTTGTTGGTCCTGGATACCTCCCCGGCAGACAACACGTCTTGAATCCGATCGAAATGGGCGAGGTCGAACATGGAAAGCAATTTCCCCCGCACCGCCTCGAATTCGTCACCGTCTCCCGCATCGACAGGCAAAGAGTACATTGTGTCCGGAACGGTTGTGCCAGCCTCGAAAGAAGCGGCGGTCAAGGTTTCGTCATGCAAAAGGAAGACGATGCTCGGTCTTTCGTATTCTTTTCCTACGAGAGACACGAAGGAAGGAAAGACCCTTCTGAAATACTCCAGGTTCTGCCATCCCAATTGGCGCAACTTGACGAACGGAGTCGCGAAAACCAAGATTTTGCGTGTTTTCGGACAACCGTGAAACCCCCAAGCCAATTGATCGGGAGGAAAGGGAGAGAATGAATCCAAATCCAGAGCTTGCAGGCAAAAATCAATGAAATCTTCCGGGGCAAGATCGGCGGGAACGGACAGGGTCTCGCAAAAGAAATGCTCGCCCGGGAGCAACAGGGTAATTTCTCGCAATTCTCCTGTCGGGAAATCGGAAGGACTATCGGGGTTTTCAGCCATGGGGGTCAGTAATCAAAAGTAGCGCTCACCAGTGGGTCAGTCGACCATATTTTCGTTTTCCCGAATCGACAGAACCTTGAAAGGATATCCCAAGTTTGGCCCTTTCTTCGCAGGAGGTCTCCTTACGCTCCCGGTTTGAGGGGCCAAATTGCCACCGTAGGAAAGAACGGCATGAAGTTGGAAATTGGCCATCCCCCTGTTTACGGTTACCTCCACCCGGAACATCGTGACGGAGGTACTGAGCGCGATCGAACTGTTTCCACGCAGAGGGCTCATGCCGGGGTCATTGGGATTCGTGTAAAAACCTTCCCCGTTCCCCGTTGACGGACCCTCCATGAATTCTTCGTACAAACGCTCGTCGTCTCCACAAAGAAAACGCATGAGAAAAGGGCTTGCGTTGTTTACGTTGACCGGCCCTTGGTTGAAAAAAGAGAAGGATTCACGGAAAACCCTCATGTTCCCAGTCTCGATTCCCCGGGCATCGAAAAAGATACCCGTCCGGTCAGGATCCTCGGGATCATGAGCAAAACCCTTGATCATCCTGAATTCCTCAAAACTGTTGATTTTCTTACCGGGCGTAAAGTACGGGTGTTCCAAACCCTCGTAATAATCATCCTCGGCCCCTTCTTCACGCTCCTCGTCATTTTCATCGACCCAATCCATCATGCTATCGTAAAAAGGTTGCCCGTCATCATCGTCCACCAACGAATCTTCCTCCGCCTGCATCAAGGCAAACAGCGCCACCAAATCCTTCTCCTTGACTTTGGTGATCGGTACTTTGGCCGACTCGTCGATCAGGCGGACCGACCAGGTCACACCCTCCTCGGTGGGTGAAATCCCGGCATAAGCCAAGGGGTTTCCCCAACCCTGAGCGGGCGAATAAAGCTTGCCTTC
>JABGWD010000197.1 GCA_018645725.1 Opitutia bacterium
AGGTGTTTTCGAGGAATACGACATGACGGGTGTCAACACCCGAGCCATTCGATTGGAGCCGAAGTTTCAGGGTTGGGGGCATCAGTGGGGCGAAGTCGAGTTCTGGGTTCATGACCCAGGTGATTTCGAGGCCACTGTCGAGGGACTTGTCGAGGGGCAGACCTATTACTACAGAACGTTTGCAACCAATGACGGCGGGTCCGATTGGGCAAGTGACACGATGGTTTTCACTTCCTCGGACAGAGCGAGTTATGATTCCGGCAAATTGACAATCAATACCTCATTGGGTACTTGGAGCCATAGTGATGGCGATTTCAGGGCGGGTTCGATCGAAAGAAAAATCTTTACCGATCTGCTTGGGAATCAGTACGAATACTCGGTTTGTACCTTCACCTTTGACTCCGTTGACCTGAGAGGGAACTTGGAAGTCGAGATCATTGGGGACGCTTCCCTCGAGATCGTGGCTGCGGATGGCGATGCTTTCATCGGCGTCCCCCTATCGTTGACGGGGGAGAGCGGAAACGAAGATGGCCGAGGCCTTGCGGGGGCAGGTGGGTTTTCGGGAGGCAACGCGAACGCCCGGGGATTGGGACCGGGCGGAGGAATCGGGGGGTCATTGGCCGGTGGAGCCGGGTATGGCGGAGCCGGTGGTCGATCGACGGCCACGATGGGACTGCCCTATGGCGTGGGCAGCCTGGTTGATTTTCTTGGCGGAAGTGGTGGCGGAGGCAGTGACAATACCTATTCCGGAGGCGGAGGAGGCGGAGCGATCAAAATCGTGGCCTCGGACAAGTTGACTGTTGACGCTTACCTTTTCTCTCTCGGCGGAGCCGGTCAGAACGGCTCCGGGGGTGGGTCAGGCGGAGCTCTTTATCTGAAGGGAGGCGACCTTGAACTCACGGTGAATTCCCTCTTGGACGTTTCCGGTGGAATTGGTGGTGGCGCGGGCGGGAGAATTTTTCTGGAAGGCTCGAACTCCCTGACGAACAATGGCCATAACAACTTGCGCAAAAACGGAGGACAGGGAAGTAGTGGTGGAACGGACGGAACCCTTCGATACGTCCGGCCTTCCTATCTTGAATCGCTTGATTACACGACTGGAACAATTCTTGTCGATACGGACAGCGGGACATTGACTCACTCCAACGGCGATTTGGCATACGGCCTGATCGAGGATCACTCTTACGTAGATGAAAGCGGATCCGTCTGGCCTTATTCGGTTTGCCGCTTCAGCTTTACTCGGGTGAACCTCGGTGGCGGTGTCGTCGTGAGCGCCCGGGGAAAAAGCGCCTTGATGCTGGAAGCATTTTCCGGAGATCTTGTGATTGGAGCGAATATCCGCGTCGATGGCGATGATGCGAAAGCGGACGAAGGGGGCATCGGCAGCTTGGGAGGATATTCGGGAATGAATGCCGGTTCGGGTTACGGTGCCGGCCCGGGGTCCCCTGCCAGCAGTTCTCCGGCAGGTCATGGCGCCGCTTACGGTGGTCATGGATCGGGTAATGCCAAGGTTTACGGAGATAGCGCCCTGGATAATTTGTTGGGAGGCAGTTCCGGTGGACCGACTCCTACGGAAGGTTCGGGCGCTGGCGGGGGAGCTCTGTGGTTGAAGTCTGCCCGCGAGGTTCTGATCAAACCGAATGCCGTTCTTTCGGCAAACGGTGGAAACGGAGCAGGTTCAAGCGCATCGGGATCGGGTGGAGGAATTCGACTGGAAGGCATCCGTATCTATAACTATGGCAGGTTGGAGGCAAGGTCCGGCCTTGGCGTAAAGGAGGACAACGGGAATCAAACGAGGGGGTCTTCCGGCGGCAGGGTTTCCTTCATGGCGCTCGGCGAAGTTTTTCTTGGCGAAGTCGACGTGTCGGGCGAGTGGTTGACCAATGACGGATCAATTTATATCGGAGGGAATTATTTGAACGCCAACCTGGTCGCGGAGAATGCAAAGATTACTTTCGATACGAAATCAGGCTATTTCTCCATCGAGGGCGGAGCCCATGGAAACGGAGTGTTCTCGTCTCATACTTACGTCGACAGCCAAGGGCAGTCGTGGGAATATGAAATTTGTACCTTTGCCTTTGGGCAAGTCCGCTTGACCGGAGCGACCGAGGTCACTTTGCGCGGAAACAAATCCTTGTCCATTCAAACCGTTGCAAGTGGAGAAATCTACCTGGAAGCCGACTTTAACCTGGATGGCGGAGATGCTTCGATTGAGGATGGTTATGGTGGCCTTGGGGCTTTGAACCCTTGGCATGGTCGGAGTTCCAATAAGCTCAAAGGAAATGGCCCCGGTGGGCCTTCGACTTCGGGGAATTGGGGCGTGAGCGCCAGTTATGGCTACGGAGACGAACAGATCACTCATCTTCTGGCAGGAAGCAGTGGTTCGAGCGGAAGGTATTACCAGGGTTCCGGAGCAGGAGGAGGAGCTTTGGAGCTTAAGGCCGACGGTGACCTAACGATAGCCCAGGGAAGCGTGATAAGCGCAAATGGGGGGGATGGTCGTACGGATGGAAACCCGAACGACCACGGAGGTGGTGGATCGGGTGGAGCCATTCGTTTGATTGGGGACAATATTTACAACAGAGGGCTGATTCAGGTCATCGGTGGAAACCGGGGGGCTGGTGGTGGCCGGGTTGCGATGGCTGCCCGCAATATAATAGAGAAGGGCGTAGTGGCTCTGGGCGGAGGAAGCTTCGTTGAAGTCAAGCCACCCGAGATAACGGCACCGGAAGTTCTTTATCTTGCCTATCGTGGCTCCGTTTCATCCGAATTCAGGAAATCAGTGCACACCCGTCCTGGGAATTTGGTCGCCTATTGGCCCATGGACGAAGGCGACGGGACCGTTGTTCACGATGCCTTGGGGCGTTTTGCCGGAAGTTTGGTTGCCGGTGCGACTTGGACGACCGGCAGGTTCGGACGCGGGCTCAGTTTCAATGGTACCGACGGTCACGTTACGACCCAAGCCACGGGAGAGCTTCTCGGGATTGACGGAAAAAATTCCCGGACGATTTCCTTTTGGGCCAAAGCAAGTAACAACAACCCCAGGAGTCAGCCCGGGTTTTACGGCTACGGAGATACGAGTTGCCCCAATGGCTTGAACAAGTATTGGGCTATCCGGAACATCAAGGACGGCGGCTATACGCAATTGATCAGTCAACATTGGTGTTGGGACCCAAGATCAAACCATGGTACGGACATTCGAACCGATTGGGTTCACTTCGCTCACCTTTACAATGGAGCCGACGTTTCGGTTTTCATTAATGGCGACTTGATTTCCAACTGGACGAGATCACAAATCAGTACCGGGAACGGTCAAACTTTCCAATTCGGCAGGTGGCGTAACGAGTACAATGCCTACTATGGTGGGGAAATGGATGACCTGCGTGTCTACGATGACGCTCTTTCCGAAAGTGAAGTCCAAAAGATTTTTCAAGGTGACGATCTCAAGGAGGAGTTGGTTCATCTTCAGTTTTCGATCGATGCCACGCAGTCCCCGACCTCTTATGACGTCAGTTTTCTTCCCAACGGGCTGACGGTCGACGCCCTTAACGGTGAAATAACAGGGATACCTCTTGAAATCGGGGTATTCGACGTAAACCTTACCGCAACGAACTTGGCGGGAACCGGTATCAAGGAAATCAAGCTGATCATTGATCCGACTGCTCCAACTCTTACGACGGCTGGTCCCAAAGACGTTTCCTCCTCCTCGGCCAGGCTTTCGGGACGAGTGGAAAACGATGGTGGGGCTCCCCCTTCCCTATCCTTTTTCTGGGGAGACAACGACGGGGGCGAAAACCAATTGGTGGATTCGAATGATTCGACTCTTTGGGACTACCGGATCGATTTGAACGGAACCCACGCCAACGGGCTTGTCTCTACCTCGCTCAATGGCTTGCAAAAGAATGCCACTTATTACTACCGCCTGTTCGGAGGCAATTCCGTTCATTCGGCAGTGTGGAGCTTGCCATCACAGGAAGGATTGTCTTCCTGGTGGTCATTCGACGAAACGACCGGAAGTCAAGCCTTGGACTCGGTTGGTTCGCGAAACGCCACCCTCGTCGGGGTTTCCGAGTCAGACCGTGTTTTTGGCAAAGTCGGCCGCGCCCTCAGGTTGAATGGTTCGGGGGAGCACGTTTCGGCAAAGGGTTTCAAAGGCATTGGCGGGGAGAAGCATCGTTCGTTGGCCTTATGGCTGAAGATGCCCCCATCTTCGGTCAATGGAACCTTGGTTTCGTGGGGAGCAAGCGGGAACGGGGAAGGTTGGGATTTCTCGATCGAGAACGCCCGGTTGAAACTCGACGTGGGCGGAGGTCAATTGACTGGCGGTACCATTCTTAACGACGATGCCTGGCATCACGTGGGGCTTGTCTTTCCTTCCATTGGAACCGGAGTGGAGGACGTCGTTCTTTACGTAGACGGCTCGGTGGAAAACAATCCGCTCAAGAATGCCCATGTCATCAATACGGGTGATCAGTGGGACTTCAGGATCGGGACGAATGAGAATGGAAATCATTTCAACGGACTGATCGACGAGGTCAGGTTGTACGAAAAAGACCTTTCCTCCAACGAAGTGGCAAGCATTTTCCTCAATGGCACGATGCGTTTTCAAACGTCGGCCGTATCTTTGCCTCCCGTAGTCGAGGTTTCGAGCATTACTCCGACGGGAGGGGGAACGGCAACAATTACCGGCGATCTGGTCGCCTTTGATTCAACGCAGCCTGCCTTGAAGATATACTGGGGTAATGAAGACGGCGGTTACGACGTGGCCAATTGGGATAACTCCTCAGACGTGGAGGGCGGAGCTCCCCAGGGCTTGGGGGAATTCAATGCCACGGTGAGCGGTTTGATGCCGGGCGAAACTTATTATTTCCGAGCCTTTGCCCTTAGCTCGGACGGGATGGACTGGTCGAATGGCGACCCGGAAGTTCGTGAATCTCTCATGAGCCACCTTAGGTTTGACGAAAGCAACGGGACCCTCGTTTACGATTCTTCTCCGATGACTCATACTGCCCTCTTTGAGTCGAGTGACCCGAATGCTTCCCGCCCCGATGGTTTTGCCGGACGCGCTTTGTCGTTCAACGGCAAGGACGACTGGTTGAATCTTGATGCGAATTCCTCCGGTTTCCTCGCTCAATCCTTTGACGGTCGAAGCGTGAGTTTCCGTCTTCGTCCCGCCTCCAAGATTTACTCGGGCCCGGCCATGACGAGGTATCAGGATTTGGTTGCCTATTATCCGATGGACGAAGGGACCGGTTCGGTCATCGGGGACCTCGGGGTCGAGAACCTGGATGGTGATTTGTCCGGTTCCCCCGCTTGGCTGTCCGCTCAGTTTGGGCAGGGTTTGGATCTTGACGGAACGAATGACATTGGCGAACTAAGCGCCCAAGGAAAACTTCGGGATTTGCACAAGAGTTCCTACACGATTTCCCTCTGGGTCAATGCGGATTCCGAAAACCTCGGGGATTATACGCAAGGCCAACTCTATGCGCATGGTTTTCTCGAAGCCATCCAGAACGAGTACTACACGAACATTGAGAATATGTTCAAACTCACGCCTAGCGGATCGAGCACTCTGACCAACGGTCCGGGCAACAGAGGGTTGGATTTCAACAATGACGGTGATTACAGGAATGCGGGAATCGGCATCAATCGAAACGATAATTATTTGAGCCTCTTCAATGGAATCTTTCATGCCCAAGTGAGCGGACCTTACGGTTGGGAAATTCGCCAAAATGACGATCGCGGAACAATTTGGATCGACTTGGATCAAGACGGTGTCTTCGAGGTCGCCGGAAACAAGGGGAATGAGCAAATGGTTTATCAGCCCCAATGTTGCGGAACTCAATCGACGATCGTGATGCTCGAAGCAGGCTACTATGCGATTGCCATTGCGCACGGCGAGGGCGGCGGCGGATCCCGTCAGGAAGCATATTTTTATACGCCGGCTGGCGGAGGGGCGACCACTTTGACCAAAATCAAGCCGAGCGATTACCCGGATCTTTTCATGACGTCGAACGAAAGAACGCTATTGAAGCGAGGTCCCATGAAACTCTCGCTCGATGGCAACAACACCATTTCTTACACCCACGGCAACCTAACGGGGCAAGTCTCCGTGGACTCCAATCAGTCCCTCGGTCAAGGCAACTGGGCTCACTTGGCCCTTGTGGCCGATTACAACTCTTCTTCCCTCCGGTTTTATTTCAATGGGGTCAAGACGGACGAACAATTGTTGCCCGAAGGTGACCCGATTGATCTTCTGGCAACCGAAAAATGGAAGCTCGGTGGGACAAACCAGGTATTCAGCGATTATTTCGACGGAAAAGTCGATGATCTGCGTTTCTATGGGGCTGACTTGAACGATTCGGAAGTGCTTGCCATTTTTCAGGATGACATCGGAGGCACTGTCCAGGCCGGGTATCATCAGCAAATCCTCTATGACGAAGGCACTTCGACTTCCGGCTTGTCCATTTCCTTGGACTCCGGCGTTGTGCGCGCCAAGATCGCCGAAGGTGCGGGGAGTGCCGAGTTGATTGATACCGGAGCGATCAACGACGATCAGTGGCATCACGTAATCGTTACTTTCGGGGATTCGCCGAAGACCTTCAAACTCTACGTGGATGGCACTCTGAAGGCAGGTCCCGTTCTGTTGCCTGACTCCACCGTATCCCTTCATCAGGAAGTGCCCTCCTTCGGCGTGTCCCAGGGTACTTCTCTTTATCCAGCATACGGTTACTTCAAGGGTCAGCTTGATGATTTCAGGATTTACGACAGAGGGTTGCCTGAACAGGAAGTTACGAACGTCTTCTCAGGCGACGTTCCCAATGATGGATTCCTCGAATTCCTGGGAATAGAAAAGCCCGGCGTGGAAACGAAAAACCCCATAGACGTCATGCCTTCCCGGGCCATCCTTCGGGCGGAGATCAATTCAATCGGTGGAACGGTTTCCATCACCGAAACGGTTACCGACCGTTCTTTCAAGCCAGACACCATAGAAGGCATGGCGGGTTGGTACTCCGCACAGGATATGGATGGCGACCTGACCGAGGACATGGGGTCGGTTCTTGGCAATGGCGAACTAGTCAACACTTGGAATGACGCGTCGGGCAATGGTCGTCATATGAGCAAGACCTTGGGTGACCCAACTTATTATCTTTCTTCCTTCGAGGGGAAACCGGTAGTGAATTTCGATGGGAACGATCTGATCTCAGGTTCGTCCAGTTATGATTTCCTGACCAACGGTGGGTATACCATGATTTCGATTGCCCGCTATACTGGGGGATCAAGTTTCAGGGTGATCAGTTCTCGAAACAGGAACTTTCTCTTCGGTTACCATGGTGGACTCACGGGACGGTGGTATGCCGAGGGTTGGATTTCCACGGCTGGTCCATTCGATACGGATTGGCATTTGCACGTCGGGACAATCGAGGCAAAGGGAGGCAATCCTCGGGCGTCCTTTTGGAGAGACGGTTATTCCCTGGCAGTTGGCTCAAGGGGTTCTCACAACACCAATTTTGCCCCGGGTGTTCTTCAGTTCGGAGGAGCGGGAAGGAACAACGGATGGGAGAAATCAAGTTGCGAGGTCGCCGAGTTCATGGTTTTCGACCGCGAGCTTAACCCAAGTGAGCGGGCCAACGTCGAGGGTTATCTTGCCCACAAGTGGCGATCCCCACAGCAACTGCTTTCATCCGGGCACCCCCACTTTTCCGTCAACCCATTTGGAGGTGTCACCAAGGTTACGGATATCGTGACCGAGGGCGGAGACCCTCCTGTTCTCAAGATCTTTTGGGGAGACGATTGGGTTGAGGAGAATTCGACCGCCGTAGATGAAAACAATGCGTCCAAATGGGATAACGTGATCGTGCTCAACGACGGCAATCCCGTCAGTCTCGGCACTCACGAATCGGTGGTCGAAAACCTTGTCCAAAACACGCGCTATTATTACCGGGCTTATGCGGAGAATCTTGGAGGTGGGTCCTGGGGTTCCGCGATCAAGGCCTTTACTGCAAGCGACACGCGTTTCACCAAGCATACGATGGATGGCCTTCTTCTTTGGCTGGACGCGACCGACCCAGATGGAGACGGAGTTCGCAACGATTGGCTCAACGAGCAAAAAGTATCCCTTTGGGTCGATAAGTCCAAAAACGAGAAAAATGCCGTGCAGTCGGTGCCTTTGGCTCAACCCACCTATGCATATCGGGTTTTCGACGACATGCCGGCGATGCGGTTTGCTTCCGGCCAATCTCTCAACGTAGGTACCCTGACTTTGGGCTCCACACCGCTGAGTGTTTTTGTCGTGGCTCAGGGATCTGGCGTGGTCATCGGAAGCAACGACGGAACGAGCGGATGGAGCTTGGATGCGAAATCAGGCATTCGCCTGGGTTCCTATCGTCATGAATCGAACGCGCTTCAGCAAATCACACTCGGATACGACCCGAGGACCGGATACGGCCAATTGATCGGAGAAATTGGGGAAATCATGGTTTTCGACCGATACTTGGAGGCGGACGATCGCGAGCGAATCGAGGGCTACCTTGCTCACAAATGGGGCATTACCGAGGACTTGGCCGGTACGACTTTCAAGATCAAGGAGGGACTGTCCTTGTATTTCCCCTTTGAGGAAACCGATGGTGGTACCGTATACGATTCATCCAAGGCCAAGCGGAATGCAACCTTGCAAGACATCGCGGGGACGGACCTTGACGTTGCCGGGAAATTCGGGTCGGGCTTGAAGTTGGGAGACCACCCGTTTTCCCGTATCGATATGGGAATGAATGCCGTTCCTCTCCCCAATAATTGGACAATATCCGTATGGCTGGAAGCCCCGCTAGTCGAAAGGGACTCGATGGGTGATTTGTTGATCGATTACTGGCACACTCTGGCAGCCGGTGCAGGCGGTGATCAAAAGCACGTGGTGTTCGATAAAGCCGGGAACAAGGAATTAGGCATCTATAATTTTGGAATCGTCGATTTCAGGGGCTCGGGGTATGGCGGAAATTCGATGACTGCCGGTTGGCATCACCTCGGCGCAGTCGGCACAGGTTCAAAGACCGTTTTCTACGTTGACGGGGCAGAGGTGGGTTCTTCCAATTACAAAATCGATGCGGTCATTGATACGATCGGAAACGTTCCCGGTGGTTTTGAAAGGTTTACGGACAAGATCGATGACTTCCGTGTTTATGGGCGTCCGCTTTCTTTCCCCGAGATCCTCACTCTTTATGGTAACGGTTCAGGTGATTTCGGGGGGCATCCCTATGATACCGAAGCACCTGCTTTTGACAATGTTCCAGTGATCAAATTGCCTAACACCCCGGTTGTTCACTGGAGTTTCGACGAGTTGAACGGAACGACTATCAGCGATTCGTCCGGTTTTGAAAACAATGGAAGCGTAGTGGGGAATTCCATCATCAACCTCTACGATCATTCCGAACAGGGAAGACAAGGAACGGCTTTGCGTTTTGACGAAAACCAGTCGGTCTATCTCCCCAAAAGTTCGAGCTTCAGCTTGAACGATACTTTCACTCTTTGCTTTTGGCTCAATACGAACGACGTGGATGCGGTTATTCTCAAGAGCGACCAAATGAGGGTCGAGGTATCGAATGGGTTTATCTCCGCCGGGGTTTACTTGGGGACCTGGATAAACACCTCCGAAATACCTCTGACAACAGGAGACTGGGTTCATTACACGCTGATGTGGGACGGCTCAAAAGTACGGTTCTTTGTCAATGCGGGCGAGGTTGGCATTCCAATAAGCGTCGCCAATGCAACTCTTCAGGGTACCGGAGGGGATACCCGCACTTTTTTGGGAGCCCATTCCGATGGAGGGGAAACCTTGAGCGGGTTGTTTGACGATTTGCGGATTTTCGACCAGGCTTTGACAATGAAAGAGCTTCAGGGTGTCTTCGAGTTTGCCGACTCCCAGTTGATCGCCCGCTTCGGCGAAGAGTACGAATACCAAATCGAGTCAATCAAGGGTCCGACCGAATACAATGCGACCGGATTGCCCCAAGGCTTGGAGATTGATTCGACCACCGGTCTGATTTTCGGTGAAGCGAATCAGACCGGTACCTTTTCGGTCAACCTCAGGGCGGCCAATTCGTCAGGTGAGGATTACGCGCTGATCGACCTAGTCGTGTTAAAGGGCAGGCAGAGCATACTGTTCGAAGAGGATCTGGGTATTCTCGTCTACGGGGATTCACCCATCGACTTGAACGTCAGTTCGACCTCCGGTCTGCCGGTTTCCTTTGATATTCTGGAAGGAAACGAGTCAGTCGACCTCAATGGTTCGATCATGACGCTCAAAAAGCCTGGCTCGGTTCGCATATTGGCGAGGCAAAACGGAGACTCGCATTGGTTTGCGGCCGAGCCGTTGCCTATGGAGTTTCAAATCATGAGGCGCGAATTGGTGGTGACCGCCAATGACCAGTTCAGGAGCACCACGGAATCCAATCCGTCCCTGACTTACTCGATCGAAGGCTTGGTCAATGGAGACAGCGTCAATGACTTTAACCAATCCATCGTGATATCCACTGCCATCGGCGATGGCAACTTCTCCTCCCCTACCCCCGCGGGTGTTTATCCGATCACGGTGAGCAATGCCTTGTCCGAGCTTTACTATTTCGTTTTCCTTAACGGAAGCCTGACCGTTTCCGACAAAAGCCTGCAAACCTTGGTCTTCGATCAAAATCTCAGTTCGGTCCGGGCAAACTTGCCGTCGGTCGATTTGCTCGGGTACTCTCTCGACGGGAATGGCACCCCAACCGGCCTTCCCCTGCTTTATACTGTCGAGGACGAGACGGTTGCCCGTCTCAAGGTGACCCGCCAAGAATACCTCCTCGCCCACTGGAAATTGGATGAGGCGCTTTACTCGAGCGCCCGTGATGCGGAAGGAGGGTATCATGGCACCTTGGTTGATCTTGTCAATATCGGCCCCTCCAATTGCTGGAGAACCGGAATTTTCTCCAATGGTCTCGATTTGGGAAGCCCCGCCGGAAGGGTTGAACTCGGGAGCGTGCCTTTCGAGGGCGCTTTCTCCTTGTCCGTCTGGTTGAGAGCTCAGGACGTCAATGGCAGTACCTCGACGATTCTGGCCAAAGACGGGTTGCAGGGAATGAACCTGTTCAAGCTACGAAAAGATGCGGGGTCCGGTGGGGTCGTGTTCAGTTTCTTCGGGGACGGGAACTCAACCTCCTTTGATTTGAATTCATCCGCACCTGTGCTCAAGCAAGACGAGTGGGTTCACTTGGCTCTGACTTTCGATGGTAACGCAACTCTTTCCATGTATGCGGATGCCGTACAAGTTGCTCAAGCCAGCGGCCTTGTCATCTCGGGGATGCCATTGGATCAAAGGTATTCGAATCTCAAGCTTGGCTCTTCCGTCGATCCGTTCGATGGGTTGGTCGACGATTTGCGTGCATACGAAAGCTCGTTGGATATTGCCGACATCTCTCAAATCTTTGGGCAAGGAGGGGGAGATTTCAATCAACTTGAGTTAGTGGGCTCCGGAACTACGAAAATCGTAGCCTCCCAAAGTGGAAGCGACGTATATGCCCAAGCTGTTCCCGTGCCCAATTACTTGACCGTAATCAAGGTGCCTCAAAGCATAAGCTTCGCCTCTATCCTTGATCACTCGGTGGGAGATTTTCCATTCATGCTCGAAGCCAATGCAACTTCCGGTTTGCCCGTGAGCTTCTCGACCTCCGATCCGACGCGGGCCGTAGTCAATGGCAAGCAGGTTCATATTTACGGTCCCGGTGAGGTAACCTTTACGGCGATTCAATCGGGTGACCCCCGCTTCGAGCCAGCTCAACCGGTCAGTCGTTCCTTTATCATCGGTTTTGGCAATCTCTTTTCCGATTCCGCTCCCGGTCTCAGGCTTTGGCTTGATGCCAATGACGTCAACGGAGACTACGACCGAGACGACGAGTTTGATTTCATCTTTGGCTACAAAGTAAGCATGTGGGCCGACAAATCGGGCAATACGAACAACCCGATCCAAGCCGTGGACCTCAACATGACGCGCTGGTTGCCCAATACCTTGAATGAAAAGCCCGTTGTCTCCTTCGACGCAGGCCAAAGCTTCGATATCCAAAATTCGGTCCCGAGTCCGCAATTCGTATTTATCGTTCACCGGCAAAGCTCAACGGGGGCATCCTACGTCCTTGGAGGAGACTTGGCCACCACGGGACCCGATGGCTTTTTCGAGCTGAGTCATGCTTCGGAGAACGTAAGGATTGTTTCCGAGACGCCGAGCGATATTTGGGCGGTCAACTCTCTGCGGGTTGTGCCCAACGGTCAGTCCTTGTGGATCAATGGGGAAATTATCGGTGCCGATTCCTATTCGCAGGGAGCCATACCTTTCGATCAACTGGGACAGACTTTCATGGGGGAAATTGCAGAAGTCCTGGTCTTCGATCAACCGGTCAATTCGGTCAATCGAAAGAAAATCGAAGGTTACCTTGCTCACAAATGGGGATTGAAGGATCTCCTCGGTCTCCTGCATCCTTACCATGATACTCCTCCTGCTTTCGGCGGTCCCCAAACGATCAGTTTTCCTCCCTTGGTAGACAAGGCAGTGGGTGATGCAACCTTTCCGCTTCTCGCTCTTGCTTCTTCCGGGTTGCCTGTCAGTTACGTTTCCTCCAACCCCTCGGTTGCCGTGGTGGTTGGAAACTACGTTACGGTTTTGAGCGCCGGGGCCACGACCATAACGGCCATGCAAATGGGAGATGACCGTTATCACCCCGCATCGCCGGTCAGTCGGGTACTTCACGTCGTGCACGCTGGAGTCAAGGACGACCAATACATCACCTTCCTGCCTATTCCCGAGAAGGTTCGGGACGACCCCGCCTTCGAACTGAATGCCTCTGCGGAATCCACGGGAATCAATCATCAGGTCTACACTCTTCCGGTGACCTTTACGGTCGATTATGGTCCGGCATCCGTGAACGCCGCGGGGGTATTGGTTTTGGATGGGATGGAAGGAAACGTAAGCATTACCGCTACCCAAAGCGGGAGCGCTTACGTCAAGGCGGCACCGGCGGTCACTCAAGTTTTTGAGGTCAGTTCCAGGCAAAGGCAGGAAATCCGTTTCCCTCCCGCGGGTACCGGTGGTTTGCGTTTGACGCCCCGAGGGCATCGTCCTTTGGTGCTGCAGGGCATATCGGTCACGAGTGGCCTTCCCGTTCAAATTACAAGTTCGGATCCGGACGTCGTGCGGGTTTACAGGGGGAGCAGGATTATACCGAGGAAGAGTGGCATGGTTACCTTGACCTTCAATTCCCCCGGCAACGCCTTTTTCGTGCCGGCGGAAACCCAGACAAGAAGTTTTACCGTGGTTGAGCCAAGCCGGAGCGTGTGGAAGACTTTTCGACGGGGAGACGTCCGCTACGAGGATATAACAAGCCGGTTTTTCGACAGGTTGCTTGCCCGCACTCCGGGGTTGACTCTGGTGGAAGCTAGAAAAATCTTTGACGAAGACTACAGCGATTCGGACGGCGACGGATACAGCAATCTCTTCGAGCGCGCGTTGGGGATCGATTCACTCGGCCCCGACAGGAGGCATGATCTTCCCTTGCAACCTGTTCACAGTGACAACCGTCAACGAATTTCGTTCGTTCGATGGAAAGCCGATCCTGTCTCGAATTCCACTTATTCCAATGCGGGCGAGGTTTTCGAGTATCACGTTGAGCAAAGCGATGACTTGGAGACATGGGAAACCACTGGCGTCCAACTTGAACAGGTGGTTGACCTTGGCGGAGGGATGGAACGGGCGACTTACGTCACCTCCGCACCCCTGCCGTCCGGGCAACGGAAGTTTATCCGATTGAGAATTACGATTCCTTGACGGATTAAGGTTTGCTCAATCTTATCCCTTCTTCCCGAGGGTGCGTCCTTCAGTTCAATTTTCAGGCGTCCGGCCAAGAACGATGTCGAAATTGGCCGCCAATTCGCCCAGTTTCGAACCGGGTACCGGATCAAAGGGGATGATGAGGGAATTCCGCGCGGCCTTGTCCTTTACTCTGTTCAATATGAAATCACGCTTGTTGCCAGGCTCCCCTTTTACGTAGCATTGAGTCGTGAACTTTTTCATCCCTTTGGAGGAAACGCTCATGTGCACGTGAGGGGTTCGACCCGGATAAGCGTTCGGTTTGATCGTTCGAAAGAAATACCTTCCCTTGGAATCAGTCAGGAACCGGCCGTAGCCCTGGAAGTGCGAGTCCTGCTTTTCCCTGCTCCCTCCCCTGCTGTGAAGATAGACGCCGTTCCCGTCCACTTGCCAAAGTTCAACGGTTGCATGCCGCAGGGGATTTCCCTTGGCGTCGGTTACCCGCCCACCCAAGTAGGCTATCGTTCCTACGGATGGGGTCAGAGAGTCGTTGATGAGAACCAGGTCGTTGTCCGTGTCAAGAGGGAGTTTGTCAGGGTAAAAAGGACCAGGTGTTTGCATTGGGGTGATGGTCAGTTGCTCGGCCATTAGACCCGGCACCAAAAACAAAGGAGAAAGTTGACACGTTTGACTTAAGAATGAGCGGCGGTTCGACTTTTGATTTTTCATGTACCGATCATGTTTTCAAAAGCGCAGCGGGGAAAGTATAAAAGAGCAAAAAATAAAACTTTGCTTACTTTCCCTTTTGGGATTGCAAACAGAAGATATCGGCAATCATAATGTTTGGATTACTTAACCCTCAAAATTATCACATATGAAAAAAATCATTTCTTTGATCGTTCTTTCCCTCTTTTCCACGACTTTGTTCGCTGGTGAGTTTCCCGATATCAGCATTAAGGAACTCCAAAAGGCCATTAAGGATGGCAAGGTAGCCGTAATCGACGTGAACGGCGCCGGTTCTTACAAAAAGGGACATATTCCTACCGCAATTTCCTTCGCATCGAATGGCAAGGAGCTTGCCAAGCACCTGCCCAAGGACAAGAGCACCTTGGTCGTTGCCTATTGCGGAGGTCCCGGATGCAGCGCCTACAAGCGAGGAGCCAGTGCCGCAGCCAAGCTCGGATACAAGAACGTGAAGCATCTCTCCGCTGGTATTTCCGGTTGGAAACGTTCCGGAGCCGACGTTGCCAAGAAGTAACTTTCTTTTCGACTCTTTTGTCAAAGGGCGCCTCCGGGCGCCCTTTTTTATTTCAGTCCTGCATATCGCGGTGAAATTATTTCGAGAGCCTCGTTGATTTCCTTTCTCTCGGTTTCTCCGAAATAAGAAAACTCCGAGGACAGTTTGGACCGAGGTACGGTCATTACCGTTTTGATTTTTGAGAAGACTGCGTTTTTCAACTCTTCGGGCAACCCCTGAAAGGAGAGGCTTCTGATCATGTAACTGCACCTCCTTTGCATAAGTCTGTCCTTGAGGTTGAATTGGCGAAGAGGATCTCCCTTGCTCTGGAAATCCTTGGCAAACGCGGAATTCTCGTAGGATATCGGTTTTGGCAAAGGTGCCTCGTCACTAAAAAGAACGTATTCGACGATTCGGACCGCTTCTTGAGAAATCCGCACCGTTCTTTTCGCCGGCTCTTTGGATTCTTCAAGAAGAAAGAATTCTCTTAACCGGTAGGTTGCCCCAAGGCATCGGTTGACAAATCCCACTTGGTGTTCCA
>JABGWD010000198.1 GCA_018645725.1 Opitutia bacterium
GGCTCGACGACAGGTGTGGGCTCGACGACAGGTGCGGGTTTGGCGACAGGGCTCAAAGGAAGAGCCGCGATCATTTCAGCGGCGGTGGAGTAGCGTTCGGAAGCTTGACCTTTCAAGGCCCTGATCAGCCAATCATCCCAACCCGAGTCAAGTCCCAGTCCCAGTTCACTTGTCCTTTGCATGCCAGGCGTTTCCTCACCAGTCAGCATCCGGAAAGCCATCAACCCAACGGCATAAAGATCACTGCGTGAGTCCGAGGGTTCTCCTTTTCTTTGCTCGGGACTCATGTACGCGTAGGTGCCCATTATCGAGCGCGATCTGCCATCAGACTCGGAAATGTCGAGGATGGTCTCTTCTTGGTCTTGATCCAAGACCGTGCCTCGAGCTTTCGATTCCATCCATTCCGCTCCCGCCGTATTGACGAGTCCGAAGTCGGAAATCTTGATGCGGGGACCATCTAGCAAGATGTTTGCGGGTTTGAGGTCACGATGAACAAGGCCTTTCTCATGAGCATGACCGAGCGCGTCCAGTATTTCGTTCACCAATGACTTGACCTCGCTTTCGGGTAACCTGCCACCTTTGGCGCTTACGTAATCCTCGAGAGTGACAAACAAGTTGCCATCCACTTCTCTGCCGGGGATCAGCTCCATCCTAAGCCAGTGCTTTCCTTCGTTTTCACCTGCAAAGTCAACTAGGACGATACCCGGGTGATCAAGGCGCGCCATGACTTTGGCCTCACGCTCAAAGCGGGCCAAGGCGCCTGGGACTTCCATTACTTCCTGACTAAGGAGCTTGAGTGCATGAGTTTCGCCTGTAAGTTCATGCTCCGCTTCGTAGACTTGGCCCATCCCTCCGCTTCCGATCATCCGCAAAATGCGGTGTTGGCCGAAACTTGAACCGATAGGGAGGGTATTTTGATCCTTGCTCATCTTTACTCAATTCCCCGGCTCATCCATCGATCTCAAAGAGCATGCCTGCGAATCCTCTCGCCACGCTCCGCTTGGAGAGAAAGCCATCTCCGTCGATGGAAAACGTGCTGAAGAAGAAGCGGTTTTCCCTCTTCACTTCGATGCTTATCAAGGCTCCTGCAAAACCATGATTTTCTACATACCATTCCCTGAAATCATCGCTGCTGGGATTAGTCACAGCTAGAATTATGAGGACTGTCGAAAGTATCACCACTGTCGCGAGTTTAGGTTTAGATTGTTCTTTCATATGTTTAACAAATTCATGTTTTGACTTGGCTCGAATTTTCGATTTGTCATTGATCGTTCTACTTTGTTGCCCTCAGTCGATAGTAACAAGCGGACATTATAAGTACGCTCATGAGGATTAGGGTGATTTCAGCAATTGCTTTGCGCCCGTCCCTGTAGCCAGTTCCCAGATTTCCTGCCCTGAGATCGTTCTCTTCGCTGAATGCACGCAGTTTGGGCATGTCATCGTCTTCTTCAATGTCAGGCGCCGGGATGCCATTCCTTGTCGCGTCGAGGGTATTGCGGAGTTGATTGATCAGTTTCTCCGGACTAAGCGAATATTTCTCATGCTCCTCGCGTTCAGTTTGGACAATGTGCTCGTAACCCCATCGGGCGGGGTTGAAGAAGGCGACGAATCGCGAAACTCCTCCCATATCGTCATATGGTTTGAGTAGTCCGCCGAAAAGTATGAATGGGATGAGAATAAGGGGTACGGCTACAATTGCGGTAACTTCGGTCTTTGACCATGCGCTGACGCAAAGGCCGGCTGAAATTCCAACGAGTGATGTGATCCAGCAAATGAGTACGGCGGAAAGGAACGGGAACGAAAAATCTATGAAAATGCAGCTTGCTCCAACTAGCAGGAAGCACTGAACGAATGCCAGAAAAGCCTGAGCAAGCATCTTGGATCCGAGGTAGGCGATCGGGGACAGACCGCTTCTGCTTTCCCTCAGGAAGATGCTTCGTTCCCCTACGAGTTCCTTGGCAGAGTTGTTGGTGCCAAACCACAGTGAAACGAACACTAACAGGAAAAGAGGGGGATTCAGGTCGCTCTCCCTGAATATCCATCCCACAAGGAGCCCAATCGTCGGGGCTTGAGCGAAGAGGACGGCAAGCGATCCGCGGTCTCTGGTCTTGCAGGTTAGATAACGCTTCAACAGGGAGATAAGCTGGCTAGCCCGATTTGCCTGCCTAGACTCGATGCGCCCGCCCGCTTTGTTTGCCCGGCTGAGAAGCTGGTCCCTTTTTATTACGAAATCTTGGTAGGCTTGGGTTTTCCTGTATTCCACTTGCATGACGTGGGGGGAACCGTCGTCGAGTTTCTGCATGACCGCATCCGGCCCGGCAATTTCCGGGTCTTTTTCAGGAACGAAATAACTAATCGAGTCAGGGAAAGCGTTCCCATAATAGCATAGCTTTCCGTCTTTGAGGTAAATGACCTTGTCCATCAATTGGTAAACGGGAGTGGACGGTTGATGGATGGTGATTATAATGGCAATACCCCGCTCGTCGGCCATCTTCCTGAGCAACTTCATGACTGTAACCGTATCGGCGGAGGAAAGCCCGGAGGTCGGTTCGTCGAGGAAAAGAATCTTGGGGTCGGTGAGCAGTTCCATGGCAAGGTTGACTCTCTTCTTCTGCCCACCCGAAAGAGTTTTCTGCTCGGTGGTCCCGATCAGGGTTTCGAGCTTGTCATCAAGACCTACGGACGTGCATACATCGGAAATCCTATGGTTGATGTCCTCGTCCGAAACGTCGACGGGCAATTTCAGCCGAGCCGTATAAAAGAGGACCTCCCGGACGGTAAGCTCCGGGTGCATGATATCATCTTGGGGAACGTAGCCGATTTGAGGGGAGAAACGAGAGAGGTTGCCGACCAAGTCCAGTCCATTGTAATAGACGAAGCCGGAGGTGAAGCTCTGACTTCCGTTCAGGGCAGTAACGAAGGTCGTCTTTCCACAGCCGGAAGGTCCCATGAGACCGACGAATTCGCCTGGGTATACGGACAGGCTGAGGTCTTCAAGAAGATTCTTGAGGTTTCCTGTCTGCCTGTCCTTGACGGACTGGAAGACACTGGATGCGGTAAGGAAGAACCCTTCTCGCTGCCGTCCCACCATGGTCTTGCCCCCGGGCTTGGCGGAGAACTGGATACATACGGCAACACCTCCGACCTCGATCCGGTCTTCCTGTGTAATCGAGACCGATCGACCAATGACCTGCCGGTCGTTAACGAACGTGCCGCCCTTGCTCCCCAAGTCCTTGAGCGAGCGTGAGCCGTCCGCCGCGACGTGAATCTCGGCGTGGAAGCGGCTTACCGTCAACTGAGAGAGCACGATGTCGTTTTCGGAGGAGCGTCCAATCTTGATCACGCCTTCGGAAGGCGGGAAAACGCTCATTTCTCCCGAGGACTCGTTTCCTCCTCCCTCCGTCAGGCGCTTGATAAGCAGGTCTACGGGTAGCTTGAATTGCCGGGAGAAGTATACGATGTCACCTTCCCTCAGGACCTGGGATGCTCCACGTGCCATGGGTGTTTCGGGGTCATTTACGAAAGTGCCGTTGGAGCTGCGTAAATCCTGGAGAATCCACCCTTCCTCTGCGTTCCAGCGAACCTTGGCATGCTCTCGTGAAACGAAGGGGTTGTTCAGGATTAGCTGGCAGTCCTTGCCACGTCCGACACTGTATTCGAACGCATCCGTCATTGCTTGAATCTTCCGAATAGTCGTCCCAGTAAACCTCGTTTGGGAGCGGGTGGTTCGTATTCGGCCAAGACGATGCTTACGTTGTCCTTCCCTCCGCCATCAAGGGCAAGTCGGAGAAGATCCCGGGCGATGGACTGCAGCTCCGCGCCTTCATCATTTCCTGCAAGAATTTCCCCAATTACCTCGTCCTCAATCATATCGTTGAGACCATCCGAGCAAACCAGATAAAGGGCTTTCTCGGAGGAATCGAGGTCATCATAAAGGTTGGGGTTGATCTCCTTGAAGCTCTTGCGACCCCCAAGTGCTTGGGTTATTACGTTGGAAGGAGCATCCGGGCTTGGCATGGAATCCTTCCCGCCCCTTTCGACGAGGGAATCGTCGATGGTTATGCGCTCCAAACCTCTCCCGGCATGATGCCGATAAACCCTTGAATCTCCGACGTTGTATGCAAAGAGCAGTCCGCTGCCGAATCCAAGTCCGGCGACAGTCGTACCCATGCCTTGGAGTTTTCTCTCTTCGGATTTGTCGAATATTTCCTGATTAAGATCCTCGAGCATTTTCTTAACCGTTGCGGGCGTCACCCCCTTTGCTCCCGCTAGCGCATCGACGCAGATCCTGCTGGCCGTTTCCCCTCCTTCGTGCCCGCCCACTCCATCGGCAACCCCAAGAAGCCATTCGTCATTGGCGCACTCGACGGTAGCGGGTTCTTCCATCACCGTACCGGAGAGGGTTTCGGGACCAAAGAATACGGAATCCTCGTTGCTTGGCTTCCTTTTCCCGGCATGGGTGACCCATGCCCCCTTGATGGATGCGCTCATGTGATTCGGTTGCCGGTGAGTGACACGAGGGAATTCGGTGGTTCGTTGAGCATTACTCTCGGATCTCGATAAGGGTTTTGCCTTCCTTTTGGTAGCTTTTAGGGAAAGGATCGATGTTATCTGCCTTGAGCTTGTTTTCTTGAAATATCTTGTTAGCTTCATCGAATTTCGCGGATAGCTCTTTCAGCGATTCAACATCCTCATGTTTCGCCTTAGTATATTTGCCATAAGCAAAACGTTCAACCCATGCAACTTTTGCATCTTTAATGTGCCGATTAGCTTCTTGAATGAACTTTTTTCTGCATTCCGCAGGATTTCTTCTCGACTTGGGAGATTTTTTCATCTCTCTTTCGCTTAACGGCTTTACCAGTATAAAATGATTCTTAAGTGTGTAACTTGTCACACTTCCGGTAAGGAAATTCTCGTCCTTCTTGGTCTCCTTGTTTTTTTGGAATTCAACTTGTCGATTATCACTTGATAGATTTTTGAGTTTTTGCTGGAAGCTTTTATGTAACTCGGTTGCATTGCTTGCCTTCTCGACAGTTTTGCCAGTGAGTGTCTCGAAGTTAACTCGATTCGTTTTTGCGACTTCATCGGCTTTTTTTTGATTTATGAAATTCATTACAGTTTTATCCTTTTGTGTTCGAAGTGCGTCGGCAAATTCTTTGAAACGAGTATCTCCGTATTGAATTGTCTCCACCCAGAATGGGATTTTTCCCCTCAGAATTTCTAATGGTTTCTTGGTTCCGTCGTATGTCTCATTGTCGTCCAATAACAGGTCCTCAATATATGTGGGTTTTCCCTTCTTCAAAGTCTTAAAGTAATAGCTGTCATGCTTATTTTCCAGGTAGCTAATCAGCGTAACTCTTACGGCATCGTACGAGCTTTCAACATCTTGCATTTCCTGATCGCCTGCGGTTTGGAATTCCCAGCCTTTTTCCGTCAACTTCTCCCAGTTCAAATTTTCCTTGGAAACTTTTTTGCTCAGCTTGGCGTTGCTAAGAATCATGGTTGACGGACTATTTTCCGGTATGGTGATGGTATAATTGAAGCCACGTTTTTCA
>JABGWD010000199.1 GCA_018645725.1 Opitutia bacterium
ACAAAGGGGGTTCCGGTTTCCTTGGATATCGCCTCGGCGACGGAAGGAAAAGAAGCAGGCTGAGTCAAGGTTTCAGGAGGGGGTGAGTTGGCTTTCCAGTTCATCCAAAAGCCGGGAGCATCCGTCTTCAAGAAGGTCCAATACCGTCTCGAATCCAGCGGCGCCACCGTAGTAGGGGTCGGGGACTTCCTTCACTCCATTGGAGACGTAGGAGCAGAATGGCTTGATCTTGGCTTTGAGCTCGGCGTTCGGAGCGAGTGAGGAAAGTTCGGAGAAATTGAAGTTATCCATGGTGAGGAGGAGGAACGATTTCTCAAAGTCCTCGTCCGTTGCCATTCGCGCCGTTCCGCCAAGAGAAAGATTACGGGACCGGGCTGCCTTTTGCATGCGTGGATCGGGAGGGTTGCCATGATGCTGACCAATGGTCCCGGCGGAATCACAGGTAATCTTCTTTTCCAGTCCCCGTTTCTTGAGCAACTTGCGAAAAGTTGCCTCGGCGGAAGGCGAGCGACAAATATTTCCCCAACAGACAAAAAGGATATGCATGGTGTTTTGTCTACCTCTTGATCTTCGTGGGTTCAAGGCAGAACCTGTTTTAGATGCGGGCAAACTTGACTATGCCAAGGGTATGCTGAATATGATGGTTTGTGAGTAAATGCATAACCATTTTCGGATGTGGGTATTTGGGGCAAGCGTTGGCCGGGCGCTGCTTGGAAAAAGGATGGCGTGTGTCGGCTTTGACCAGAAATCCCGAAACCGCCGAAGCTCTTCGCCGGAAAGGGGCAAGCAACGTTGTCGAGTCTGAGCTCGGGGGAACCGAATGGCACGGGCAACTCGATCCCTCTCAGGATTTCGTAGTGAACTGCGTGGGTGCCGCCAGTCGAACCTTGGACGGTTACCGTCAGTCTTACGTCGAAGGTCAGGGGTCCGTTGGAAAATGGTTGGCCAAGGGGAAGGCGGGGACTTTGCTTTTTACCAGCAGCATTTCCGTTTATCCCCAATCGGGAGGCTTGTCCGTCGACGAATCATCCTCGACCAGAGATGCATCCGAGAGGGGACGTCTCCTATTGGAGGCGGAAGAGAAATGCCTTGCTCCGGCGGTCAACGTCGATCGGAGTTACGTCTTGAGGTTGGCGGGTCTTTACGGACCCGGGCGACACCTGATGGTCGAGAAACTCAAGGGCGGACATCCTTTTGAGGGCAATGCGAACCGAACGTTGAACTTGATTCACGTGGCCGATGCCGCCGATGCCGTTCTTTGCTGCTTGGATGCGGAGCCGGAAATTCGGGGAGGGATTTACAATGTCTCGGACGGAAGTCATTTTTCCAGGGGGGAGATCGTTTCCTGGCTAGCCGAAAAGCTAGGCGTTGAAGTGACTCCATTTTTGGAAAATGACGGAGTCCGCATTCCCGACCGAAAGGTTTGCATCGATAAAATCAGGAATGATCTAAAGTGGGAGCCTCGGTATAATTCTTTTGTCAAAGGCTACGAATCGATATTATGCTGATCATAGCTCAACAAATAATTAACCCAAAATTCAAAAGATCATGGTAGGCGTAGGAAAACTTCTCAAGCAAGCCCAGAAAATGCAGCAAAAGATGGAAGAGGCTCAAGCTCTTTTGTCCGAAGAAATCATCGAGGTTTCGGGAGGCGGTGGGGCTGTTTCCATTAAAATTTCAGGACAGGGGGAATTCAAGGAGCTCAAGCTTGATCCGGAGTTTCTCAAGGAGGACGCGGAATTCGTTTCCGAAGCCATTCTTCAGTCCATCGTCGATGCCTCCGAGCAGGCAAAAAAGAAAAACGACGAGGCCATGAGCGGTTTGACCGGCGGCATGCAAATGCCCGGCCTCTTCTAGGCAGAACGATTCTTGACTCCGCGCTACGATCAACTGGTCCAGCTTCTCAAGGGATTGCCCGGCTTGGGATATCGCTCGGCTGAGAGGATAGCCCTGCACCTTCTTGTCGAGAAGACCGACTTGGTGCGAGAGCTTGTTGATTCCTTGGCCTGCGCATCCGAGGAGATCGGGCCCTGCGGTTCATGTGGAAACCTGACCGAGTCGGACGAATGCGAAATTTGCGCTTCCACTGAGCGTGACGATTCGATCATTTGCGTACTCGAAAGCGTAACCGATCTTTTCGCCATGGAGCGTTCGGGGGCCTATCGAGGCAAGTATCACGTTTTGCATGGAAAGCTATCTCCAATCCGCGGGGTGGGGCCCGAGAAGCTCAACATCGAAACCCTGCGGGACAAAGTCGAAGGCAACAAAGTGAGCGAGGTAATTTTGGCACTGGGCAACGACATGGAAGGGGAAGCCACCTGCCATTATCTGAAAGAAGTGGTCATTGGGGATCGGCCCATCCGGGTATCGAGAATCGGTTTTGGCTTGCCGAGCGGAGGAAACGTGACTTTTGCCGACGAAGTGACTTTGCGCAGCGCCTTGGACGGCCGGACTGAAATCGAAGGAGTCTAGACCAAGTCAGAAAACCGAATCCACCGGATCGATCTTGGCATCCCTGTCGTAGTTTGACCATTCTTCGGTCAAATACTTGAAGATGCGAGGGCCGGTGTTGGAATCGAAGTCGAAGAAAAGCCAATTGCCGTCATCCGAGGACCAGATGAAAGAATTCGCAAAGGGACTTTGTTCGATCCAAATCCATTCGAGTTGAGGCGACCACGCCCAAATCGATCCGTCCGTCTGAACAGTTGGATAAATCCAACCTAGTCTGAAATGATAGCACCAACCGTTGTCAGCCTGATAAAAGTATCCCAACCAATTACTTGTGTACCAACTTGCTACAGACTCTTGAGCGTCGATTGATTTGTTCAATTGGCTTGGCAACTTCTGGAAGTTTGCCGTTAGGTTGAGGTCTTGCGTGACGGTAAGAGTGATTGTGGTTTCGTTGGAATCGGCTATGCCCGTTCCGCTCCATCCTGCAAAGGAATGCCCCGCATAGGGGTTGGCTGTTAAGCTGACTTCCGTACCGTACGAATAGGGTCCTGTACCCGTGGCAAAAGCAAAACCTTCTCCGGATGTGTTGACCGTTACGGAGTGGGCGCTGACTGCGAACGAGGCCGTGAGGTTCGCGTCCTGGGTGACCGTGACGGAAGTTGTGGCGGAAAATTGGTTGGCGAAGGTCAGGTTGCCATCCCATTTGACAAAGGTATATCCGGCGTCGGGCGCGGCGGTGATCTGGGCAGTGGTGCCGTAAGCGAAAGTACCGGATCCGCTGGCGCTTCCTCCCGGGCCGGCGCTTGCCGTGAGCTGATGGCTAACGCCGAGGAAGTTGGCGGTCAGGTTCAGGTCTTGGGTAATGGTTACGGAAGTGGAGGAGGCGTTTTCATCGGCAACGGTTCCTCCGGTCCAGTTTTGAAAGGTATAGCCGGCGATGGGGGTGGCGGAAATTTGCGCTGTTTGCCCATTGGTGTAAATTCCAGCCCCAATCAAACCGGCGGCGGAATTGTTTGGATTGGAGCTCAATTGCAGAAGGAAGCTCCCTGCTGGGATTTGAGCGAAGCTTGCTTGGACGCTTTGGTCTCCGGATATCGCCACGGTGGTGGTCGATGCATTGACGTCCGTTATTCCGCTGCCTGTCCATCCGGTGAAGTAATACCCGGAATCCGGGGTCGCTGTAATGGTGACCGGACTGCCGTAACTGTGGGAAGTCCCAGCCGGATTATTGCTGGCCGAACCTCCGGTTCCAGCCGTAAGGTTCAGGTTGTAGGACAAAGGAGAGAAGGTAGCATGTACGGATTGGTTCCCATCGATGCGCGCGGTGGTGGACGTGCTTGCGGTATCGGCAATCCCACTTCCCGATTGCGTCCAAGCGGAAAAGGCGTAGCCGGTGGACGGGGTGGCGACGAGGGAAACGTTGGTGTCGTATGGATACGAACTGTTGAGGGCGTTGATCGTTCCGCCGATTCCGGCGGTGGCAGTCAGGGTGTAGTTGATGGGGGTAAAGGCTGCGGTGGCGCTTTGGATCCCGGTGATGGTTACGTTGGTGTCCTTTGCATTCAGGTCTGCGATCCCGGATCCGGTCCATGAGGAAAACTCGTATCCGGTGTTCGGGGTGGCGGAGATTTGAAAGACCGAACCATAGGAATAAGATTGCGAGAGACCTCCGGGAACAGTTCCACCCGAGCCAGCCGAGATCGTGAACGCATAGGATTGAAGGGTGAAGTTCGCGGTGATCAAAATATCGGCGGATGCGTTGAACTCGTAGGGGTTGGCAGTGCTTAGGCTGGAACTTCCCGATGTCCAATTGCTAAAGCCGTAACCGGTTGCAGGGGTCGCTTGCAAGGTAACCGTGGCCCCTTCGTTGTATTGTCCGCTCCCCGAGACGCTTCCTCCGGCGGAGGGGAAGGAATCGGTGGTGACGTTGAGGGTTGGCCATGCCCCTGTTCGCTTTGTGTTTCTTTGAAACTGGGGCCAGTCCGAGTCCGCGACCCCGGTTCCTACGTTCACGGCATAGAGCTTGTTGTCGTAGCAACCGAAGTACAGTTTCCCGTTGGCATCCAAGGCAAGGGATGAATCGACAACGCCCCCGATGGTGAAGGGCGGAGTCGTGCCATTCGTATCCCATGCCTTCGTTCCATTGGAGTCGTACGCAAAGAGGTGATTTTCTCCGCCACCGGTATAGGCAATGACATAAACCCTTCCGTTGGAATCGACTGCCGGCGAACTGTAGAATACGTCCCCGACCAGAGTCTCCCAGTTTGCTATCCCGGTGATGGTGTCGACGGATCGGAGGTATCCGTCCCGGGAAACGAAGAAGACTTCGCTCCCCGTTCCGAGCACGGGCGAGGCATCCACCCGGTCTCCGGTTGCAAGCTTCCAGTTCAACGACGCATTCGTCTCGTTGTCAGTGATCGAGTAGCAATAACCATTGCCGCAGCCGAAATAGATGCTTCCCGAAAGATCGAGGGCAGGGGAAGACAAGATGGACTTGTTCGTGTCCGTGACGTCGTCCACGAGGTAGGTCCATTTTTCCGACCCATCCGGGTTGACCGCGTGAAAGGTCCCGTTCTCATCGCCAAAGTAAATCGTTCCGTCCTGACCGATGGCAGCTGATGCGGAGATCGGTTGACCGGCAAAGTATTCCCACAGTTTGGTTCCGCTGGAGTCGAGGGCGTAAAAGAAGTAATCCTTCGATCCGAAGTAGATCCTGCCATCAGAACCGATGGTCGGGCTGGACGTTATGCTGCTGCTGGCGTTGTAGTCCCACAGCTTGCTTCCGTCTGGGTTGATGGCATAAAGATTATCGTCCCATGATCCCACGTAAATCGTGCCGTCCGAACCAATGGCGGGAGTCGAGTCCACCCAGTTGCCGATCGTCCCATTCGTGTCCCATGCCTTCGTCCCGTCGGAGTTGAAGGCGTGGAGTTTGCTGTCGTTCGAGCCCACGTAAACCGTGCCGTCCGTTGCAATCGCAGGCGAAGAGAAAATGACTCCGCCTGTCGATGCGTTCCATTCGAGGGATGGATTCCCCCAAAGCATACTTGAGGTCAAAAGAAAGCAGACGAAAAGGCTTTTTCGAAATGTAAGTAATACAGGCAAGGGCAAGAGAAGGTTGAGCCGGAAAACTGAAAGGGTGACTTGGGTTGAAGTTACAATTTTACTCATTTTTACGCTATTTGCAAAAGATTAATTAGGTGTCTTGTCTATGGGGATTGCCACGGCAAAGGACGTTCCTTTGTCCGTGCTTTTGTCGAGAATGACCGTGGTATCCGCCCGTTGAGCCAATTCCTTGCAGATTGCCAGGCCGATGCCGGAACCGTTTTCCTTTTGACTCTGAATGGGCTTGAACAGGCTGTCCTTCAACTCTTCGGGAATCCCCGGTCCGTTGTCCCGGACCGAAAGGGTCAAGGATTCGTTCTTAAGTTCCGCCAGGAGGAACACCTTGACTCCGGGTCCGGAATCAATCGAGTTTTGGATCAGGTTGTGCAGGATGGGCAAAATCAAGTTGGCCTTGAGGTTGTCGATTTTTTGATCCGCTGCGGCGCTTTCGAGCACGCTGACCCTTAACTCACTTCCCTCGTCATTGAACTTGCTGGCGGCCAAGTTGAGAACTTCCTGAGCCTCGAATGAATAGCTCTCCTCGTTCAAGTCGCATTCCCTGAGAGTGTTCAGGGTTTGCGTAATCAGGTTTTCTATCTTCCGGGTGGTTGCGCGCAGGTTTTCCTCGGTTGCTTCCAACTGCTCGCCGGCATCGAGTTCCAAGTTCTTGAGCCCCATCAATGGACTCTTCAAGGCATGCATCAAGTGGGCGGTTACGGCTCCCACTCCGGCAGTCTTGCAGGCTTGGGAAAGTCGAAGGTTTGCCTCTTTCAGGTTGATGGACTTGTTCAGGAGCTCCCGTTCGGAACGCAAGAGGCGGGTCAGGAGAATTCGGAAGATCAAAAAGAGCAAGCCCGCTCCAATGGCAAAGGCCCAAAGCCCCTGCTGGATGATTTCCTCATCGACGGCATCCCTTTCAGCCAGAATGGGGGCGGGATCGATCAAAAGCTCGAGATAGCCCATGTCGGCCTCTTCCCCAACCGGGTAGAGAATCGAGAGCGCCTGCCCTTCGGAGAGACGAAAATCAAAGGACAGTTGCTCGAGGCTTTCCGTCCGGGATGGATCGGCTGCTTGTCGGGTCGAGTCGGTGGGCAACTCGATGAGTTTGCCATTTCGGTCAAATGCAAATACCCCGACTGTTTCCTGGATTTCCAGCGCCCGCAGGGCAATTTCCCCGAGGTAATCGTTTTCGCGATGAACGAGTTCCTCCATTCCCAAGTCTACGAAGAGGAGATCATCATCGAGGAATTCCTCCTCCACGCTCTCCCGCAAATTTTCCAGGGTGGGTATATGGGAAGATGCTTCCCGGTGCAAAGCGAGCTGATGGAGCTTTTCGCGCGAGGAAAATTGCAAGACGCCCGTCAGGATACCGAGCATTGCCAAAATAACGGCAAAGGCCAACCAGCCTTTTTTCTTGGTCGTCATCGTTTGCATTCCCGGGGTTTCATCTTCTGGCCGTTGTCATTTACAGTACACAGCCCCAGTTGTCCTTTGGTTACGCAATTTAAATATTCTATTGTTCCCACGAGATCCCGATCGAGTAAAAATTTGAGAAATATTCGTAATCCCTTGAATTCGACTGGTCTTCCTCCCGGTTCCATTTCAGGTAGGCGTCCCAGTTTTCATTGATCGAGCGGGTGAGTATCAGTTGATTGGTAAAGCCTTGCCGGTCGAATCTTTCCCCGCTTGATACGGTTCTTTGGTCATAACGGAACTGATTCCACCCGAGGTCAACCTCCAGCAACCATTTTTCCCACTTGGCCGAATACGAAAGGCCGGCTCCAAGCCTTTCGTAATCGTAATAGCCTCCTGCGTTGTCCTCGAGTTGATCGACCTTGAAACTCACCCCGATAGCCTTGATCCAAGGCGATGAGAACTCGCGTTCCATTGCCAAGGCGAGCCCGAGTTTTTCAGTTTCCAGCTTCCCGTCCGGCAAGGGCGTGCCATCGGATTCCCTTCTCCCCCGACCCTCGTATTCAACCGTTCTTCCGGATACCTTCCCCTCGACGCTGAGCTTTTCGGTGGCCTGCCAATCCAGGGCTACCCGGAGCTGTTGATCGGCATTGTTTTCGGATGGGTCGTCAAATCTTTCGCTCCCACCGGAAACTTCGATTTTGGCCGTGATTTTGTCCGTAAAGCGATGGGAAAGGTGAGGGATGATTTCCGACTTGTTCGATTGAACCTGCATCGAGTAGGGGAGCCCGAGATCGGAAAAGTCGAAGGCTTGGTCATAATAAGTATGTCGAAGCCTCAACCCGAAAGAGTTCGCCGAATCATCGGTTACGTAGGTGTGTTCCGCTTGGGCCAGAAGAATCCCGGACAGGTCGTATTCGGGCAGTCCGTCAAACCATTTTCCATCGCCGAACAGGTAGAGGTAGGTCAGGGAGTTCGGGCTTCCTTGGCGAAGGACGAATAGTTCGCTTTCCATCTCCAGGTAGCCCGATTCTTCCCTGACGTAGGGCCCGTACATAGGGTTGTCGGAATACCCGATGCCGAGCTTGGCGGAAAAGGAGGGAATCCATTTCTTCTTTTCGGGCAATTCCTCGACCGGTTGTGGTTCTTCTTCGATCACGTTATCCCCAAACAGCATCTTTTTGATGTCCTCCTCGCTCAACTCGTTTTCAATATCCAAGGGGACTTCGAGCGATTGAGGGGAAACGTCCTTTTCCTCAGTGGAACGTCCCCACCTGCGTCCGCCGGAACGTTCTGACTCCCCGGTTGTCGGTTGGGAGCGAAAGGATGGAGCTTGCTTGGCTTGCAAGGCGACCTCCTCGGGCGATGATTCCCGAGGTGCGTCTATTCTTTCAATCAGACCAAGGTTCGAGTGAAACGTGTCAGGTTCACGGGCGGGCTGTCCGTGGGCCATTGGGGCGAATGGAAGGATCAAGACAAGCCGGATGACCGGGACGAATGAAATATACGGTTCGTGAGTCAATGGAATCGGGAATTAATGGAGTCTTCCTTGTAGGGCATTCTTAGATCGAGGGAAATCATAATTCTAGGTTACGCCAATGGCTCTCCTACTAAACAAAAGAGAGGCGGAAAATCCGCCTCTCTTTAAAGTTATCGCGACTTCGCGTAGGTTTCGGTTAACCGATCGCAGTCGTCGCGTTTTGCCGAAGAATCAAAGGTCCGAGGTGCGGGTCGCTTCGGTTTCCACCAACGCCCTGATCTCTTCCTTGACTACCTTGGCTTGGTCTTTGATTGCCTCATGCTTGGTCTTGTTGTTCTTCTTGAAATCGGCAATCAATTCCTCGCGATCTTCCTTGGACTTGTCCTTGAGGTTTTCATGGAGATCCTTGCGGGCCGTGTGCAATTCCTTTTGCTTCTCCTTGAGGACCTCGACCTCGACCTTGATCTTGGGGGTCAATTCAGGGCGCTCGGGTTTGTGGGGGACTTTGAGATGACTGTGGATTTTGTTGTGCAATTTGCGGATGTCTTCGAGACTATCCTTGTTGTCTTTTTGGAAGGCATGGACGGCTTCACGCATTTCCTCTCTGGTCGCTCCGTCCTTCTTGAGACCGTCTAGCTTGGTCTTCATTTCCTTGGCCAAGGCATCCTGCAAGTCCTTGATGCCCTGGAGCGTGTTTTTCACGTCTTCGGACAATTCCGGTTTCTTAGGACGCTTGGGGCGCTTGAATTCGCCACGTTTCTCCATTTCTCCGCGGATAGCATCCAATTTCTTCCTGGCGTCTTCCTGGGAAATCTTCCCTTCCTTGACCAGCTGTAGCACCTCGGCTTCGACTTTGCGGGGATCGAGTTTTTCCTTGTCGGTCAGAATGTCGGGCTTTTCCTTCCCAGGTCCTTTCCCGTTTGCCTTGTCCTCCTCGATGTTTTCCTTGATCCAGTGGGCAAGCGTGGAGCTGCCCTCTCCAAAATTGCCTGGAAGCTTGACGTGATCCGTCAGCTGGATTTCCGGGGGCTTACCCCAATGCAGGGGAAATCTAGGCCGTTCTACTTTCGGTTTTTCTCCATCAGGCCCTTTTCCGTTTGCCTTGTCCTCCTCAATGTTTTCCTTGATCCAGTTGGCGAGGGTTGAACTGCCCATCCCAAACCCGCCCGGGAGGGGGCGAAGATCCTTGGTCTGGGCGGCCGGTGGCTTGCCCCAGTGTGGAGGGAAAGGTTTGGGTGCGGGTCGACCCACCTCGGGCTTTTCTCCGCCTTCACCGGGCTTTTGAGGCTTCGGATCAGACCCTCCGGTTTGCGGTCTTTCCTTGTCTTCCGAATAGGCAAAGGCACAGAGCATGAAGCTTGCGATCAATGAGATGATGAGTTTTTTCATGATTTCGGGTTTATTTTAGTAGAAAAAATGTGGGATTTATTGTCATTTGTCGAGCCAATTGATCGCATATTCATAAGTGGCTTACAATGAGATAAATGAGTAATATACTCTCTAGTGGAAATTGATCTTCAAAGCTGATTATTGGGAAATATTGCCCAAGTCTTATTTCTTTTGCAAGCGGTAGCGGACGTAGTCGCGTGGGACGCCCAAGAGTCGGGCAGCTTGCGAAACGTTTCCGTCGGCTTGCTCGATGGCGGCCTCGATTAGCCGGATGATTTCCTTTTCCAATTCAAACCCGCCATCGGGAAAGGTGAAGGCAGCGTTGAACCAATCATTGGAATCTTGAGCCTGTCGTTGATCGGATTTTAGGGTCCCAGTGATCGCAAGCTGCAGATCTTGCCCTTTTTCGCTCATCACCAAGGCGCGTTCCAGTTCGTGGATCAATTCACGGGCGTTGCCGGGCCAGGAATGGGTTGTCAGTTGGGCTTGGCTTGCCTCGGACAGGGCAGGTTGAGGTACCTTGTATTTTCGGCTGAGTCCAGTGAGGAAATGATTGGCTAGCTCGATGATTCCTTTCCCCCGGCTGGAGAGGGCAGGGATGCTTAGGCGCAGAAGATCAAGTCGATGGAAGAGATCCTCCCTGAATCCTCCCTCCTCGATCATTTCCCGAAGACCTTGGTTGGCGGCGGCGATGATCCGAACGTCCACCTTGATTTCTTTCGTCCCTCCGACTCTTCGAATGATTCCATTCTCGATGGCGAGCAGGACCTTGGCTTGGGACGAAAGGGATAGGCTGGCGATTTCGTCGAGGAAGAGAGTTCCCTGATGGGCGGCCTCGAAAAGCCCGATCCGGGTGTTCTTGGCATCGGTAAAAGCTCCTTTCTCATGGCCGAACAGTTCGGACTCGACCAAGTTTTCGGGAATGGCCGAGCAGTTGAGCTCGACGAAAGGGGATTCAGCACGCGGGCCATTCTCATGAACCCAGCGGGCGTAACTGGATTTGCCGGAACCGGTTGGCCCGTCAATGAGGAGAGGAGGGAGGTTGACCGAGAGACGTCCGTCGGCCTCGAGAATCTTTTTGAGCTTGGACAAGTCCTCCCTGAAGGTGCCTTCGAAGAAAAGAGTTTGGCTCTCTCTCCTTTCCTTTTCCTTTTCATGTTGGCGGATTCGGGCATTCTTGCGGCGCTGGTCGGCATTCGCGAACACGAGGGGCAATTCGTCGAGGTCAAAGGGCTTGGCCAGGTAATCGGCCGCCCCGAGTTGGAGGGCTTCCACTGCGGAACGAACTCCGCCTTCACCCGTCATCAGGACGATCAAGGTGTACTCGGGGACCACTTTTCGACGCAGAAGGTCGAGGCTTTCCCCGTCGGGCAGGTTCAAGTCGAAGAGGGCAGCCTCGAAAGACAGGTCGCGAAAAGCATTCTCCGCTTCCTTTAGGTTTTGGCAGTGGGTGACGGCCGCACCGGTCTTTTCGATGGATGCGGTTATGCGCTTGGCCAAGAGAAGATCATCCTCGAGAAGGAGGATTTCCTTATCTTTGAAAAAACCAAGAGTTTCCTTTTCGAAAGACATAGTGAACGGATTAGTGAGTAAGAGTCCTCGGGAAAAAGAAAAAACTTTGCAAATCCTTTTTCAATCCACATCTTGAAATAGGTGTGGTTTAGGATATTTTTGCTTTGTTGTTTTTTTGGGGGATGGGGATCCCTATACCCGAAAACTTCCACCTCGGGGAATCCCCCGAAATGGGAGCTGCTCGATCCTTGGCAATCGACGATTACTCGGGATCAGTTCCAGAACTTGCTCGCCCGAGTATATTGTCCGCGCAAGGAATGGTGGAAGCCTTGGATCGTTCTTGAAAAAGACAAGGCGCGGATTCGGAAACAAGCGGGCAAGGACGACTGGTATCACTTGTCTTTTTGCGAAAAGCCCAAGGAACCCGCAGACTCCGAGAAAAAGCGTAAATCCTTGAAGGGGCTGAAGATTGCCTTGGATCCTGGGCACATAGGGGGCAAGTACTCGGAAATGGAGGGCCGTCATTTCGTCATCGGAAAGGATGCCCCCGTGAAGGAGGGTGACCTGTCTTTGGAAACAGCCAAAAAACTGGAGGAAATCCTGACCGCCCTTGGTGCCGAAGTTTTTCTCGTTCGTGCCAAAAGTGAGCCCGTTACCTCGAAAAAACCCAAGGATTTTGCCAAGGAGGCTCAGAAATGGATTGCCGGGCGGGGCTTGGAGAAACTGAAGAAGGAAGAAAAGGACAAGCTGATCAAGAAGAGACAGGAAATGCTTTTCTACCGGGTGAGTGAGATTCATGCCCGGGCGCGACTTGTGAACGAGAAAATCCGTCCCGACTTGGTCGTTTGCCTGCACCTCAATGCAAGCGCCTGGAAAGATCCGGAGAAGAAGGAACTGGGCGAGACCAATGATTTTCACGTTCTGGTCAACGGTTGCTACATGGGGGGGGAATTGGCCTTGGACGATCAGCGTTTTGAGATGATGCTCCGCTTGCTCAACGGTTGGCACGAGCTTGAGCAGAAGCTGGCGGAGGACGTCTCGTTCGCCCTCGCCAAGGCTACCAAGTTGCCGGCGTTTTCCTACAAGGGGCCAAATGCATTGAAAATCGGCAAGGTGGAAGGCGTTTGGGCCCGTAACCTTCTTGCCAATCGCCTATACAGGTGCCCGGTCGTTTTTCTCGAGCCTTACCGGGCGAATTCGAAAGGCGCTTACAAGAGGATCACTGCGGGAAATTACAAGGGAGTGCGTGAAATCGAAGGCGTTCAAAGAATCCCCTTGGTTGACGAGTATGCCCAAGCCGTGGCGGAAGGCTTGATGAGAAATTTTGTGGAGCCGGATTCGAACGCTACTTTGCCAAGGAATCCGTAACCATCTTCTTGAGCTTCGCGGAATGGGCTTCCACGGTCTCCTTGGGACCGGTCATCTTTACGAAGATAGCTCCTTTTTTGCCCTCGATGATCGCAGCGAGCATGGCATGCCCCGGGTTTGGGGTCTTCGGTCCGAAGGGGCGTCCGCTCAGGAAAGTCCCGTGGGCCTGGGCGTAGGTAACCTTGGTTTCCCCCACCGTTTCGGTTTTTACGCTCTGGCCTTGGGGATCCTCGAATTGCTTCATCCAACGGTCGACGTTGGCCTTCACTCCACCGGCTCCACCGCTACCGAAATAATAGAAGACGACTTCGCCATTCTTTCCGGATTTTCCCGGAACGGCAAACTGGGCCTTGCGCATGTTCGAGGAAGGCGGGGAGGATTTCCAATCTTCGGGAGCTTTGAAGGAATAGCCCGCTACTTCCACGGCGTTGACCTGAAAGGTGCAGACAAGGAAACTCAAGAGGGCAAGGGGGCGAAGGGTAGGGGTCATGTTCATGTCGTCTTTCTGGAATAGCTTGGCCGTCGAGTCAACGGACAATGTCAAGCGCGGGTCAAATCGAATTCAGGCAGTGAATAGTGGAATAAGTGCGAAAGAAAATACTTTGGGGGGAGATGGCAGGGGTGTTGTAGGTCTTTTCTCCGAGCTTTGAAAGGCCTAGGACATCCATTTTTTCCTTGGTGATCGACAGAATCCTTACGTCTCCTTCGCGCGATACGATGCATACCTTCCCGTTGATGAGCACGGGGGATGCGAAATAGTTCCCTTCCAATCGTTCGCGCCAGAGAACTTCGCCGGTGGCGGTTTTCAGGCAGGATGCGATCCCACCGTCGGAAATCAGGAAGAGCATGTCCTCGAAGGGCAGGGGAGTGGGTACGTAGGGGACGTTTTTCTCGAGAACGTATGCAACCTTGGGCTTTTGGCTAATGTTCGCGGGCGGACGGATGGCCACCAGGCGACTTCCGCGGCCACCCGCTCCACAGGAAGCGAAGAAGAGCCCTTCGGCAAAAACGGGGGAGGATACGCTTCGCAAATCCAAAGTGTCCGGACCCGTTTCCCAAAGGAGCTTGCCGGTCCGCGCATCCACGCCGTAGCAACCATGGGATTTCGAATTGCTTACGAATTGCAGGTTTTCTCCGGTGCCTGGCCGGTAGGTGAGGGGAGTGGAGGAAGATGGCTTGGATCCGTCGCGATCCGTTTCCCATAAGGTTCGTCCAGTCTTTCGGTCCAGGCACAGAATGGAGGATTCCACCTCATGGTCATGCGTGACGATAACCACCTCGCCCTCCACGATGGGGGAAAATCCATTCCCGTGCTGGGTTTGGAATCTCCCGAAATCCCGACGCCAGACAAGTGCCCCATTGTGGTCCAGGCAGAGGAGGTCGTTCGATTCCTTGGTCGTCCAGGACACGAAGACGTACTCACGGTCGACACAGGGGGTGGCGGATGCGAAGCTATTGAACTTGTGGTGAGGGTATACCTTCGAGGGGAAGGTTTTTTGCCAAAGTTTCTTTCCCGAGGTTGCATCCAAGCAGAGGACGAATTGTTCCCCGGTAGACTCGCTGGCGCAAGTCGTAAACAGCTTGTTACCCCACAACACCGGGGATGAGTGACCCACCCCGGGGAGCTCGAAGGACCACGCGTATTCCTTGCTTGTCCATGAGTCTGGAAATTTGCCCGATTTTAAGGCACCCGTCCCGTCCGGCCCACGAAAACGGTTCCAGTTCTCCGAGTGAGCGGGGAGGTGAAAAGCCAGGCAAAGGAGTGTCGGGATCAAAAAACGGGGAACGTGATGCAGGGAAAAAAATCTCATTTCTCTTGTAGGCTCGGGAATGGATCAGGAGTTGGCGCCTATTGTTTTTCGACCCCCGGTTTTTCAAAAATCATGAAATGCTGTTGTGGAAGGACGTCGAGGGTCTTCTTCCAGACCAATCCGACTTGAGAGATTTCCTCGATCGCCTGTTTCTGGGTCATCTTGTGAAGGAGCTTGATGGGGACGGTCGGATCTTCCATCCGGTATTCTATCAGGATCAACCGTCCTTTCTCGCGAAGAGCGTCGTGAATGGACTGAGCCATTTCGCGGGGATGAGAAAATTCGTGGTAGGCATCGACAATCAGTACGCAATCGATCGAGTCGGGTGGTAGTTTGATATCCTTGATCGTGCTGAGAACCGGTTCGACGTTCGTGACTTTCTTGCTGGCGGTCTTGGCTCTCACGATCCCCAGCATCTGGGGAGAAATGTCGACGGCGAAAACTTTGCCCTCCGGAACCAACTCGGCCATGCGAAAGCTAAAGTACCCCGAGCCTGCTCCTACGTCTGCCACTTGGTCGCCTTTCTTCAGTTTCATGTTCTTGATCAACAAGTCGGTCCTTTCCTCCTTTTCCCTTTTGGGCCGCTCGAGCCATCCGGCCCCCAAGTGTCCCATGACTTGGGAAATCTCCCGGCCCATGTAAAATTTGCCTATTCCGTCCCTCGATCTTTTTGCGTAAGAGTAGGGCGAGGAATCAGGTTTCTTTTTCGCCTCCGGCTTTCCCTGGGAGGGGAGGAAGGAGGCAAAGGCAAAAAACAAGCTGAAGAAGGCGGGTTTTGACAAGATGGGCATGGTCTTACTTTTTCATCGTTTGGGTCTTGGATGCAAATCAATATTGAACACTCGGTAAGTTCGCTGTAGGAAGGTTGCTTAAGCTATGAAAGTCATAAGAGCCAAAAGCGCAGGCTTCTGCTGGGGGGTGGAGCGCGCGATTCAAGTAGCCCGGGAAGAGGCTTGCGGTGGGGAGCGCAGGGTCTACACGGATGGCCCCTTGATTCATAACAAGCAGATGATGGACGCCTTGAGCCGTGAAGACATACGGGAGGTAGGGGACTATCAAAGCAAACAGGATTTGTCGCTCCCGCAGGAAGAGGAAAAGGATTCGGTCGTGGTCGTGCGGGCCCATGGCATTTCGCCTCAGCGCAGGAAATACCTCAAGGAGCTTGGCCTTCCTTTCCGGGATGGTACCTGTCCCGACGTCGGTATCATTGCGGGCAAAGTCAAACTTCATGCCCAAAAGGGTTACGACATCGTGATCTTTGGCGATCGTGAGCATCCCGAGGTCATTGGGCTTCTGGGCTATGCAGACGGCCGGGGTCACGTGATCGCAAACGAAGCCGATCTTGAGTCATTGCCCTCATTTGAAGGAGGAGTGGCGATGGTTTCGCAGTCAACCATGTTTACGCACGAATTTCAAAACCTCTCGGGTATCCTTGCGGAAAGATACCCCGACTTGCTGGTTTTTGACACGATTTGCGGCGCCACCAAGGAAAGGCAATCCGATCTTGTTTCCCTGGTCGAGCTTGGGGCAGAGGCTATTGTCGTGATTGGCGGAAGGCACTCGGCCAATACCAAAAAATTGGCCAAGCTGGCGGCAGCCAACGACCGCCCGGCTTTTCACGTCGAAACGGCTCATGACCTTGACGCCGAATCGTTTTCTTCGTTTTCTCTCGTCGGGGTCACGGCGGGAGCATCGACCCCGGAATTTATAATCCGCTCGGTTTGCGAGCGGCTCGAATCCTTTTGAAAATCAAATCTCATGACGACTGACATTCCCAACGTTTTGGCCGAGCGATACGCGTCTCCGGCGATGAAAAACATCTGGTCCGCGACCGGCAAGGTAATCATGGAGAGAGAGTTCTGGATTGCCGTAATGAAAGCCCAGCGCGAACTGGGCATGGAAATCTCAGCCGCAGACGTCGAAGCTTCCGAGAAAGCGAAGGGAGTCGTGGACCTTGAGTCCATCCGTCTCCGTGAGGAAGTGACCAAGCACGACGTCAAGGCCCGACTCGAGGAGTTCGCCGACAAGGCCGGTCACCAGCACGCCCACAAGGGGATGACGAGCAGGGATCTCACGGAAAACGTCGAGCAGTTGCAGATCCACCGTTCCCTCGGCATCGTTTTGGAAAAAGGCATAGCCGCCTTGCTTGCCTTGGCCGATAAAGCCGAGCAGTACAAAAAACTTCAACTGACGGCTCGGTCGCACAACGTGCCGGCTCAACTTACGACCTTGGGCAAGAGAATGGCCAATTGGGGGGAGGAACTCGAGCGGGCATTGGATTCGCTTTCCCGCCTGTGCGCAACCTATCCGTATCGCGGCCTCAAGGGGGCGGTGGGAACCAGGCTTGACCAGATAACGCTCTTGGGCGACGTCGCCAAGGCGGAGGAATTGGATCAGAAGGTAATGGCTCATCTCGGCGCTCCCGCAAATTGGGAAAGCATTGGACAGGTTTATCCAAGAAGCCTTGATTTCGAGGTTGTTTCCGTTCTCGTTCGACTTTCCGCTGCTCCTGCCAGCTTTGCCAAGACCTTGCGGATCATGGCCGGGCACGAGCTGCTGGGAGAGGGTTTTGCCAAGGGCCAAACCGGTTCATCCGCCATGCCTCACAAGATGAACAGCAGGAGCTGTGAGCGAATCAATGGCTTTCAGGCGATCCTGAACGGTCACCTGGCCATGGTTTCGGCCCTCTCCGGTGATCAGTGGAACGAGGGGGACGTTTCATGCTCGGTGGTCAGGCGGGTGGCCCTGCCCGATGCTTTTTTTGCCTTTGACGGTTTGCTCGATACCTTTCTGACCGTGCTGTCTCAAATGGAAGTTTTTCCCGACGTGATCAAGGGCGAATCCCATCGCTATCTCCCTTTTTTGCTGTCGACGACTTTCATGATGGAGGCAGTCAAGGCCGGAGCCGGCAGGGAAGATGCCCACGCGGCGATCAAGGAGCATGCCTTGGCGACCGTGAAAGACCTGCGCTCAGGCAAGATCAAGGAAAACGACCTTCCCGCCCGATTGGCCAAGGACAAGCGGATTGGACTGAAGTCTCAAGCCATAGGACGCTTGATCAAGAAAGGTGAAAAAAGAGTCGGTGCGGCCGAGGCCCAAGTCGATCAATTCGTCGAGCGGGCGAGAACTTGGGGCGAACGATACCCCGGTTCGAAGGAGTACAGCCCTCCTGTCATCCTCTAGGTCCAATTTCTCCTTCTCTTTCTTCTGCGTTCTTGGGATTTTGCGATTGCCATTTGCGAGGTTCGTCTGTGGGATGGATCTTTTTCGTTATTTGAATTTTAAGCTATGGCAGAGGAACTGATAGGAAATTGTTTGGTCGCCCAATCCGGGGGGCCTACAGCCGTTATTAATGCAAGTGTTGCCGGAGTGGTTTCGGAAGCTCTCAACCACCCTTGTATCGAGGAGATATATGGCGGGATGAATGGCGTTCTCGGGATTTTGAAGGAAGAGCTGATCGATTTGGCCGAGGAGTCCCAGCAAAACATTCGAGGGCTTCGTCATACCCCTGCATCGGCATTGGGGACCTGCCGTTTCAAGCTTAAGCGCGACCAGGACTACGAACGAATCCTCGAAGTTTTCGAAGCTCACAATATTCGCTATTTCTTCTACGCCGGCGGGAATGATTCGCAAGATACCGCGGACAAAATTTCAAAGCTTGCCCAAAAAAAGGACTATGCATTGCGGGTTATCGGGGTGCCCAAGACGATCGATAACGACTTGGTCACCACGGATCATTGCCCGGGATACGGAAGCGTCGTAAAGTACATTTGCTCCGTCGTGAAGGAAACCGCTCTTGATCATGAGGCCATGGGGCAGCATGACCTTGTTTCGATTATCGAGGTAATGGGGCGTAATGCAGGGTGGATTGCCGCCGGGGCGACCCTGGCCAAGGGTCGGGAAAACCCTCATGACGCGCCGCACTTGATTTACCTGCCCGAACTCTCCTTCTCGAAGGAAAAGTTCGTCGAAGACGTGCAAGGTGTCCTTAAGAAGAACAAGTACTGTCTTGTTGTGGTGGGTGAAGGTTTGCTTGACAAAGACGGCAACTACGTGGCCAACAGCGCCAGCAGTCAGGATGCATTCGGGCATCAGCAACTTGGTGGCGTCGGAGATTATTTGGCGAGCTTGGTCGAGGAAAACCTGGCCGTCAAGGCCCGCTCATCCAAACTTGGAACAGGGCAACGAGCGGCTGCTCATTGCTCATCTCAAACTGATAACGACGAAGCCTTCATGGCTGGCCAAGCCGCGGTGAAAGCAGCCGTTGATGGAGAAACCGACAAGATGGTCATCCTTGTCAGATCCGAGGGGGAAAATTACCAGTGCGAGACCGGTTTGGCCGACCTTTCCGAAATTGCCAACGGGGTGAAGGAAATTCCGCCCGAATGGATCTCTGAAGACGGAGTGAGCATGTCCGCGAAATTCATCAAGTATTGCCAACCCCTCATTCAGGGTGAAGTTGAGGTTCCTTATGAAAATGGAGTGCCTTCCTTCGTTCGGCTTTCGAGGAAGAGAATTCGCAAGGTCTTGGATCCTCACGAATTCGAATAGGGAACAAGGACTTTTCCGTTTTACCTGCCTATTCAGGTTGCCCGAAGGGCATCCTTGAGAGTTTCTATGATCAGATCGGGATCCTCGGTCCCGACCGAGAGTCTGAGAAGATTGGGAGAAAGCTTGGCTTGGGCCAATTTTTTCCGTCCGACTTCGGTTTTCAAAAGCTTATAGTGGGCGAGATAGACGTAAGGGCAACAAATGGAGAAATGGGTTCCAAAGCTCGGGCTCTTGAGCATTTCGAGACGGTCGTAAAAGGATTCGAAAGATCCCTTTGTCTCAAAGCTTGCCACGCAGCCCGGACGATCAGGTCCGGCTTGCTTCTCGAAAGCCTTTTGGTTGGCTGATTGATAAGCCCAGTAAACCTTGCCGATCTTCGGGTGGGTCTGCAAAAAATCGACGACCTTGATCAAGGATTGATTGGTTTGCTCGATAAAGTTTTCGTAGCTTGGGATTTGTTCGGCCATCCGGAGAAGATCCCGCAAGAAAGGAGGGCAAATGAGCTCGGACGTTTTGTCGAATAATTCCCGTCCCAAAGGAGAGCTTCGGGGGAAAGCCAGGCTGCCCATCATGACGTCCCCTTCGGATCCGGCATACTTGGTCAAGCTGTTCACCACGACGTCGGCGAGACCCGAGACCTTTGCATTCTTCGGGGAAGCCATGGTCGGGTCGACTACGAGCAGCGCATTCGCTTTAAGGCAGAGGTCTTTGACCCTTTCCAAATTACAAGCGTGAAGAAGAGGGTTGGTTGGGAATTCCGTTACGACTCCGGCAATTCGTTCTCCGTATTCCTCAAAAATCCCGTCAAGTTTCCCAAAATCGTCCAAGTGATCGAGGGCAATGACTTGTTCATCGTCCCCAGTCAGAAGATTCATTGCTTCGATCGTGTCAAGGTAGAGCCAACCGAGGCGGATCCAAAGGTTTTTCCCTTTTGGCCGCGAAACTTCGCAAGCAGTTTGAAAAAGGGAGTAGAAGGCATTGGCTCCCGATGATCCCAACAGTACGTCGCTCTCGGATACTTCCGGGCCGTGGGCCTTGGCTATGACTTCCTTGATCAGTCGGCCGGGATCCTCGTTCTGGGCAAGGGTTTCGCGCTTGTCCAATTCCCCGATTTCAAACAGGTGGTTTTCGGCTTGGCGGGAGGAGATTCCGCACCCCGAGTGTTGCAGGAAGGCACCGATTGAGTCGGCGTCTTCACTCTGTCCGATTACCTGAAGCGAGGCGAAACTCCCATGGTCAGTGATCTTTGAGCTGCTTATGGCATACTGACCGATTGCCTCCCGGCATGATTTTTCGTCGGAAAAGAGAAAACGTTGCCATTCGCCGTTTTGCTCGGGTGAATCCAAGTGACGAATCAATTTGCCGATTTGGTGATGCTGGACGAAGCGAGGATAACCTGAGCGCATGGATGCTCGAATGCCGGGATCCTTTTCCTCGTAACCGATCAAATCCCGAAAGGTGGGCAAGCTTACGCAAACCGCGTGTTCACGGTCCGGCACCGGTTGACCAAGGGCAAACCTACCCAAGCCCGAAACTCTCACGGGGCAACTTCGTTTTCGATCAGTTGATCGAAGGTCTGCCGTTTTCGGATGAATGCGAGGGAACCGTCTTCTTTTCGCAGGACTTCGGCCGCCTCGGGAAAAGAATTGTAATTCTTGGCGGCCATGGATGAGCAATAGGCGCCGACTCCCTCGATCACGCATAGGTCACCGATCTCGCCCTTGGGCAATTTCCTGGTGGCCAGCTTTTCGGCGTCACCGGGGGCGGGGGTAAGCAAGTCGCCGGATTCGCAACAGTGCCCGACCACGACTTGCTCCATTTCCTCCCTGAATTTATTTTGACCCTCTTCGGGAACCAGGACGATCGGGTGTTGCGCTCCGTACAAACTGGGACGGAGAATCTCGGTCATCCCGGCATTCAATTTAAGAAAACGATACCCCTCGTTCCCCGTGGACGTCACGTCCTGCACCGTCGTGACCAAGCTGCAGGCATTTGCCAGAAGAAAGGTTCCGGGCTCGATTTCCAAAGTCAGTTCCCTGCCGGTTTCCGTGGCGAAATCCTCGAACAGTTGCTTCACGGGTTCCCCGATTTCCCGGAGGTCGGTGGCTTTCTCGTCACTCATCCTGGCCACTTTGTATCCGCCTCCCAAGTTCAGGGTATGGACAGTCGGAAAGGCCCGGACAAGATCGAGGCTCATGGCGGCTACTTTTTTCCAGACTTCAGGGTCGGAACCGGATCCGATGTGAGTGTGGATTCTTTCCACCGTCAACCCGTAGTCCCGGCAGAGTGACTTGGCTTCTTCGAGATCATCTTTCCATATTCCGAAACTGCTTGCCGGCCCCCCCACGTTTGTCCGGTTGGTTCCTCCCGACCCGAGCCCGGGGTTGAAGCGGAGGCCAATGGGTTCCCCTTTTCCCCATTGTCCGAACTTGTGGATTTGGTGAAGGGAGCAAAGGTTCGTCTTTACCCCATCCTGTATCCAATACCTGAACTCGTCGGGGTATTCCTGCGTGCTCAATGAGATAGACTCAGTCCCGACACCGGCCTGAACCGCGCGTTCGACCTCGAACCCGGAGCTTGCGTCGATGCCCAACCCTTCGCTATTGAGGATTCGGATGATGGCCGAGGTGGGGGCCGCCTTCATCGCATACCGAGGGAAGAGCCCGAAAGCGTTGGGGAATTCCTTCACGGCCCGTGCATTTGCTCGAAGCGTAGCCTCGTCGTATACGAAGGTCGGCGTACTGAAATCTATCCTGATCTGGTCAAGATTTTCGGGAGTCAAGAATCGTAAGGCATCCATTGTAGCTGAGTTGGCGGGTACTGTAAGCAAGACGGCTTCCGGTGGCAAGCTTGTCGTTACTTCCCCAAAACCCGAAAGGTCAGATCGTATTCTCCCGTTCGAATTTTTTTACTGGATAGTTCGTGGCAAAAAGTTTCTTCCCAAGGCGGGAAAAAGACATCCCCTTCAAAGGGAGCGTCAATGAGCGTGAGGTAGAGGCGATCCGCCAAAGGGATCGCTTCTTCGTAAATTTCACGTCCCCCGCAAACCCATGCCGTCTTGTTCGCTTTCCGGCAGCTTTCGATTGCGTCGGACAGGGAATCGGATTTTCTTGCCCGTTCGAAGGTTTGATCGGGGTTTCGGCTGAGCGCAATGACATCTCTGCCGGATGCGAATCTCTCGAATTCCTCATAGCATCGTCTTCCCATGATGAGTATTCCGTCTTTGGTCGTATCGAGGAAATATTTCCAGTCCTCCTTGATCGCCCAAGGTAATTTCCCTTTGTTTCCGATTACCCGGTTGCGTCCGCAGGCTGCAATGAGATTGATCATCTGGGGAAAAGAAAGTCGGTTATCTGTCTGTTGGAAACGGTTTTCATCGATTTATCCGGGCGATCTGTTATGGAATGGGCAAGTCAGAGAAATGCAAACGAATAGCAAACTCTTTGGGGAGAGAATCTCGCTGCCTGATTCATGGCAACGCAAAGCCCTTGCCTCTTTGAGAGATGGAAAGGACGTCGTTTTGCATGCCCCTACCGGGGCGGGGAAAACCTATGTTTTCGAGCAACTCCTTGAGTCGGGTTGGAAGGGGAGGGCCGTTTACACGGTTCCCACAAGGGCTTTGGCAAACGATAAGTTTCGCGAATGGCTGGCAAGGGGATGGGACGTGGGGTTGGTCACGGGTGATTTGCGTTACCGGGAGGATTCCCGGGTTATCGTGGCAACCCTTGAAACTCAAAGAGGATCGATGTCCGAAGATCTCGCGCCCGATCTCCTGGTGGTGGATGAATATCAGTTGTTGGGAGACGAACAAAGAGGTCCCGGGTATGAAGTGACTCTGGCGGTGGCTCCCAATCGGGTCCGTCTGCTCTTGATGAGCGGGAGCGTGGGGAATCCTCGGGAGGTAACCGATTGGCTCGCGGGGCATGGGCGGGACGTCGTCCTCGTTTCGGAACTTCGCAGACCTGTTCCCTTGGAGGAAGTTTTTGCCGAAGACCTCTTGAGGAAACCATTTGGCGGACGCAAGATCAGAGGGCATTGGCCAAAGCTCGTCGCCGGGGTATTGGGGGCAGGCTTGGGGCCCTTTCTTTTGTTTGCTCCCCGTCGCAAGGCGGCGGAAGACTTGGCCCGGCAACTTGCGGCGGAATTGCCCGAGGTTGATCCTCTTGAGCTCACTTCCCAGCAAAAGGGAGTAGCGGGAAAGGAGCTGAGCTCCCTTCTTCGGCGCAGGGTTGCCTATCATCACAGTGGGTTGGATTACCTCAAGAGGGCGGGCGTGATCGAGCCATTGGCCAAAGCGGGTCAATTACAGGTGGTGGTGGCGACTACCGGGCTGGGCGCGGGGGTGAATTTTTCCATGAGATCCGTCTTGGTCACGGATCGGGAGTACCGGGTGGACGACGGTCTTTTTCTTCTTAGGCCGGATGAGCTTCTGCAAATGTTCGGCAGGGCGGGAAGACGGGGCTTGGATGACCGGGGGTTCGTTGTGCTCGCTCCCAAGCAGGGCCGCTTGGCGGATGCCCGCCCTCTCAAGCTCCGGCGTTCCCGGACCCTGGACTGGCCTGCTTTGTTGCGGGCGATGAAAAGCGCCTCGGATCGGGGTGAAGATCACGTTGAGGCAGCCCGTTGGTTGGCCAATCGTCTGTTTTCGGAAGAGCAAGTGAGACTGGGCTTCAAGAGCGCCCTTGGTCATTTTGCTTCCAAACTGCCGGAATCCCGTGAGCAGTCCGTTAACGGGAAGGATTCCGAGCGTGACCGGGTGGTCGAGATGAGAAACTCCTCGGGCTTGTGGGAGAGAAGGGGAGGGCAATGCCAGGCCCGCCTGAGCGAGGCATTGGTCTTGTCGAAGGGCGAATGGGTGCAAGCCTTGAGTCTGCCCGATACTTTGAGCAAGGTCAGAGTCGGCAATCCCTGCCGTTTCGGTCCCAAGAAAATGCCGGTTTACGGTAGGGAGTTGCCAATCGCCGTCTACGAGGAAGGCTCCGACCGTGAGCGTGTTGTCTTGATCAAATCGTTCAGGAAGAAACTCAGGGAGATCGTTGCCGCCGAATTACCCAAGGCGAAGAAGAAATTTTCCCGGAAAACATGGAGAAGGAATGGGCTGGAGGATATCTTCCGGGATCTGTTGCCCTCCATCTCTCAAGGTGGAAAGCCCGAGGAGTTTGTTGACCGGGGGAAGGTTCTGCGCGTCCGCTTGCGTTACGAAGATGCAAAGGTCTTGGCCTGGCGTGATGCCCGGGGGAAAATCTTGTTGAATCCTCCTCTTCGCAAAACAACACGGGTTTTTGATTCCCCCTTTCGCGAAGAGCAAGGCGAAGGCAGGCAGAACTTGGCTGATTTGTCAGCCGTGGAGGCATGGCGGGAGCTTGGCTTGGTTGACGACCAGGCCCTTCCGACCAAGAGAGGAGAGATATTCAGCTTCTTTTCAAGAGGCGAGGGCTTGGCTGTTGCGGTTGCCTTGGAGGATGCGGATTATCCTGTCGAGGAACTTGTCTACGACTTGGCCAACTTGCGGGCCGGGCATCGTTTTCGCTCCTTGGCCAAGTCAGAGTCCCGAATCGGTTTGGTTTGCCGTCAAGCGTTCGGGTTCAAGGATTGTCCGGGCTACCTGAAGGGAGGACTTCCGCTCGAATACGGCGAAGGGGCAACGGAAGTTTTGCGTGACCGCAGGGCATTTCTTGACGAGAGCGAGGATTTGAAGGCAGGGGATCTCGAACGGGTAAGCGTGGAGTGGAAAAGCCTCCTGGCCTTGATTGCCCGGGGGCCTGCTCTGGAAGACGAAAGATGGAGTGAATTGCAAGCCCAAGCCAGAAGCCTCATCGGAAAAGAGAGCAAAGTGGAAGAATTGCCCGTGTTGCCGGAGATGCCAACCAGGCAACGGGAGCGATTCGAGCGTCCCTTGTCCCGTAATTATGGTTGAGAAGCCGAAGTGTTGGCCAATTCGTAGCAAGCAATCCGGTCTGATTTTCGAATGAGAATTTTGCTCCCTGACAAAGACGGCGAGGTACAACGCAATGCCCCGATCTTGGCTTTGGAAATGGACCCGAACTTTTCCGGTTTTGTTTCGATGAGTTGAAGAAAGCTCCCGTTTATTTCATAGGCCAGAATCTTTCCTCCTGCAAGAATGGGGGACGAAATGTCGTGCTTGGCCATTTCCTTCCTGATTAGCTTGCCGGATTCAAGCTCAAGGCAGGCGCGCATGCCCGCGCCGATCAGGTAAGCGTGTCCGTCATGAATCAATGGACTGGAATCCGACCGGCGG
>JABGWD010000200.1 GCA_018645725.1 Opitutia bacterium
ACTTGCCATCGCAACCGTCGATTCGAAGAAGTTTTCTTCCCTTGCCCGCGAACAAGTCATCGGCGGACGCTGTTGGACGCCCCCTGTCCTTGCCAATGGTCTGCTCTATTTGCGAAACGCCCGGGGTGACCTCGTTTGCCTCGATTTGCGCAAGTGAAGATCGCAGGAGGATTTCTCCTTTTAATCTCCTTGCTAGGAGGTTGTGGGAAACCTCCTCTTGATACAATCGCTTCAGCGGAAGCGACGGAGGACAATGATTCGCAATCTCAGGCGGAAGCTCTCCACTTTTGGCCCCAATGGAGAGGCCCGCTCGCAACCGGTGAAGCACCTCATGGATCTCCCCCGCTCGACTGGAACGAAACCAAGAACGTTCGTTGGAAAATCCCTCTCCCATACCGGGGACATTCCAGCCCGGTCATTTGGGGGAATCGCATCTTCCTGACCGGAACCATTGCCCAAGGGGATCCGCTTCCCGTTCCCGAGCAACCCCCGGGGGCACACAACAACGTCGATCCCAAACGGGTCCTCCGCTTCATGGTTGCCTGTGTCGACCTGAAAAACGGGAGCCTTGTTTGGGAGAAAACCGTTCGAAGCGCTCAACCCCATCAAAGTACCCACGAATCATCCAACTGGGCCTCGGCATCCCCCGTGACCGATGGGGAACGGGTCTTTGCCTTTTTCGGATCCAACGGGTTGTACGTCCTCGATTTGAATGGTTCTCTTCTTTGGGAAAAGGATTTGGGAGACATGCATGTGAAGCATGGACACGGAGAGGGAGCCTCCCCTGCTCTATTCGGAAACACTTTGGTCGTAAACTGGGACCACGAGGGAGATTCATTCATCGTGGCACTCGACAAAAGGACGGGAAAAGAACGATGGAGAAAACCACGGGACGAACCCACTTCCTGGACTAGCCCGATTATTGCCCAAGTCGACGGGAAACCTCAGGCAATCGTCAGCGGAACGACGGCAGTCCGTGGATACGATCTCGAAACGGGCGATGTAATTTGGCATTGCGGAGGCTTGTCCAACAACGTGGTGGCGAGTCCCGTCTTTTCCGATGGAATTCTTTATGCAGGGAGCAGTTACAACATCCAGTCCATGCTCGCCTTGAACCTGAAGGGAGCCAAAGGAGATTTGAGGAAATCCAGCCATGTTCTCTGGACCCGCCAACATCGGACACCCTATGTCCCGTCCCCTCTTTTTTACAAGGAACACCTTTTTTTCCTGCGTCACTATCAGGCGATCCTCACCCGTGTGGTAGGCAAAACGGGCGAGGAACCGAATGGACCAATCCGTCTGCCCGGCATTCTCAACCTCTATGCATCCCCGGTAGTCGCAGACGGGCGGATCTACTTCACCGACCAACAAGGGGTCACCCTGGTAATTTCCTGGGACAAAGCCCCTGAAATTCTATCATTGAACCGGCTCGATGACTCGTTCAACGCCTCCGCTGCACTGGTTGAGGACTCCATCATTTTACGCGGCAAAAACTTCCTCTACCGGATTGCCACTACCGAATAAACGAAAGAGCCGATTGCCCGAGCTACTGAGCCTGCCGTTCGATTTGGGCGACAAAGGCCCTCACCCCGGGGTTGTCGGGCACAAGCTCAAGCAATCTCCTTGCATAAGGCAAAGCCTCCTTCGGCTGTCTCTGCTGGACGTACAATTGGATTAAGGATTGGACGAACTCCGGATTGTCGGGTTGCAGGTCAATTGCCTGCTGCAAGGCTTTGGCAGCCTGGTCGAAATTTTCGCTTTGCCAGTAAGCGATACCCAAGTTGTACGGGATGCGGGGGTTGTCGGTCCAATGCCCGGCGGCCCGCTCGAGAGAGCGAATGGCCTCGGGCAGTCGCTTCCTATCCTCGGCAAGAAGGAGTCCCAGAGAATAATGGGCTTGCCCCCAAGTGGGCTGCAACCGGACGGCTTCCCGAAGAAGTTTTTCCGCCTCATCGTTCCTTGCCTGGCTGCTCAAAAGGGTAGCCAAGTTCATGCGGGCGGGCACGAAGGTGCTTTCGCGCGCAATGGCCTCTCGATAGTGTTTTTCCGCATCCTTGGTTCGATTCTGATTTTCGGCCAATATGCCCAGCGAAAGATGAGCCTCAGGGCGATCGAGGTTGCTCAGGTAGCGTTGACTGAGTTCGTCGAAAGTTTTGCGAAAAAGTTCAAGCTCCCTTCCCCCCAAAAGGCTGGTCGGAATTCGGGAAAGAATTCGAGCCGCTTCCGTTCTCACTGAAAGAACGGGGTCTGACAGGATGGGAAGCAGAGTTTGGCGAACCTCCGCATCAGGCAGATCCTCGAGTTTTGAAACGGCTGCCACGCGCACCACGGAATCATTCGCATCCAAGTTGCGACGGGCTTCGGCAAAGGACGCCTCGCTGAGAAACCGCCTCAGGGCAAGAAGAGCTCCCGCTCGGGTAAAAGCAGGTGAGTCCGGATCTTGGCATGCCTCGAGCAGAAGCTTCTCGGCTTCGGGCTTTCCCTTGCGAAAAGCGTGAAAGGCTTCGGGATGGCGAACCTCCTTGGGGCGGTCAGGACCTTTGCGGGCAGTAATCGCATCCGCCGCCCATTGCGCGTCCTTGTCGTCGTGACAGCGGTTGCAGGCATTGGGCATGCCAAACTTGACCGAAAGATCCGGTCGTGGAATCCGGATGCTGTGATCCCGCCTCGCATCTATTCCCATATAAGTTTTCTCAGGCATATGACATTCAACGCACTGAGCGCCTTTGGTTCCGGATTTGTGAAAATGGTGCGAGGGCGAATCGTATATGGTCAGGTTCTCGGGCTTGGGCGAATGACACCGCGTGCAAAGCTGATTGCCCCGGGAATGAACCTTGACTGAGTGCGGGTCATGGCAATCGACGCATTTGACGCCCTCGTGGAACATCTTGCTCTGAATATAAGAACCGTAAACGTAGACCTCGTCGTCGATCTGTCCGTCCACATGGTAGGTGGGCACCTGCATGTCCGGAGCCCAAGGCTGGGCGACTTCGGGAAGAAAGTGATCAAGAAAGGAAGAACCCGCATGATGACCGGGGTGAACGAATCCGCGACGGGCATGACATTTCGCGCAGGACTCGATTTGCGCAACGTTCGTACTGTTGACGTCCGCCAGTCCAAAATCCGGCAAACTGCTCAAGTCCTTCCCCGTGCGGGCAAACTCAACATGCTTGCGTCCCGGACCGTGACAGGATTCGCACGCGACGTTTATCTCGGAATAAGCCGTGGCGAAGGATTGGGATGAGGGATTGAAAACCTTGCGTAGATTGGTCGAATGACAATCGGCGCACATGTGATCCCAATTCTGCATCGAACGGGTCCAAAAAAGGGGGTCATCCGGGGCAATCCGTTCGTCGGGATACAAATGATACCATTTCTTTTTCTCAACGTCCCAACAGGTCGGAAGAACCTGCATCCGCCCATCGGGGAACTTAACCAAGTATTGCTGCAAGGGTTCCCACCCAAAAGTGTAGGCAATTTCAAAAGTTTCCATCTCTCCATCTTGGTTTTCGGTCTCGACCATGTATTTCTCGTCATCACGAAAAAATTTTGTCGTTATGCCGTAATTCTCAAAAACAGAATCGTTAAAATCAGCCCGCACGGTTTCCTCGGAGGGAATCTCCATGGCATGGTAGTGATGCGAATCCGTCCATTTCGCATGAACCTCCGAATGACACTCGGCGCAAGTCTTTGCCCCCATGTATTCGGAAATCCGGTAATTCCCTACCGAAGAAGAACTTTTTACGCGTTCTTCAAGCAATGGTTCATCCGAACAAGACACCAGTGCCAAACAGAACAAGACAAGGGACGCGGGACGGTAAACGAAAATTTCAGATTCGACGGGCATGCAAAGTGTCTCATTATGTCACTAAACCTTCGATTAATCAACGAGTAAGAGAAGGTCCTGCTAGTTTTTGAAAATTACACGACTCATTCATGAATCCTTCTCCGGATTCAAGTATTGGATGAAAAACGTCACCGTAGAAGCATTTGCCGCCGCTTGATCGGATTATTTTACGAAAAACACGCAAAAGACGTAACCTGAGGGCCATTCTTGCTGTAAAGTGGATGTGAGACGCGAATTCCCAAAAGAGTGCAGTTGGTTTTGCCCAAAAAGACGATCGGTCATGCATCCGAAAATCAACCGATCGTCTACTCGAGTGCACAAAACAATCTTGCGGAGAAACTTTTAAACTGGTTTTGTCCAAAAAAGGAGACGACGGGCAGAACTATTGCAAAAGGGGGACGAATCTCCATGAAGAATGAGTTACGATAAAAATTATGGCACTTTACGCTTGATGAACCCGACAATGTAGACAAATATATATCCTATGAGAATAACTAAGTTTTTGTTATGTTTTATGCCACTTCTCACTGCGACAAGTGGGTTCTCCGCAAATAGAGATTTTCATACCAAAACCGGGAGAGCAATTAATGGTGACGTCATCAAATATTTCGAAGATGGCACCATTCTCCTCAAACGTTCGAATGACAATCAATTGTTTCGAATAGATCTTTCGATCTTCACGGAAGATGATCAGGGATTCGTCAAAAACAATTTCCCTCCCAATCATGATGCGTTGCCGGAGTTCAAGAGACCCCTCGCCGATAGGGATTTGAACCTTAACGCTCAGTATATCGACAACCTGATTCTCCAATACCTGAGAAAGTACAATCAACGGCCCAACGACGTGGCAAGCGACGAAACGTTTCTTCGCCGTTCCTACCTCAAGATCATCGGGAGAATTCCAACGATGGAAGAGGGACAGGAATTCCTCAATGACAAGGAACGTTCCGTCAAGCGTCGCAAACTGATCGACAAACTTCTTGCATCGGAAGGCTTCGACAGCAACTGGTTCCATTTTTGGGCCGACATTTTGCGAGCAAAGGAAAGGATCGAAGGGAATCGCGCAGGCGGCGGGGCCTTCGTTCAGTACGTCAAGGATTCCATCTCCAGCAACAAACCCTACGACGCATGGGTCAAGGAAATGCTCTCTTCCACTGGAGCTCTTTGGGAAAAGGGTAATGGGGCTGTCGGTTACTTCGCTCGGGACGCGGGAATGCCACTCGACAACATGGCCAACACGGTACGGATCTTCCTTGGCACCAGCTTGGAATGCGCTCAGTGCCACGATCACCCTTTCGATCGGTGGACCCAAAAACAATTTTATGAGATGGCCGCCTACACCAACGGCATGGGCCGCGTAGAGAGAAAGGACGCTCCCCACCTCAAGGAGATGAACAAACTTGCCAGGGATGAACAGCGGAAGTGGGAAAAAACCGATACGCCTGAAAACGCCAGGAAGATACGGAACGCGGCTCGAGGAATCAGTGATTTGCTCAAGGTCGGATTGGATGACCTTGGCAAAGGCGCGATCAAACTTCCGAATGACTATCAATATGATAACGCTGACCCAGGAGCAGAACTCAAGGCTCAGACTATTTTTGGCTTGGCCGTAGAACTGGACGAGGACTTGAAGGAGAAGGGATCCAGAGCATCTTACGCTACTTGGGTCGCATCCTCAGCCAACCCGCGCTTCACAACTGTAATCGCCAACAGACTTTGGAAGAAGGCTTTCGGGATTGGTCTAATCGAGCCCGTCGACAATATGTACGACGACACTCTGCCCACTAATCCGGAACTTATGTTGTATTTGGAAAAACTCATGGTTGCCCTTAACTATGACCTCAAGGAATTTCTGCGTGTTCTCTATAACACGAAAGCCTTCGCCAAAAAAGCAGTTCCACGGGAGGTCATGGCTCGTGATGCAAAGGATGAGTCAATGCCTCCGGAAATCAAGTGGGTTATTGCCGGTCCAAACGCAGACTACCCCAAGAGAGGAGCAGGGCCGTATTTTTATCAAGGTCCGGTTTTGGAAAGAATGACCGGAGAGCAGTTGTGGGACTCCTTGATCACCTTGAATTATCCGAACGTAGAGAAAAGAAAAGCCATTCAAAGAGCAGACAATTTCGAAAAATTCGAGCGATACGAAGCGATGAGTGGCGAAGAATTGTTCTCGGAGGTCATCAAAATGGCGCAGATTCAAGGAGGGAATGACATGGGGGGAGCCGCCAAGTCAAAAGTAAAGCTCGGGAATCCAGTAAATACCAATTGCCCGATCAAACCGGGCCGGGCCGTTGACCCGGGCATCAAGGCTCTCAATGAAAAGGGAGAGACCATAGGATTCTGTTGCAACGGTTGCAAAAACAAGTTTATGGCCCAAATGACTCCCGACAAGCCAATGGGGGCAGAAAAAGTGGCGGCGAAGCTAGGGAACCCGATTAATACTGATTGCCCGATCAAACCCGGACGGGCGATCGACCCCAGCCTTCTCGCGTTGAATGAGGATGGGGAAACAATCGGCTTTTGCTGCAAGGGTTGCCTCCGCAAACATGAGGCTTCAATGGCTCAATCAAAATCAGGAAAATCCCCAAGCATGCCATCAATGGAAGGCTATGTCATGGTCAAGAACCGGGAAGTCAGAGCATCCGAAATCGGATCTCCCGCCCCAGTCGGACACTTCATTCGTGAATTCGGAGGAGCGGACAGGGATCAAATAGAAAACAGCCACAAACAGGCTGCGGTTACACAGGTCCTAAACTTGCTCAATGGTTACGTGGAAACCAAGATTTTCAAGAACAAGGAAGCCGTAGTAATGAAGAACGTGGCAGAAGGAGGCTCAATGGAGGAAAAGATTGAAATTGCCTTCAGGACTATCCTCAACAGAAAACCCAACTCTGCGGAATTTCGAGATTTCAAAGATGCGATCAAGAGATCCGAAGAAACAGGCTACAAGGACATGGTTTGGGTTTTGATCAATTCCCACGAGTTTATGTTCGTTCAATAACAACTGTTCATTTTTTATAAATTCAAATACTAAACGTAGGGTAACAAATATGAAAACAAGCTTGTCAAAAATCGATGAATTAGGAAGACGTGAGTTTATAGCTAATGCAGCAAAGACTTGCTTGGGTGTTGGACTCATGCCCATGGCTGGGTCCTATATGCACAACAGCGTAAAAGCACTTGTCCCTGGAGCCCGACATGCCAAAGCCAGGTACGTCATCTACCTGAACATGGCAGGAGCCATGTCCCACTTGGACACTTTCGGCCCGAAACCTGATGCCCCTGAGATTCAAGGTCCGACGAAATCAATCAAGACAAGTGCCGACGGAGTAATCCTATCGGAGAATCTGCCGAAAACAGCGCAGCACATGCACAACTCCGCGGTCATAAGGACTTGCGTAACGAGCCAAGGAGCTCACGAGCAGGCCAGTTACCTCATGCACACGAGTTACCTCAAGAGAGGGACCATTTCGCACCCCACGTTCGGAAGCTGGATTGCAAAGCTTTCCGGGGAAATCAACCGCACGATCCCCATGAACGTGAAGATCGGAGGGGGCGGTGGATCCGGAGCAGGGTTCCTCGAATCCAAATATGGCCCACTTCCAATCGGCAACCCGAAAGCCGGACTGGCAAACAGCAAGATGGCTAGCTACCTCGACGACCAGCAATTCGGAAACCGGATCGCCATGGCTGAGAAGATGAACGTTAATTTCACTGGTCAATTCCCGCAGAAGAAGGTTCGGGCCTATACCGATCTCTACAAAGATGCGGTCAAGTTGATGAAGAGCGAGGATTTGCAAGCTTTTGACATTACCAAGGAACCCCAAGAAATGCATGACCTGTACGGAACGACCAATTTCGGGCAAGGTTGCCTATTGGCTCGTCGTCTGATCGAGAATCAAGTGCGCTACGTCGAGGTCACAAGGGGAGGATGGGATACGCATGACGACAATTTTAACAAAGTTGCCGAAAACTGCGCCGATATGGACCAAGCTTTGAGTGCCCTGCTTTTGGACCTGGAGGTACGCGGACTCCTCAAAGAAACCATGGTTGTCCTGACATCCGAATTCGGCAGAACTCCCAAGATCAACCCGCGCGAGGGACGGGATCATTGGCCTTTCTTCTTCACCGCATTCATGGCTGGCGGAGCAGTCAAGGGAGGAACGTCCTACGGTCAAACCGACAAAATCGGCAGGAACGCCACGGAGGGCAAATCAATTGCCCCGGCCGATCTGAACGCGACCATTGCTTACGCCTTGGGGCTTCCGCTCAATGACGTGCAGTACTCCCCTTCCGGTCGTCCCTTTACGGTTGCCCACAAAGGAGAGCCTTTGTTCGACGTGCTTGCGTAGGATATTGGACATAACCAAATGGCAGGAAAAAATAGTCTACTACTCTTCCTGCTACCCATTCTGTCGACTCTAGCAGTCGAACCTTTTCGGATATTCAAAACTCCGCAAGGTCATTCTTTGGAAGGCAGAGTAATCGGGTACGAAGGGAAAAACTTCGTCATTCAAATGAAGAACGGTTCTCTTCGCGGAGTAACTTTCGATCAACTCGTTGCTGAAGACAAAAAGTACCTTATTCAAGTTGTTCAGCAAAAGAGGATTCCTCTTCGAAAAACTGCTCAGGGAACGACTGAAAAAACTGGGCAGGAGAAGAACGTAATCAAGGAAAAACAAGACGAAGTTCCTGCAAGGCCCCCTGCTCCACCCCCAAAAAAGCTTCGGACAGGTTCATTTTTTTCCTATCCCGCGGTTGCGCTTGGCGAGGACCCATCGGCAATCCTTGCGGAATCCGCAGGAGGTGCAATTCCGGCTGCAGACGAACCCATCGACTTCAACAAGCACATCATGCCAATTTTGACGGAACGCTGCAACAGTTGTCACGATGCCCCGCATGAAAAAAATGGACGAACCATCAATCCAAAAGCAGGCTTACGGCTGGACTCGCACGAATGGGTCATGAAAGGCAACGACAGCGGACCTATCGTCAAACCCGGAAACATTGACGAAAGCCTAATATATGAGGTTCTGACCCTTCCGCCTGATGACGATTTGTTCATGCCACCCAAAGGAGGCGCTCTTACTGCAGAACGAATTGAAATCATCAAAAGATGGATCACGGAGGGAGCGACCGCCGCCGCAGGCGAATCCACCGATCCTACTGCTGCCGGAGGAATGCCTGGTCCGGACGAGCCCATTGACTTCGAGAAACACCTCATGCCAAGGATCAGAGATGACTGCACTGGCTGTCACGGTGAACCATATGTAAAAAACGGACGGACCATTCAACCGAAAGCCGGTCTTCGACTGGACTCCTATGAATTAATCATCAAGGGGAACCTTGACGGCGAAATCGTTAGCCCAGGCAGTCCGGAAGAGAGTACGCTCTATCAAGTCGTAACCCTAGATCCGGAAGACGACGAAATCATGCCTCCCAAAGGAGATCCTTGGGACGAGGAACAAATCCTTGTCCTCAAGAGATGGATTATGGAGGGAGCCAAGGCCAAGCCCAGTGCCACAACCGTTGTCCAAAACGAAAAGCCCAAAGTCGAAGAAGTGCCCAAAAAAGGCGCTTCGATTTTGGATACCATCGCAAAAAAGGTAAGGCCAGCATCCAAGCCCCAATTGGAGGCAGCCATGAAATCCGGGGCACTGGTAACACCCTTATCCGAAAAACATTCGCTTGTTCGGGTTGAACTTGCCTCAGCCGCTTATCAGACAGATGATTCATCCCTTTCGCTCTTCTCTAACATTAAGAACAACATCTCCCATCTTGACCTATCGAAAAGCAAAATCAGTGATCAGGCATTGGGAACGGTCAAGGGTTATCGCAATTTGACTTGGCTAAGCCTTCGAAACACTGAAGTCGGGGACCGTGCCCTCGAATCCCTCGCCATGATGGAATCCCTCACCTATCTGAATTTGGTGGGCACGAAAGTTTCCGACAATGGGCTTAAGTCTCTTTTCTCAATTAAGAGTTTAGAGGAAGTTTACCTTTGGAACTCAAAAGTTTCAGAAAAGGGAGTCAAAAACTTACGCAATGCGCTCCCGAACTGTAAAATAGTATTTTAGCAATTCCTGCGTTAATATTTCATTTTTCGCTCGCAAAATACAGTATTGCTCGCCTATTGTGCAAAAGTGGGTAATATTTATAGCAGAAAAAGCCAAGTGTCGGTAGGATTGACCGACGATGAAAAAGTTGTTCTCGGAAAACAATCTTTCAAACAAAACCGGTCAGTCTCCCAAATCATACGATTTGCCGTAAAGAAATATTTGGATGGGTTGCGAACTCCTGCAGCGCAACCGATGCAAGCCGAATCGACGGAAGAACTCTTTACCAAGTTAGGTACGCAATTAGCCAAAAACGCCGACATACTGAATTCACTCAGGATAACTTTGATTGAATTGCGGTCTGATGGGTCGGGACATCCATTGCATTTGAATTATTTCTCCGACAATGCGTCAACCGTGACAGGTTACGACAAGTTTGATCTCCTCGACAGTGATTTTTTTCACTCGAGGATTCATCCTGACGATTTGACTGAAAACCTCATGAATCAACCCGAACTTGAGCATTGGGAAAATCTCTTTCGATTCAAAATAGCGAGTGGAAAATATTTCAATACCCGAATCTCCTTCAAGGTCATGACTGAAAGGCGGATTATCGCCGCATGGCGGTTCCTCGACCTGACCGACTGAGTTTCATTCAGAAAGTGCCTCTGGTGTTGCGGAGTTTCAACTTCTTGATATCATGCAGATATATGACTGCCTCTTTCCAGAATCTTTCGATATCCGAAGGTGTTCCCCTTTTTGCATTCCAACTTGTTCTTTCATGACAACTTCTTTCCCTGTCGAAAAGATTCGAGCGGACTTCCCCATTCTCAAGGGATCCAACAGAGGCAAACCCCTTGCCTACTTGGACAATGCCGCATCCTCCCAAAAACCCCAAAGCGTAATAGACTCAATCTCAAGGTTCTACGAGACCACAAATTCCAACGTACACAGAGGAATTTACCAATTGGCCGAAGATGCCGAAAATGAATATAGACTCGCCCGGGAATATATTGCCGACTGGTTCTCAGTCACACCCGACGAATTGATCTTTACTCGGGGAACAACCGAGGCCCTGAACCTCGTGGCTCACAGTTTTGGACAAATCGTTTTGAATGGCGGGGATTGTATCATTCTGACTGAGATGGAGCATCATGCTAACATTGTCCCATGGCAATTAACCGCAGAGAGAATCGGGGCTCGAATCGTTACGGTTCCAGTTCTTGCGGACGGGTCTCTGGACCAGGATATTCTTTCTTCTCACCTCAATGACCCGACAAGCAAGATCCTGTCTATTTGCCATGTTTCCAATACTCTCGGAACAACGAATCCCTTGGATCAAATCATAAGGGAAGCAAAACAGCACGGGGTGAAGGTAGTGGTAGACGGAGCTCAAAGCACACCCCACCAACGAATCGACCTGAAGTCCCTTGATTGTGATTTTTTCGCTTTTTCCGGGCACAAGGCGTACGGACCGATGGGAATCGGAGTTCTCTATGGAAAAAAGGAGTTGCTCCATGAAATGCCTCCCTTCCAGGGCGGAGGAGACATGATTGACGAAGTCAGTTTCGACGGGACTACTTACGCACCGCCTCCGCAAAGGTTCGAGGCAGGAACCCCAAACGTGGCCGATGCCATTGGCCTTTCCGAAGCTTTCCGTTATTTGGCTGAAGCAGACCTATGTTCGGCATCTCGTCATGAAACTCAATTATTGGAAACTGCCCGCGAAGGTCTGCAAACGATTGACGGTTTCGTCGAACACGGAACAACCCCCGGCAAGGCAGCGGTTCTATCCTTTTCCATAGACGGAATTCACCCCCATGATTTGGCCACTCTCTTGGACGGGGAAGGCATCGCAATCCGCACAGGTCACCATTGCTGCCAACCACTCATGAAAAAATTAGGCGTCGAGGCAACCGCACGGGCTTCCTTTGCGATGTACAATACGTTGGAGGAATCCGAACGCTTGGTTGCAGCCGCCCGAAAAGCCGTTTCCGTCCTGCGCTAACCCCCTCCCCTTCGGTCAATGCTTTCGGGCATTTCCGGACCGGAACTCGCCATCCAATGAACCCGTGGCCATACGGATCGTTCCCGAAAACCTGATCCAGGCATCACACACGGTTGGAAAAGAAATCCAGCTAGCGCCAAAGAACCTTCTCGCAAAAATGATCTTATTGCCTTGAACGTTCTTTGTTTAAAGTCTTAAAGGTGGGGTTTCCTTCACCCCTCTTCGACCCCGGCCAATCTTCGTCAAACCATGAGCTCTACGTTAATAAAATCCTATTCTTTCCTGTTGTTAATCCTTTGCATTCCCATCAATGCCGAGGAGCAAAAAGAATCCAATTTCGCCAAACAAACAATTGACATGGGGATCGTCGTCACCGACATCAAGAAATCTCTCAAGTTCTACAAGGAAATCATTGGGTTTTCCGAAACGGAAGGTTTCAAGGTGGGTGGAAAATTCCCAAAATCAGTAGGACTTACGGACGGAACTCCTTTGACCATTCATGTCCTGAAACTCGGTAAAGAAGAACACGCAACGACGCTCAAACTCATGCAAGTCGGAAGTAAAAAGCCCGCCCGACTGATCAAGCAACCTCATATCCATACCATTGCCGGTCTGTCCTATCTAACCATTTTCGTAAAGGACGTGGACGTCGTGATGAACCGAGCCAAAAAGCTTGGCTACGAGCCCTACGCCAAGAGCCCGCAGATTCTACCCGAAGGTCTCCCGCAAGACGTCTGCTTGCTCATGCTCAAGGACCCGGATGGAAACTTTGTTGAAATCGTCGGTCCTCTGACCTCTGAGCTAGAGGCTAAAAAGTGAATTCTTCCCTCGATTGAAATCAATCAGGAAACGGAACCACCATGTAGCTTAAGGACCCAGACCGTTCGAACTGCCTGCGCACATTGAATCGGTCTTGGTTCCAAGTGGAAATTGCTGAACAAATGAAACCCTGGCTTGTTCATTGGCATGATTCGTGCCTATTCCATGACATCAATGATCAATCTCCGGCAGAAAAACAAGCGCGATTCCTTTCCCGAAACATGTTTCCCTAGCATATGATTTGCCTTTGGCTCATACTCGGACTAAAAGACTCCTGAACGACTTTTTCAATTCGAACGAACGATTTCCGTTCATTCATTCTCCCAATCTCCTCCCTAACAAACGCATCACAAACTTTACGTTATCATCGGATAATTGTCTCAATATTCTGAAACAAGGTTATTAACATATATGAATCGTTTGTTTCTCTGAATTTCAAACTGGCGGATAAAATAATGACAAACAACACAAACTCCAAAAACACTTCGAACATATTCAGGAGACCCAGGAAAGGGAATTCCAGGACTCCACATAACCTCGGCCCCATGGCCAAACCATCGGGTTTTAATAATTCTTGGACCGGAAGGAAGGATTTGCCTCCTGAAGGGGATCTGAAAAAGATTCTCTTTCTTAGCAAACGCGGTATGTCCAGATCACCCATTGCTCGTGAAGTCATGAGATCCGTACTCGAGAAAACTGACTTTTCAGGCAAAGTCGTCGTTTTTGCAGCTGGCGTAACCCAAGCCTATGACGAGTGCCCCATTGACAAGAGAATGCAAGAGTTCTGCAAATTGCTAGGCTATCACCTGCAGGCAAATTCACGCTTTGCCAATCCATCCGTTTTGAGTCGGGCCGACCTCGTCGTTACTCTTGACCACGAAAGCGAGGAATTCGCCAGAGTACGACGGCAAGCCATTCAAGGTGTAGTACGACCTCTTGGCGTATTCATGGCGCCGGGTTGCGAACCCTATGTGCCGGATCCCTTTGACAGGGACGACGAAATTAGCGCGGAAGAGTGCTATGACAAAATCGTTTCCTCCATAGAATACGGGTGCTCCAGGTTGTCGTCAGCGCTACCTTCCTTGATTAGTTAAGATTACTTGTTCAGCAATTGGTTCCGAATACCCAATCCGACAGGTTGGTCACAAGAAGATGAAATTACCGGTTTTACCCGGAGGCAAAGTTACCGCGACCGGATACCACCCGTCATCCCCAAAGCATCTGGTCGTATCGCTTCCCCACAGTCAGCAGTTTCTTGCCTCGGTTATCATAAGCAACACGAACTTCATAGACGCGATTCAACCAAGTTTTCGGAAGCACGCAAATTCCAGTGTCGGAAAATAGAGACCGACACGCAGTTCAATCATTCAGCCTCTCGTACGGACTCACTCTCCGTATCGGCAAAGCGATATGGAAAAACACCTGACGTTTACGTACTATTTCTTTGCCTTAAACGCTCCAATGACTCAATGAATGATGCGTGAGATTATTTCCCCGCCATATACCATTGTTCGCCTGCGCGCTTCTGCTCGAAGCCGCGATTACGGTCTGTGCCAAACCGAGCTACCCTCCCGTAATAAGTGATGCTCGCGAAGTAATCTACAAGAATGCCAGTTCGTCCGACCTCAAGCTCTGGATTCTCGAACCGCACGGACTTAAAAAAGGAGACAAAAAGCCCGTCATCGTATTTTTCTTCGGTGGGGGATGGAGAGGGGGAACACCAACCCAGTTCGAAATGCAATGCAAATATCTTGCCTCTCGTGGAATGGTTGCCATTACGGCCGATTATCGAGTTTCATCCCGCCACCAAACCAAGGCAACCGCCTGCGTGGAAGATGGCAAATCCGCAATTAGATGGATCAGGGGAAATGCCGACACACTAGGGATAGATCCTCGGAGAGTGGCAGCGGGCGGAGGTTCGGCAGGAGGACATGTTGCCGCAGCGATAGCCACCATAGACGGCTTTGAGTCACAAGGCGAAGACCTGGACATTTCCTCCAGGCCGGATGCCCTAGCCCTCTTCAACCCTGCGGTTTCATTGGATAGCATTGGGAAGGAATTCATTATGCCCGAGGAAAAAAAGGCAACCCTTCCCTATCGGGTCGGAACGAACCCAAAAAAACTTTCCCCCTATCATCACATCGACAAGAACCTGCCTCCCACCATCATTTTTCATGGCACGCAGGACAGTGCCGTTCCCTTTGTTACGGTCAGGCTCTTTCAAGAGAAAGCTGACCGCTTGGGTCTAAGTTGCAAATTAGTTACCTTCCCCGGAAAACCTCATGGTTTCTTCAACTGGGGGCGATTCGAGAACGAACCCTTCCGCAAATCGATGCAGGAGACCGACTTATTCCTGACCAGGCTTGGTTGGCTTAAAGGAAAGCCAACCATCAACCAATTCATGAACCGGCAACAACCCCCATCCGAACAATGACCTCAATCTGCTCGACCATAGCCGAAAGCAAAACGTTCCAAAGACTCATCCTCTTCACCATACTTCTCGCCGGGGTGACCGTCGGAATCCAAACCTACAAGGATTTCGCAAACCAGTACAAAACCATCCTCGATGCCCTCGACGCGTTGATTCTCGGCATCTTCACCCTGGAGGTGTTAATCAAAATTACCGCAGAAGGAAAAAACCCACAAAGGTACTTCCAGAATGCCTGGAACGTATTTGACTTCATTATCGTAGTCGCGTGCCTGCTCGGACCGATTCTGCCCATAGACGGTTCTTTTTTACCCGTTCTCCGCCTAATTCGCATTCTTCGCGTCCTTCGTCTGGTCACCGCCATACCAAAACTCCAAATCCTCGTAAGCTGTTTGATCAAAAGCCTGCCTTCCATGTTTTACGTCAGCGTATTGCTGGCTCTGCTTTTTTACGTCTATGGCACAATGGCTGTTTTTCTTTATGGCGAAAACGACCCCGTTCACTTCAGGAATCTTCAAATATCGGTCTTGTCCCTCTTTCGGATCGTTACCCTGGAGGACTGGACGGACGTAATGTATATCAACATGTACGGATCGGACGACTACGGATATTCGGAAGGTGATCTCAGCAAGTGGGCCCCCGTCTCTTCGGCTTCACCGGCAGGCGCCGCCTTCTTTTTCGTTAGCTTCGTACTGATTGGAACCATGATTGTCCTCAATCTCGTAATTGGTGTCATCATGAACAGCATGGATGAATCGAATGCCGAAATGTCCATACAAAGTGAAATTATCAGACGGGAAGAAAACCCTGAGCCAATTAGGGACGGGATTGACGATTTGCACAAGCGACTTGAGGAGATATCAAACGAAATGCAGGTCATCAAGAAGATGATTGAAAAGCAACAGGAACAAGCGTGAAAACCCCTCGGTTTCTTTTTTGAGCTTTCGGAATGGACTTGGAGCCACTAGCTTGCCCGAATCATGAATCGTATCATCCCGCTCCTTTTTCTTCCCTGTCTCGCATTGTTCGCCGACCTAAGTACTCTTTCAAGAAGAAGGCCAAAACGAAAGAATGATGATGCCCTTCGCGCTCGATGACGTTTTTTTGACAAATCCTTTACCTTTCACGAACAATCTTCCCAAAAAAACCTCTATAATCGAGGCTCATCATCAAACCCAGCTCCTTATTACATGAACCTGCGCTATCCATTCATTCACTCGGTCTTGATTTTATTCCTTCTCCAACAAGCCTACCCGCAACAGGCAGAAGAAAAGGACAAGATCCAAACCATCGACTCGAAAATTACCGCAGTAACCGTTTACGCTGACCGGGCCCGCGTAACTCGCGAAGCAACGCTCGCCCTGCCAGCTAAATCGAACCGCTTTTCCTTTGCCAAGTTGCCAAGTTGGATCGACGAAGGTTCGGTCCGGGTTAGCCTCAAGACCGCTGCCGGGACAAAGGGCGAAGTGCTCGACGTCCAAATTCGGCGTACCTACCTGACCGCCGCCTCCGACGATGAGGTTCGCAAGGCTCAGGATGCGGTGCAGGAAATCACGGACCAACTGGGCGAGCTCTCCGATCAGGGAAAAGTCATCGATCAACGCCGCAAGCACC
>JABGWD010000017.1 GCA_018645725.1 Opitutia bacterium
GACGATCACGTGGCTTACCTCCCTCCACAAGAGCCACCACGGGCGAACCGCAAAGTAGTAGAACCTACTACCTCTGCCGAACGCGCCCGTCAACTTCTCCAGCCACGCCATCGTTCCTGCTCTTTGGGTCGCGTGCCTTTTTATATACAATGGCGTCCCGGCAAATTTCGTTTGAATTCCATTCCTTCTCCCCGACCAAATTCTTCTTCCCCGATCGTAACTTTGATACGGAATTTTCTGAGGTGGGGAGGACCACTTTCCCTTTCGAGTTTATACCGAATTTTATCTTGAGGACGGTTGGCCTGGACGAGTTCCTGAAGTTGTCCCTTGGGGTTGAATTTGACTTGGGTTTGCTCAAGGAGCTTGCTCATGTCGCCTATCCAGCCAAGCACACGGTCCCGCGCTGCCTCCATCCCTCCATCGAGGAAAATAGCCCCGATCAGAGCTTCAATGGCGTCTTCCAGGGCAGAGTTTCTCTGGTTGCCTCTGTTTTTTCTTTCGGATGAGCTCATCCGCAGAACAGGCCCCAGGTCAATGCTCCTGGCTAACTCGGCCAAGAAACTTCCGCGGGCCAGTACGGCTCTGTTTCTACTTAGAATCCCTTCGTCACCTTTGGGAAAAAGATGGAACAGTTCTTCCGCGAGAATTGCCCCGAGAATGGAGTCGCCGAGGAATTCAAGCCGTTGGTTGTCCGGCTTTTGCCTTTTGTGTTCATTGAAAGAAGGGTGGGTGAGAGCCTCGGTCAGAAGTCTTGGGTTTTTGAATTCGTAACCAATGCGGCGCTGAAAGTTCAGGAGTTTCGTTCCTTGGCGCTTGTCTTGGCTTGGCTCCTTCTTTTTTCCGAAAAAAGGCACGAGCTTCCGGACGAACCTCATTCCTGACCGTCCCGGGCGAAAAATCGGGATTGCACTTCCTTGGCGAACGCCAAATAGGCTTTTGATCCTTGTCCGTTCGGGTCGTATTCGAAAATAGTCTGTCCAAAACTCGGGGCTTCGCTAAGGCGTACCGTGCGGGGGATTGCCGTCCGAAAGATTTCCTCGGGGTAATGTTGGTTGACCTCCTGCCAAACCTCGTAGGAAAGGCGGGTCCGGTTATCGTACATCGTCATGACGATCCCACCCAGTTTCAGTCCCGGATTGGCTCCGGATTCCCTGAGTTGACTCACTACGCCGGCGATTTGACCGAGGCCTTCAAGGGCGAGGTATTCGGACTGAAGCGTAACGACGAGGTAGTCGGCGGCGCATAGTGAGTTCATCGAAAGCAGTCCGAGGGTGGGAGGGCAATCAATGAGAATGGCCGCCAATCCGTAATTTTGAGACAGTCCGCTGAGGGATGAGCGCAATTTGACCAAGTAGTTCGGTCGTCCGCTCAGTTCAAGCTCTGCCGCGGCCAAGTCCAGTTCGGAAGGCACGATCCACAAGTTGTCCCTGCGGGTTGAAATTACACGGTCGGCCAGATCGCTCCCCGAGAGCAAAGGTTCGTAAATACCCGCGCCCGCTTTCTTTTCCAAGCCAAGGCAACTGGTGGCGTTGGCCTGGGGGTCCATGTCGACGATCAGGGTGGGCAGGCCGAAGGAGGCAAGGGCATCCGCCAAGTTTACGGTTGTCGTGGTTTTTCCGACTCCTCCCTTTTGGTTCGCAATGGCAATGGTTGTGGCCGACATTAGAATTTGAAAACTAAGATCGTTCCCTTTTCTGTCGAGAAGGAAAAGCCGATCATGAAATGATAGCCTCGCCGTTGACCTTCCTTAATTTGAGCTTTTTATTCAGTGCGGGGGTCGCGGGGATTTCGGTTTCCCTCTTGGCGGTCTGAAGCAGAAACCACTCGATTGAATTCAAACCCGCGGCCAAAACCAAGGGGCTTGCTCCGCCCAGGCGGGGGTTGATCTCGACCAAGTGAAGGTTTTGTTCGGAGTCGACGATTACTTGTCCCAGGGCATGACCGGACAAACCGGGGATGGCTTCGAAAGCGCATTGCATGCTCTTTTCCCACTCCCGGTTTTCGAAAATTTCAGATTCATGGGCCTCTCCGTCGACTATCTTTGTGCGCCATCGCAGAAGGATACCTTGGCATTTCCCTGATGAATTGATCCAAGTTTCGGCGCTGAATTCACGCCCCTGCGTCATGGGCTGGAAGATCGGTCGGTCAAGTCCCTTGGCATGTTCCATTGCTTCTTCGGCATCAAGATCCAATCCAATCGACTTGGATGCGGAACCCGATCTCTCCTTGACGGCAAAGTAATTGCATTGGAGTTCCGATAACTTGTCGGAGGAGGCGATGGGCGGAACGGTCAATGACTCGAGCGACCGCGAGAAAAGCAGCTTGTCCTGACAGGTTTTGATTGCGTTTTCGCTCGAAACCATGACGTGGATTCCATTTCGCTCGAGGTGATTGCATCTGGCTGACCAATAGCCAAGTTCCTCATCCCGGGTGGGGACGACGTGAGTCACCCCCAGTCCAAGGCAGAAATTCGTCAGGGTATCCAAATCCATTTCCTCAAGAGGGGGAATGGGGGCAAATTCCTCAACCCTCGAAGCTGCCGGGCAATTGGGATCGCAGTCAACTCCGATCACCCGTGCCTGTCCATCGAACCTTCGGGCCGACTGGAGAACTTTTTCGCAAAGGGAGATTTTGGCCGATAAGCTTGAGAAAAGAACAATGGGGGAGGGGGCCGTCATTCCTTTCCGTAGCTTGCTTTCTCAAGGTATTCCGACTTCAGGCAGGAGGCAATGACCGCATCTGTCCATTTTCCCTGGATTTGGGTTTGTTCCCTCAGGAGTCCTTCCCGCGTGAAACCCGATGATTCGAGGGCTCTGACGTGAAATTCGCGGTGGGAGTAGGCCTCCGTGCTTATCTTGTTCAAGTTGAGCGTGAGGAAGGCGCATTTCATAAGCAAGTTCATGAATAGCTTGCATTCCCGTTCGTAAAGATTTCGGTCTTTGGCCCGTTCGGGTTCGAGCAGGAAGGAGACTTCACCCCTCGCGTCTTCCCAATTCAGGTGAACAAGCCCTCCGTATCCGATCAACTTGTCTTCATGAGTGAACCTGAGGAGAACTTGCACCGGCTTTTCCTCAGAAAACTGGGGTCTGACGGTTTCCTCGAAGTACCTAAGCTGATCTTCTTCCGTGAGAGGCTTGTTCTGCCGCAAGGAGCTGATTTGCTCGTTTCTCCACCTCATTATTGGAATCGAATCTTCCATTTTGATTGAACTGACTTCATAGGCCATGTCCTTTTCCCTAAACCCTTTCAGGCATGAGTATTCACAGGCTTGATTTTCCGAAGAGTCGGACCTTTCCGTTTTCATGCGAATTGATTGACGAAGTGGCCGAGCTCCTCGATCACTTGATCCTGATCGGATTCCGACAATTGTGCGTAGAGGGGTATGCTCAGGCAACCCTTGAAAAAGCTTTCCGCTCCGGGGAGACGGATCTTTCCCATCATCCTTTCGAAATAGGGGTGCCGGTAAAGGGGGACGTAGTGAACCTGCGTCAAGACGTTCCTTTCCTTGAGGAACTTGTGAGCCAAGTCTCTTCTTCCCTCCTGCTTGAAGCGAATGACAAACAAATGCCAGGCATTGCCCGGATCGACCTCAGGAAGTTCGAAATGATCGCAAAACGGCTTCTCCTTGAGGCATTCACGGTATCGGGCCGCCAGGGATCTTCTTTGGGCGAGAAAACCATCAAGTCTTTTCAGTTGCGAGATCCCAAGAGCGGCCTGCAGATCGGTCAACCTGTAGTTCCATCCAAGCTCTTCTTGTTCGTATCGCCAAGGGGTTTCATGGGTTTCTCCAAAGGGCCGGTAGATGCCATGACTTCTTAGTTTCTCGGCTGATTCCGCCAATTTTCCGGAGTTTGTCAGAACTGCACCTCCTTCCCCGCAACAGATGTGCTTGACCGGATGAAAGCTCAAGGTCGCTGCATCCTCCCACTGCCCGGAAGCACTCTTGGCTTTTGATCCGGAAGGCTCTTCCTTCCAAGCTCCCGGTGAATGGGATGCATCCTCTATCATTGCGAATCCATGCTCGTTGGCCAAGGCACTGCATTTCTCGAGTGGAGCAACGGAGCCGGCAAACGATACCGGTGCCACGACGTTTGTTTTCTCCTTTTGCTCATCGCTGACTTGCTCGAGGCATTGGCCAAGTGATTCCGGGTCGATTAATCCGGTTTCAGGGGACACGTCGCAAAAGGCAACTTTTGCCGATTGATACTTCAGGGCATTGGCCGTAGCCGAAAAAGTAATCGCAGGAACGATTCCAAGGCTTTCCTCTTTTACGCCTGCTGCGGCGTATGCCAAATGAAGAGCCGCCGTCCCGCTCGAGCAGACGACGGCATGCTCGACCCCGAACCATGAGGAAAGTTCTTTCTCGAAATCTTTTACCCTGGGACCTTGGGTGAGAAAGTCCGACCTCATCACCCGGTTGATCGAGGTGACGTCGTCATCGCTTATGCTTTGCCTGGAATATGGAATGAGACCCATCGACAAACACAAAACCAAAAGAATCGAATCATTCCAAGCTGAAACCTGTCAATTACATGCGACTTGCAACCCCGCTCCGACTTGAGATAAGGTAAAATGATGAAAGTCGTCGGTTCCGTAATTGCGAGGATAGGAAGCAAACGCTTGACCTACAAAAACCTTCTTCCCTACAAGGGGGAACCCTTGGTCCTGCGTGCCGTCCGCAAGCTCATTGACTGCCCGGACGTTCATGAGGTCGTTCTGTCCACGGATAGCGAATTGATCGCAAGGACCTGCATGGAGGAAGACGTTCAAGTTCTTTGGAGACCTGATAATCTCGCGGGCGATCAAGTTGCCTCTGTTCCCGTATTTCAACATATCGTGGAGAACCACCAATGCGATCTGCACGTAAATTACAATTGTAACTTCCCCGAATGCGATGAATCCGTGATCTCAAAGGCAATAGATCTTGCTGCGGAAACGGGGGAGGCATTGTCGGATCCTTACGCGGTTTGGGCTCAAACTTGCGAATGCTTGGCGAATTACGGAAACCCTTTTGACATCACTGCCAAAACCTTCGAGGCACGGGGAGTTCATTCTCTTGACGTTCACACCATGGAAGATCTTCTGCAGGTTCACCGGGAGAATCAGCCTGAAATCAACCGTCCGCTTTGAAAAAAAATGACGATTTTGAGTAAAGTTTGATAAATCCGGTCCGATAATATGAGGTGATTGATCATTCCATGGAAAAAAACATCTACAGCAAACCTTTGAGGATTTCTAGTATTCTAGGAGTCGTTTTTCTGTTTTACGGCCTTGCCTTGCACGGGTTGGAAACCAAACGCTTTGACGCCCCTCCCCCCAAGCGTCCGACTTATCTTTCTTTTGCCAAGCCTGCCCCTCTTCGCTTCTCGATTTCCCCTCTGCCGGTAGATAGACTCAATATTGCTCTTCCGGCTAGCAATCCGATTGTTCGGACTACCGTAACGCAGATCAGTACTGACGGAAACCAAACCGCTGGCCTTCCCGTTCCCTCCTTGCCTGCGGGATACGATCAAAATTCGACGAGGGCGCCTGCTTTTCAGTCTCCAAAGAAGGATCCTTCTCTTTTCCTTCCCCAATTGGTACCTCCGGGCAGCTTGCCTTTGTCCGACCCCTTTCAGGATTTGGATGCTTTTGGGGCCGATTCCACTGATGAACTCTTGCGGATTCTCGAAAATTCCGACATGGGTGCTTCCGGTTCTTCTCTTCAGGCATCCCCTTTCGTTCCCCCGTATACGGTTGCTCCCGATGGGCTGAGGATGTCCTCCAGGGGAACTTACAAGAGAATTAGGCGATAAAAGGGCAGTCCATGAAATCATTATTTTTGTTTGTTACGATTCTTGTTTCCGGTTTTTTTCTGCACACGCACGGGCAGGAAGCTCCAAATGCAGCGCCAGTTCAGGAGAAGTCCCTCGAGGACGTCATAGAAGGAATAGACGCGCTTCTTGACGACATTGAGAGTTCTGCGGGGAGCGAAAGTTCTCCTGCTCCTGTTCCGTTGTCGATTGCCCCCCCTCAGGAATACGTTCCGCCTGTGATTCCCGTGGACAAAGGAGGAGACCAGTCATTCAGGTTGAAGAACGAACTGGTCCCTGATAATTTGCTGAACAGGGTAGGCGTTACGCCTCCGAGCCCTACGTCCACGCCCTTGCCCAATACAGGTGCACTGACCGTTCCCGATCCATTGCCTTTGTCCCCTGCACCTCCTGTCCGGAAATCCGTTCGACCTGAAAAGCCAGTCGGGAGCACAGGGCAATTTTCGCCAATGTCCAAAGTGGATTACACCAATGCGACCCTCGAAGATCTCCTTCGCGAGGTTGACTTGCTGGAGTTGCCCGAGTTCGTTTCCCCCATCCGGTCGCCATCCCCCTCGCAGGATCTCGAGCGCCCGCTTCCCAGTCGAACGACCGAGTCTCTCGATCCCGTTGAAATCGTCGAGTCCGGAGTTCTCAGTCAACGACCCGAGGACCGCAAACCAACCGAAATAGGACAATATACCGTTTTGGGCGAACGCATAGACGAAGAGCTGAAAGCCAAGATTTTGGAGGCCATCATGCACACCAGGCACGCATCGGGCGGAACCAATCAGCCTTGGGTCACGAGGTCGGTATTCAAGGCCAACTCATACTGCAATCGGGTATTGGGACGATTGAACGCTCCTCACCACAAGCGTTATCGCAGGGATATTTTGCTCTCACTGATCGGAATGCATGAACGCAACCAGGCTTGGGTGGATGCTGCAAAGACATACGAGCGTTACCTTGAGGAATTTGCGTCTGACGACCGTTATCCTTTCGAGGATCATGAGGATGCTCCCGGAATCCCGGACTTGAAGGCTTCCTTGGGATCCGTGACAAAGTGGCTCGAGGGGAGGAAGCGGGGGGCACCCACTATTCCCGAAACGCACATCCGGTTGGGGAAAATCTACAGAACTCTCGGCGCTCACCGCATGGCCTTGAACAAGTTTTACAATGCCATCAATGCCACGCTCACTCTTCCCCGTAACGAAGCTTTCGAATTGGCCGAAAAGCAAAAGGGAAAACGTTTGGAAATCCGTTCCGATGCCGAGTCAAACCAGGCCATGTTCGAAATTGCCGAAACCTTTATGGATGCCGAGGATTATGACAACGCCACCAAGTTTTTCTCCCGACTGTTCAAGCTTGAGCAATTGGAGGATACTGACCGTGGTTTTGTACAATTCAAGCAGGGGTTGGCTCATTATCGCAGGGCAAGGGAAACCCTCCGCAAACTCGAAAAAATCAACCGTCTGCCTCCCGAGCAAAGAACCGAGATCGAATTGGAGTTCGACAAAACGCCCCGGGCTGATTTTGCGAAGGTAAAGGAAGTGCTCAGGGCCTACGGAACCCTGTATCCGCAGAGTCCGTACGTCCCCGAGGCTCACTACCTGCTTGCTTTGACCTACGAACAACTCGGTCAAGACGAGGAATCCGTAAAGGAATTGCTTCTTTTGCTCAGGGAATCCGACTTCAATCCCGAAATGATTTTGAACTTGGAGCAAGGTCGTTCCGTGCGTGACAGGGATGAAGTTACCATAAGGAAATTGAAAGGCGTTTGGAGTTTTTGGAAGAAGAAAACCGGCAATTACCTTGCCAATAAATTCTTCGAGGACAGCGAGTATTTCAATGCATACAGAATCTACTCGGCTTTGCGTGATATAGACTCGTCTCCTTCCTGGCAAGTTCCCGTCCTTTATCAAATCGCTCTTTGCGAGGAGAAGTTGGGGAATTACGTTCAGGCCATGGAAACCTATTCGTCGATCGAGGAATACGTGAATTCGGAAGAAGCGCGCGAGGGTATGGCCAACAACAAGTATTTGAATTTTGTCTTCGGCATGGCCAAGTGGAGAAGAGAGCAACTTGAGGATACGCGGGCCATCAGGCAGGCAGTCAACAGGTATGGGATTTACACCCGTGCGGAAAATGCCGAGGATGAATAATCCTTCCTTCGGATGACTGGAAAAGTTTTCTCCCAAGCGGTGAGTTCGGATGGAACCTAGAGACGTTATCAAGGATCACCTTCTCCTCTGCGAGCAAGTTCATGCGCTTCTTCTTGAGGAAAACACTTGGTTGAAGACCCAAAAATGCGCTCCTGGCATGGATCTGATCGAGCGAAAGCAGGAAATACTTCCTCGACTTGACGAGTCTTTGGCAAACCTCAAGAAATTAAAACCGGAGTACTTTTCTCCCTTCGACGACTCCAAGAAATTAGTAAACGATTCTCATTCGAAACTCCTTCAGGTTTTCTATCTTGATCGTGAAAACGAAGAATTGCTGCTTAAACTCACTCAATCCTCGGAAAGGCAGACGTTCAACCGCTTCACCACCCCACCGGAGGAGTTAGGTGAAATTCACGACAGGTTGCCCGGTGATCAGGAAGGTGCTGACGCGGAGGAAGGGGAACCGGGAGATGGCGATTGATTCGCCACTGTGTCGCTATTCGTTGAATTTTTCAGTTGGCGAGGGTCGTTTCTCCCTTCCCGATTCGTAAGTCGTCCGAAAGAATTCAGTGCCGTCGGTTCGGTAATAGATCCATAACCCCTCTTTCTTGCCATTGAGATACGAACCTTCCTCCCGCTTCTTTCCATTGTCGTATCTTTCTATGATGAATTCCATCCTCGACAGGGTTTGGGCATTTTTAGTATGCCCCTCGTCGTAAAAAACAAGAACCCCGACCCCATTGACGACTTTGGTCGATGGGCAGCGTTCCCCGTTGGGTTTCCATCCGGTTGCATTCAAGATTTTGCCGGAAATGAACGTTTGAATTGAGCTTTTGTTGCCATTCTCGTACCAGGCGGTGCATATTCCATCCAATTTTCCGTGTTTGAAGTTTTGTTCCCTTATGCATGTCAGGGTTTTGCTCCAATAGGTGAAGATTCCGTGTTTTTTTCCTTCCTTGTACTTTCCCTGATGGAATTTGTCCCCGTTTTTTCGCCAGCTGAAAATACCCCCGTCAGGTTTGCCATTTGAAAAACGACGAAGATTCCTAAGGGTTCCGTTGTCGTCCCATTGACCGTACCAACCTGAAAAGGGGGCATCCTCGTAAAGCAAGTAATGAAGACCCGACTTCTGCTTGAATTCATCGAAGGGAAGGGTTTTGTTCGCGTGCGACTGCCATTTTCCCTTTGCCGAGTTTCTCAACACTTGAACCAGGGCTGCCCGGTTATCGATGTCGAAGTCCTCGCTATGCTGCTCTTGACCACGAAGGGAGGTCAATAAAAGGATAAGGGTGGAAAGGATTGTCCTTCGCATTACCAAAGAACAATTCCAGTCACTGAAATAGTCAACACCGGAGCATCCGTTAAGACATATCCGAACTATCATGCATTAAGTTGAAAAAACAAAATTTCCACTCATTTTTTGGAAAAAATATTTTGATGCATCGATTATTCACACCTGCGTTTCAAAACAGGTCATGAATTTTGTTTCGAATCATAACGCACTTCCATCTCTTGATCATGGGGCATTAATCAGCCTGAATGCCATTATATGCTGTACTTATTAACATTTAATTCACAAGATATTCACAATTAATTGAATGCCAATAATTTATGGAAAAAATATTTGACAAACTCTAGGATTCGTTAGTATTTTAACAATGTTCTTTGACAGAAAATTTGGTTTCGAATCGGACGCTTGCGTTTGATCTCGTGATTAAATTTGGATAAGTCTGGTTTATTCCAGACGAAAGGTTAAATTCTACTGGAGGATTTCGCTCCTTCCCGTCCGAGCAATCGGGTCAAGCGGGGAGGCAAACGTCACCCACTCCGCACCGCAAGTACGTGCTTGCGGCTTTCACGAGATGCGGAGTGTGGGCGAAAGAAGCATGAGACTGCGACTTTCGTAGTTAACGACAGGAAGGCTAGTCTCGCCTGCCTGTCTATGCGGATGCCGTAAGGCATGGGTCGTTACCGCGACTTTCCAGTGAATGGAGCAACCTGTTGATACAGGTAGTGTGTATTGTGCGAAACGTTTTGCGGTTCGCAAGTGCAGGTTGATCCGGTTGATCGAGGGATTGTAAGATTTGTCGATCGTTTTAGTTGTGACTTACAGCACAATGATGTTACCCCCAAATGACCTGAGAGGTACAAGGCGATACCCGTATTGATTGTATAGCGAAACCAGCTTGCTGGCGGAGCTATACTCTTCAAAGTGGCAAGTGCACCAGACGGTAACAGATGCACAGCCGAGTAGCGACAGCCGTTCCCCATGGAACAGCCTAGTTGCCCAGAAGCCTTTCCTCAAAATCGTTTCAGTCCAAAATGATTCGACGGCCCTGTCATGAGGCCGCAACGAAGACACACCTCTTCGAATGGCGTCGGGGAGTCAGCAGCTGATATGCGCCTAATGCTGACATCCGGGAACGAGCGTGTGGCGAGCGCCGTCCCAACCTTTTAAGGGTTCGGAGTCTTGTACTCCGAACCCTTTTTTGTGCGCGTTTTCCTTGAGAGCAAGCGACCCTCGATTTATTGATGAAAATGGCGGAAGGAGAGGGATTCGAACCCCCGGAGCCGTTTCCGGCTCAGCGGTTTTCAAGACCGCCGCATTAGACCACTCTGCCATCCTTCCGAATTGGGTTGCAACCTAGTCAACGAAAGTCGCTTTTACAAGATTGAAGATTCTTCATCTTTTCATGTTGCGAACCGCCATCCTTGTCCTCGCAATGAGAGAGTCTTGGTCGCAAATGAAGGCCGGTTCAAATCAGGCGGGGATTTTCAGGTGAGTGGGTTTTCTTACCATTTGGGTCTTTCGCCTTCCCCGTCGTAATCCTTGGCCAAGCCTTTGTCCTTGAGCATGCCGGCCAAGGCTTTTCCGTCGACCCAAACCTCGGCGACAATCCTGAAGTATTTACCTCTCTCGGGGTTTCTCAGTTCGATCATCTCCGCTGCTTTCAAGGTATTCTCGGTCAATTCGCGGGCTTGAACGGCCAAAGCTTTCACTTCGTCGCTGGTCCCGCGGATTTCGGGCGTGTCGATTCCTTTCACGCGAATGGAAAGTTTGTCACCGAAGAGTGGATGTACGCCCTGAAGATCGATCTTGAAGGTATCGCCGTCGTATACTTCGACCACTTGCTCGGGGGTTATATCGAAGAGGCCAGCAGTTGCCAGGGGGTTGGAATCCTCAAGCTCTTCCTCCTGAACGGAAGTTTTCCCTTCCCGTTCGGGTGTTGTTTCAAGTCGGTCAGGAGCTGTCAGGGCGCTCGGTTCTTTCGGGTTTCCCTCGGATTGCAGGAAAAAATAGGCGGAAATGCCCACTAAGGAAACAACCAGAATTCCTACACCAAGAAGGATGAACAGTTTTTTGCGGGTTTTTGCGACCGGTTCTTTCCTGGCTATCCTTGCTTGCGGAGTTTGCTTGTTTGCTCGTTCGATGATCCCGGGCACGTCCTTGAGGGCTACCCAATTGACCCCGTCGTGACAGGCAAGGTCGTCTCCAATGAAACTTCCCTGCTTCAAATACGGACGCAGTTGGTCAATGGAGTAGGGTCCCGAGTTTTGTCCGTCCCTGTGTACGTAGACTTGCATTTTCAAATCATTCGTGACTGTCGGTGTCTTGAGGAATCTTTCTTGAGTCCTTTTTGGCCCAACGCAATGGGTTCCCTTCCCCCATTTATATTTTCTGTTTTTGAGCAAAAAGCATCCATTGTGTCTGGTCAAGGAGAAGCTTTGACAGGAGGGGCGAGTCGTTCATTCGAATATGAGGCAAGCGTACCTAAGTCTAAGTTTACAAATGTAAAAACGAGAACTTGAAAGATTCCAGTGGTCGTGCTACTCAATGGACATGGGCGATTCCGAGAAGTATTGGGTAAGCAAAGACGGGGAAAACACCGGGCCCTTTACCTCGGATGACATCCGTGATGAAATTGACCGTGGTTCGCTTTCCACTACCGATCATGCTTGTGAAGTTGGTGCCGGCGAATGGTTGAGTATCGGGGAAATGCTGAACCTTCCGTCCGCCGAGGACGCTCAGTCGGAAGTTTTGCCGGATGAAGAGGGCGAACCGAGGCAAAGGGTGCTTAAACGAGCCTCGGGAGGGTCCCTCAACATGATGCTGACCGTATTGCTCGGGGGGTTGGTCATTGCTTGTTTGGTTGTCTTTCTTTGGCCGAAGGGTACCGGGGAAGGCGGATCCACTGCAGAAGAAGTCTCTGGTGGTGATGGAGGGAACTCTCTGCAAGTCTCGGATCTAGATTTTGCCGCCGTCGAGGAAAATGCCACGGATTGGTCTGACTTGACGGTGATGGACGCATTGGTTCACGGGCAGGATGGTTCACTTTTTACCGGTTGGAGCGTTGCGAGATATGAAAATTCTGACCAGGTGAGTAACTTGACCCTTCATGAAAAAGGGAATTCGCTCCACGGGTTCTCGTGGAAACCGAATGGGGATCGTTGTGATGAAACCACTCTTTCCGGGGGGAATGGTATTCTCGTGACCTTTTCCGGAAATGGGCAGAAGGCGAGCGAATCGGCCTTCAGGGGAGGTTTGTGGCACGGAAGCAGGTCGACTTGGTTCAAGGGAGGACAGAAGGAAGAGGAAGCGCAATACAAGAATGGAAAGCTCCATGGTCGCCTCGTGTCTTTTCACGTCAGTGGTCAGAGGACGAAAGAGATCTTTTATCTGAATGGTCTGCAGGATGGTCGCTACGAGTTGTTGACCAAGGATGGGCAGAAGTACGACGTCGGAAGTTACAGGGCGGGAAAAAGGGATGGCAAACGTTCTCAATGGTCCCCCGACGGTACCCGGATGGATGATGAAACCTATGACGATGGTGAGCTTGTGGCTCCTGTGGTGGCGTTGAACGATCCTCCCGGAATACCGGCTGGCGACGATTCGTTGGGGGAGGGGGGCGACCCCGATTCCTCCATGTTGTTCGATACGAGTAAGGTCGGTCCCGATCTTAAGATCGTTGCCGATTCGCTTGCCCGGAGCGTGAAAAACGTCAGGGAGCGATTTTTGGTTGCAAATGCATCCGGGCACGAAAGTTTCAGTGCCTTGGCGGTTGCTTCGTACCGATATCGTGTGTCAAAAGGGACGAACTTGGAAAACGGAACCCTTGTTTCCTTCCGTGAAGCTTTCGTTGGTTTCAGGAACGCCTGGGATATGTCGTCCGGTCTCGATGAAGGAGCTGGCTTTGTGTTGAGCGTTCTTCCTGCATCCGTCACTTATGGCCCCGTGACCTTGTCCCGTGAGGAATTTGGCAATGAACCCGGAGGAGTGCCTGGGAATCACAGTTTGGCGGACTTTGATTTCATTCTTGGCGAAACCCGAAGCATGTTCAAGTCGGTTGGCTTGGAGCTTCAATTGGATGATGCATTCGGACGCAAGAAGGTTTCCATGGCCATTTGGGACGATCTATGGAGGGAGGGGAACAAAGCCGAATCGGCCAATCTTTTCCTAAAGGGCAGTAGCCTTTCTTTCTCCATCACCGAAACCTACAAAAAGAAAAGTTTGGATCGCAATGGCAACTCCGTGTTCACGGAGGAGCAAAAGGAAGTCGAACTGAGTTTTTCCACTGGAGCCACAGACAAGAAAATGGGGGATTACACC
>JABGWD010000201.1 GCA_018645725.1 Opitutia bacterium
AATGATCCCTTCACCCTTCAACCCACAACCTGATCCATGAAACCCGTTCCATTCCTCCTCTGCCTGAGTTCCTTGCTTTCCGTCCTTTTTCAAGCCGGCGCCCGTAAGCCCAACTTCGTTTACGTCATGGTCGACGATGCGGGGTATGGGGATTTTTCATGCTTCGGGCAAAAGAAGTTCAAGACCCCGAGCGTGGACCGCATGGCCAAGGAGGGCATGAAGCTGACCGACTTCTATTCATCCAGCACGGTGTGCGCGCCTTCCCGGTGCAGCCTGATGACGGGCATGCATACCGGGCACGCTCTGGTGCGGGGAAACAAAGAGGTTAAGCCGGAAGGGCAGAGCCCATTGGCCGATAGCGCCCAAACGATTCCCGAAGTTCTCAAGAAAGGGGGCTACGTTTCGGGCATGTTTGGAAAATGGGGCTTGGGAGCCCCGGGCTCGGAGGGTGATCCGATGAACCAGGGGTTCGACCGTTTCTACGGGTTGAATTGCCAGCGTCAGTCCCACAATTTTTACCCCACTCACGTTTGGAGTGACCGCAAAAAGGTGCAACTCGACCGCAAGCATTACTCCCACACCTTGATTGCCGACGAGTGCCTCAACTTCATCCGGGCGAACAAGGGCAAGCCCTTCTTTTGCTACGTGCCCTTTACCATCCCTCATGCCGCGATGCAGGCCCCGGAAGACCGGGTCGCTCCCTGGCGCAAGAAATTCCCGGAGTTCGAAAACGTCACCGGAAGATACGGTGGTTCCACGATCAAGAACCCGGTGGCTGCCTTCGCCGCCATGATGACCTTGATGGACGAGGACGTGGGCCGGATCCTCGACTTGCTCGAGGAGTTGGGAATCGAAGACGATACCCTGGTCATCTTCACCTCGGACAACGGGCCGCACAAGGAGGGGGGGCACAAACCTGACTTCTTCGATAGCAACGGTCCTCTCAAGGGATATAAGCGCGATCTGTACGAGGGGGGCATCCGGGTGGCGACCACCGCTTGGTGGCCGGGCAAGATCAAGAAGGGTTCGACCAGCGCTCACGTGGCGGCGGGTTGGGATCTTTTGCCGACCCTGTGCGAACTGGCCGGGATGGACAAGCCCAAGGGACTCGACGGAGTATCATTCGCTCCGACTTTGCTCGGGCAACCAAAGAACCAGGAAAAGAGGGAATACCTCTACTGGGAATTTCATGAGCGTGGAGGCAAGCAAGCCGTCCGTATGGGCAAGTGGAAGGGTATTCGGCAGAACGTCCGCAAGAACAAGGATGCACCGATCGAGCTGTACGACTTGTCCAAGGATATCGGGGAAGAAAAGAACCTCGCCGACAAGCATCCGGATCTGGTCAAGAAGATGGCCCAAGCGATGGCCGATTCCCACACCACCAACCCGAACTTCCGCTTCCTTCCGGGGGAATGAAAAAGGAGTGTTTTAAGCCATGAAACTCCTCAAATGCGTACTGGCTTGTCTTTTGTGGACTGGCCTTTTCGGATCTTCTCAACTTCTCGCGGAAAACAAAAAGAACGTCATTCTTTTTTTGGTCGATGATTTGGGATGGATGGATCTTTCCTGCCAGGGAAGCAAGTTTTACAAGACCCCCCATATCGACAAGCTTGCTTCATCCGGGGTTCGTTTTACGGACGCCTATTCCGCTTGCGTGGTCTGTTCACCCACCCGGGCCGCCGTGCGGACCGGCAAGTACCCGGCCCGGTTGATGCTTACCCAGTGGTTGCCCGATGGGCGTTGGAACCCCAATGGGCACAAGATGAGGACCGGTCGCTTTCTGCGTTCCCTGCCTCTGGAAGAAAGAACCTTGGCGGAGAACCTGCGGGAGGAAGGATACGCGACTTTCCATGCCGGCAAGTGGCACCTCGGGGGGGCTCCCTTTTCCCTACCCGAACATCATGGGTTCGACCATAACTTGGGAGGGGACGATCACGGGGCTCCCGGGAGCTACTTTCATCCGTTCAAGGGAACTTGGCGTGTCCCTACGACCAAGTTGAGGGCAAGCAAACAGGCTTTCGGCGGTGGAGAGAAGGGAGACTTTCTGACCGATCTCCTGGCCGAGGGGACGGTCAAGCTGATCCGGGAGAACGGTAAAAAGAAGCCCTTCTTTCTCTATTTCCCCTTTTATGCCGTGCATACCCCCCTGCAGGGAAAGAAGGAAAAGATCGAGCGCTACAAGCAGATTCCCAAGGAAGAGCGCCAGGGCCGCCCAACCTATGCGGCGATGGTCGAGAGTGTGGACGATGCGGTGGGTAAGGTCATGGGTGCGGTTCGCAAACTGGGCATGGAAAAGGACACTCTTGTCCTCTTTACCTCGGATAACGGTGGTTTCGCAGGGGCGACCAACCACGCCCCTTTGCGGGCGAACAAGGGTTCGCCCTACGAGGGTGGGATCCGGGTCCCTCTGATTATCACGGGAGCCGGTGTGGAAAGGAAGGGGACAACTTGTGACGTGCCTGCCACCAGCAGCGATCTTTATCCGACCATCCTCGAGATGGCGGGCTTGCCTAGGAAGCCTCATCAACACCTGGATGGCCGGAGCCTGGCCGGAGCCTTGAAAGGGAAGGGCGCTCTGAAAATTCAACCGATCTTTTGGCATTACCCGCATTACAACCAGCATCCGCAAAGCGTTCCTCACTCCGTGATCCGCAGTGGTTCCTGGAAATTGATGGAGTTTCTCGAGACCGGGAAAATCGAACTGTACGACCTCGCCAAGGACCTGAGCGAGAGCAAGGATCTTTCCAAGGCCAAACCCGAAGTCACCAAGGAGCTACTCGCCCGTCTCCATGCTTGGAAGAAAGAGGTTCAGGCCGAGCCCATGCTCCCGAACCCCATTGTCCAAGGAACCAAATAAAAGAACTGAACTTTACCGATCGAACTATGAAACCAACCCATATGTCATTCCCTCTGCTGATCCTTTCATTCGTTGCGCTCTCTTTGTCCGCTCTCCAGGCAAAGACCGTATTCAAGGCGGGTGAGGATGGGTACCGAATTTACAGGATTCCTGCCGTGGTCAAGACGGCCAATGGCCATTTGCTCGCTTTTTGCGAGGCCCGGCAAGGGGGAGATGCAAGCGAGATCGACCTGGTCGTCAAGCGCTCCAAGGACGGGGGGAAATTCTGGGGCTCCTTGCAAGTGGTTCAGGAAAGTTCCGATTTCGTAAAGATTCTCGGTGGACGAACCAAGGACATCACGATCGGCAACCCCGCTCCGGTGGTCGATTTGCTCGATCCCGATCATCCTGGAAGAATCTGGCTGCCTTTTACGTTGGAGAACGATCGGGTCTTCGTGGTTTCGAGCGATGATCACGGAGCCAGTTGGTCGGACCGTCGCGAAATCACCAAGAGCGTGAAGAAGAAGGATTGGGGTTGGTACGCGACCGGTCCGGTTCATTCCATCCAGCTCCAACGCGGAAAGCACCGGGGCCGTTTGGTCATTCCCTGCGATCACCGGGTCGGCAAGTTTGATTGGGCGGATCACGGACCCCTTGGAGCCCATGCCGTGATCAGCGACGATCATGGCAAGACCTGGAAACTCGGGGCAGTGGACGATAGCTATGACGATGGTTTGAATGCCAACGAGACCACGGTGGTCGAACTCGAGGATGGAACCCTTTACTTCAATACCCGTGACCAGAATGGTGCGGCGAAAGGAACCCGGGGCGTGGCCCTGAGCAAGGACGGTGGAGAAAGCTTTCAAACGGGCAGTCCGAAGTGGAAAGGTTTCCGTCCCGTTGCGGGGGTGCTCGATCCCCCCGTCGTTCAATGCGCTCTTCTGAGAGCGGACAAGGGTCTGATCGTCTTTTCCGGCCCCGATGAGAACGGGCCGACGGGGAAGGGCAGAAGTGATCTGAGGCTGCGCTATTCCACCGATCAAGCCAAGACTTGGCGCGATGGTCCTCTCCTTCACGTTGGCCCGGCCGCCTATAGCGACTTGGTCCTGGTGAGCGAAGGAACCATTGGTGTTCTCTTCGAATCCGGGGACAAGGGACAGAGGAGCAGTTACCAACGAATTGAGTTCAAGGCCCTTCCGCTCAAAGACGTTAGGGGATCGAAATGAATAGCGTTCTTCCTCTCTTTTTCCTCGCCCTGCTTTGCCTTTGCAAAGTTGGGCTTGGGGCATCCCCAATTGCTTGGGAAAAAGGGCCGTCGGTTCCGGATGAACATGGCTTTGCCGGTCCGTTTGCGGGGGTTTCGTCCGGTACCCTCGTGGTTGCCGGCGGAGCGAATTTCCCGGAGTCTTATCCGTGGGAGGGTGGAAAGAAAGTTTGGCACGACCGGATCTTTCTTCTGCCTGAAGGGGCCGAGGAGTGGACGGTTTCCAACCTCAGGTTGCCCAAGGCTTTGGCCTATGGAGTGTCGGTCAGCCTGCCCGAGCAAAACAACTCGATCGTCATGCTGGGCGGAAGCGGTTCTGATAATGCCCCGACTACGGACGTCCTTTCTCTTACGCTCAAGCTTGTAAATAAGGATCTGGAGGTAAGCTTAAGGGAGCTTCCGTCTTTGCCCGTCGCTCTGGCTGAATCAAGCGGGTTGGCAATAGGCAATACGATATATGTATTCTCCGGAAGATCGCACGGGGGAACGGTCCGCAAGGCATTCCGGTTGGATTTCGGAAGTTCTCCACTCAAGTGGGAGGAACTTCCCTGGCCGGAAAAAGCCCGGGGGAGGATGCACTCGGTTGCCGGTTCGCATGATGGAAAAATCTTTCTTTTCGGGGGTCGGGATTATCAATCGGATTTTGAACTCGAACATCCGGAGGACCGCTTGGAGGCCGAAAAACTCGATTTCCTTCGAGACTGCTACCGATTCGATCCGGATACGGATAAATGGACCCGGATTGCCGATCTTCCCCAAGGTTCCTCGGCCGCTCCCTACCGGGCAATCCCGTCCGGAAGTTCGCACCTGTTGATGCTTGGTGGGGTGACGGCGCCTTGCGTTGAGGAACAGTTGAAGGCTCGGCCTGAGATCAATGGTCAAGGGCACGAGCACCCCGGTTTCCCGCGGACGGTTCTTGCCTATCACGTCATCACGGATACCTGGGTCGAGGCCGGCGCGCTCCCTGCTGAAATGGAGGTTCCCGTAACGGTCCCGGTCGTCTTTATGCCGAACGGAGAGTACGTCATTCCCTCGGGCGAGAAGCAGCCCGGTGTGCGTACCACTCAGGTTTTTGCTGGGAAGATCGAACGGTCTTCCTCCTCCTTCGGCTTGATCAACTGGCTGGTGGTCGGG
>JABGWD010000018.1 GCA_018645725.1 Opitutia bacterium
ACAATCTCCATGCCGAGCTTCATAACGAGATCCTGCAAATCTTCGGGGCCTTCGCCCTTCAGCAACTCAATGGCTTCCTTGATTTCCAAGGATGCGCCTACGCAACTGCCCAAAGGCTGATTGACGTCCGTCACCAAGGCCACGCAACGCCTTTTCAAGGTTCTTCCGACACGGGTCAAGGAACGGGCCAATTGTTTTGCATCTTCCGCAGACTTGATAAACGAGGCTTTGCCCCACTTGACGTCCACCACGACGCCCTCCGCTCCGGCAGCCAATTTCCTGCTCAAGGTTCCGGCGGTGATGAAGGGAATGGAAGGAATGGCTCCAATTTTCTTGCGCAATTCGTAAAGGATAGCCTCGACGGGCGAAATTTCCTCGTGCAAATCCGCAAAGGAGCAACCGGTTTTCCTGACTTGAGCGGAGAACTCTTCCAAACCTATGGAGGTACTGATATTCGGAATAGCCAATAATTTCTCGCTATTCGAGGTAAGAAACTCCTCGTCGTCCCCATTCATCAAAGGCATTGCGACCCCGGCTGCCGCCGCCAAAGGACCGAGTACGAGCGAGGTCTTGTCGCCCACACCGCCCGTCGAGTATTTTTCAATCTTGGGACGGGATACGTCCATCATTTCGATCACTTCGCCGGAAAGCATCATTTCCTCGGCAAAGTAGGCCGTTTCCTGGGCCGACATACCTTGAAAAAAGGTCGCCATCACCCAAGCAGCCTGTTGAAACTCTGGCATTTCCTCGTCAAGGATGGAATCTACGATAAAACGAATTTCCTCGGTAGTGAATTCGCCTCCGTCCCTTTTCTTCTCAATCAAGTATGAAAATGACGGCTTGGTGTCTCTGGATAATTTGGCCTTTAGCATAATAAATACTCTTTGCGCTTGGTTGACAAACTACTCTTTGCGCTTGGTTGAGGGGTAAGGGGGTCAATGCAAAGCATTTGTTTATAAGCAAATAAGTTAATCTAGTCGAGCCTTTTATTTCCAACGGTTCTTGACCCTTTCCGTGGAAGTGCTTGGATGATCGCCGATGAAATTCAATTTTGATTGCTCGGAAAACCTGGAAGCCTTGCTTGTCGAGACAGCTCGATCCCTGGATGAGTTCGAAGGAGGGTTTGAGCCTCAGATCAGGCAGGCCGACGAAAGATTTGGTGACTTCCAAGCAAACGGGGTACTCCCCCGTGCCAAGAAAATCGGCAAGAACCCGAGGGAAATGGCTCAGCGGATCATCGATTCTCTTCCTGCCACCGAAGACTGGGAAGTATCGCTCGCCGGCCCCGGGTTCATCAACTTCAAGCTTTCTCCCGATTTTCTTCTCCGATGGGTTCGGGCTTTCGATCAGCCGGAAAAAATCGCAGTCTCCGCCCTTGGACAAGAACCGAAAAAGATCGTAATCGACTTCTCCTCGCCCAATACGGCCAAGCAAATGCACGTCGGGCACATTCGGTCGACCATCATTGGCGAAAGCCTGGCCCGGCTTATGATTTTTTGCGGGCACAAAGTGATTAGGGACAACCATTTGGGGGATTGGGGAACGCAATTCGGCATCCTGCTTTATGCCATTAAGCGTGAAAACGTGTCCCTGGATCAGTTGGGGGAAGACCCGATCGCGGAACTCGAAAATCTTTACCGAAAGGGAACCGCATGGACAAAAGAGGACGAAAGCTCATTGGAAAAAGCCAGAAAAGAGCTCGTGGAGCTTCAAGCGGGAAACCCCGAAAACCTTGAGCTTTGGAAAAAAATCAAGGAGATCAGCATGGATTCCTTTGATGCCATTTACGAAATGCTCGGGGTTCGCTTTGACTTCGCCCATGGGGAAAGCTTCTACCGCGACAGGGTCAATCAAGTTTACGACTCCCTGCTTGAACATGAAATATGCGAAGAAAACGAAGGCGCCCTGGTCGTTTTTCACCCCGAACACAAAAGATTCGCCAAACAACCGTTCATCATCCGCAAGAAAGATGGGGCGAGCAATTACGCGACGACTGACCTGGCGACCCTTTCCTACAGGCAGGAAGAGTGGGAGGCGGAGCAGATCATTTACGTGACCGATGGACGCCAGCGCGATCATTTCGAACAATTGTTTCTCACTTCCCGGAAATGGTTCAAGGCCGAAAAGCGAGCCATACCTGAACTCAGTCACGTTTGGTTCGGCACCATCCTCGGGGAAGATAACAAGGCGATCAAAACCCGTGACGGTCAACCGGTCAAATTAGCGGATCTCCTGAATGAGGCAATCGAGCGGGCAAGCAGGATGGTGATCGAGAAAAACCCGGAACTGACGGAAGACGAAGTTACCAGAAGAGCGAAAGTCATCGGACTCGGCGCCGTCAAATATGCGGACCTTTCTCAGGATCGGACCCTTGACTATGCCTTTTCATGGGAAAAGTTGCTCGCAATGCAAGGAAACACCGCCCCCTATCTTCAATACGCCGTTGCCAGAATAAGCAGCATCTTCAGGAAAATGGCTGACGGCACCACGTCCACTATCGAGGAGGCCCGTCCGCCTCAAACCCCTCACGAAAGAACGTTGGCCCGGAAACTCCTCTTTTTCCCTCTCGCATTGAGCCAGACGCGGCGGGACCTCAAGCCCCATTTTTTGTGCACCTACCTGTACGAACTTGCCACCGACTTCAGCTCCTTTTACAACCACGACAAAGTCATGGTGGAGGACCGGCCGACTCAGGGGCTCAGAATACTTCTCTGCCTGAGAACGAAAACGTTCCTTTGCGCAGGCTTGGAAATCCTGGGGATCGAAACCTTGGAAAAAATGTGAATAGTAACCGGAGACCGGTCAGTACTTGAGGTACTCGATCATCAGGGCTTCCGAACTAAAGATTTTCCACTTTTGACCATCCCGCTTAAGGGTATGGAGAAGCTTGATTCGGTTGTCCCGAAAAGCCGCGTTGCCGGAAAGTTTCTGGGTGACCTGGAGGACTTCGACCTTGGCCTCGCCCGGCTCTACCTTGGTAACTTCGATACGCTGCAAGGTATAGCGCAACTGGAGTCGGGCAAAAATATAGGTCAGCATATCCTTGCTGCTTTCAACGAGAGGAGACTCGGGGTGAATCGTATTGAGAACGAGGTTCACGTTCCTCTTGGACATCGCATAGACATTGCTTTTCACGACGTCGGTCAACTCCTTGACCGTTGCCGGGTCGAGCTCAACCTTTTCGGGTGCCGCGGGCTTGTCGCTTCCTTCCTTCCCTTCGGGCGCTACGGTTGTGGATGCTCCGGGCAATTCGGTTGCCGTACCCGGCAGATCCTGACCCTGGGAGGTCGAGAAGGCAACAAGGACCAAAAAGTAGCAGAGATTTTTCATAACTTGAACTTTTACTAATTTTAATTTTTTACAATGCAAAAAACCAGAGCGGGGAAGATTCCGGGGCTAGGCACCGCAGGGTCGACGACCATCTGAAAGATTTCTGCCTCTCGCCTTTGATTTTGGACAATAAAAAATTTCCAAAGAAAATTCTCTCCCGACCAATACGCGCATCACTCATCTTCCAAAGGCACCCGCACCCTGATATAATTTCGCGTATTCGCAACGCCCCACCCTTCCTTGCGGTAGAGAAGGCCACTCAATTCGGTTTCCTTCCCCGAAGACCATGACGAACGCTGCAAGGAAAGAATCCAACCGCTCTTGCCCTTGCGCAAAACTTGCGACCCATCTGACCTGACCTGACGGCCGAAGGCAAAAAAACAAGGCCCGCCCGCCTCCATCGACAGGGAAGGCGGCAGGAAAAGATCGATGTTACCGCTCTTGCGAGCAGCCCTGAAACTCCAACCGACAGGTGGGTCACCAGGAAGGGTTTCCCGAAAGGACTCGAACCTCGGTTTCCAAAAAGGATCGTATTCGATCTTTTCTCCCACCGGTATGTCAATGAACAGTTCGGCAAAACCCGGCTGGCATTGACGGGAACAGGCCAACCAGGACGCTTTCCCCGATATTTTGACAACGCTGCCCCGGTCAAGAGGAACGATTGGTTCGAACTTGCATAGGAACAGCGTTTCCCCGTAATTCCCATGCGCCCCGACTTCCCCCATCCTTACTCGCTGAGGTGGTGAGTAAAGCAGTTCCCCCGCTCTCATCCCGTCAGGCAACGACCACTTGATGCGAGGAGGAACCCCCACGTCACCGGGATGCTTCCAATAGGTGTGCCAACCCTCGTCCCGGACAATACGCCAACCGACCCAGAATGCCTTTCCATCCGTCACCGTTCTTTGCTCGCTGACCAACTCCATCGAAATTGGTCCGCGCTTGAAGATCGCGGACGAGGGCGATTGCAAAAGACCGACCGCAATAGCCAAAGAAAAAAGCCTGAAAGGCGACATCAATTAAAAGACTTTCCGCAACCGCAAGTGGATTCGGCATTGGGGTTTCGGATTTCGAAACCCTTCCCCGCCAAACCGTCGTCAAAATGGATTTCACAACCCGACAAGTAGTCAAGACTGTCGGCGTCAACGGCATAACCGACACCCGAGAACTCCCCGATCCGATCCGTGGGTTTTGGCTCGTCGATTGACATTCCGTACTCAAAACCGGAGCAACCTCCGGGTTCCACGAAGATACGCAACAACTTTCCCGGCGAAGACTCAGCCGTCATCTCCGCTACCTTTCTCCGGGCAGATTCAGTGAAATTGATCATGCTTCCATCATCTTACGAAAGAGAAATGGAGTCAACACGGAGATTTGCAGCGTGATTTGCGCCAAAAGGCCCAAAAAGAGTCAAATTAACAAATCTTGTCTTGATGAAAACCTCTTTTGCCCGTAGCCTTGGAAGACGAAACATTCAACAAGTCCATGAAACACATATTTAACGAAGTTCATTACGAACTTACCCGGAAAATTGCCGAGGGAGGGATGGGCTTGGTCTACGAGGCCACCCAACGGGGAATCGGAGGGTTTCGCAAGGTCGTCGCCATCAAGCTCATTCGCGAGGAATATTCGGCCATTGAGGAATTCAGAAACAATTTCATTGGCGAAGCCAAGCTTGTAGCTGATTTGATCCACACGAATATCGTGCAAACCTACCATTTGGGCAAGATCGGCGAGCAATATTTCATGACCATGGAGTTCGTCACCGGATGGAACCTCGAGGAGTTTCTGGAAAGGCATGTCGAAACCGGTCAATACGTCCCGGCCGACCTAGCCGTCTTCATCGTCTCGCGGATCTGCCGGGGCCTCGGCTATGCGCATCTCAAGACGGATGACAAAGGCAGGCCCTTGGGAATCGTTCACCGTGACGTCAACCCGAAGAACATCATGATTGCGAAGGAAGGCGACGTAAAGTTGACCGACTTCGGAATAGCCAAGGCCCTTGACCTGATGTACAATAAGGAAGGCGAGGTAATCGCTGGCAAAGACGAGTACCTTTCCCCGGAACAGGCTCGTTGCGAAGTCACGGATCCCAGGGCGGATCTTTTCTGCTGCGGCATCGTCATGTCCGAGCTCATGCTCAACCGAAACATCTTCGAGGATCTCGGAGATGCTCCGATCGAGATGTATCACGAGAAAACCATAGACAACATACTGAACCTCCCCATTCCAAATTTCAGTGAAATCCGCTCGGACATCGACCCCCGACTCAACGACATCCTCCACACCGCATTGAAACGACCCCGCGAGCATCGCTATCAGACTTCCGAAGAAATGCTCGTTGAACTCGAGAAATTCATTTACGGAGACGGATACGGACCGACGAACGAGAAGTTGGCGAAGTATGCCAACGACCTTTTCGGAGAAGACGGTGAGAACGCCGCACTCAGATGGCATGAGGAGAAACTAGAGCAAAATAAGCAAAAAACCTGACTTAGATGGCGATCCAATCCCAGGGCCTGCGTCAAGTTCAGAAGCAGACTCAGAACCTCGTTCTGGCACCTCAACTTCGTCAATCGCTTAAAATTCTTCAAGTACCGGCGCTTGAACTAAGATCCGCCATCCTCGAGGAATTGCAGACCAACCCTCTTTTGGAAGAAGTCGGGAGCAATGACGAAAGCCTCGATGCCGAGGAAACGGAATCTTCCCCCGAAGAAAGCAAAGATGCCGAGCAGGAGGAATTCCCCGACGACCCCAGCGAGACCAAGCAGGATTCGGAGGGCGAAAACCTTGAGGGAGGCCTCGAGGAAGAGGGAGAAGCAAAGGAAGATCTTCTCGACATGGATTTCTCCGACGAATTTGCCGCCCTCAAAGAGATGGAGGAAGACCTTCGGGAACATTACGAAAGGGAATACGAAGGCGAGGCAAAACTGGGCAACTCGGACGCCGCGGAAAAAAGAAAGTTTTTTTTCGATTCCCTGGTTGCCGAAACCTCTTTGCAGGAGCACCTGCTGGACCAACTGAAATTGGTAGTGATTACAAAGGGCCAGCGGCAAGCATGCGAATACATGATCGGGAGCCTGGATGAGAATGGCTTTCTTTCCGGCAACCTTTCTGATTTGGGCTTGCTTTCCGGCATAGCGCTTGAAGACCTCCAATTCGGTCTGGAGATCCTCCAGTCTTTCGACCCGATCGGGATCGCTTCCCTTGACCTGCAGGACTGCCTGCTCAAACAGATGGATGCGCGTGAAATGAAGGATTCCCACTCCTACCAAATCGTCAAAGATCATTTCCCCCTCCTCATTCGCCGAAGAGTTCCCGAACTATCCCGGAAGCTTTCGCAACCAACCGAAGTCATTCACCAGGCGATTGAAAAGATTGCCGAACTTGATCCCGCCCCGGGCAGGCGTTTTTCCGAAGATACCAATCAATCCGTTTCGGCGGACGCGACTGTCGAGCGGGTTGGCGAAGACTGGTCGATCAGCCTGAACAACGATTACATCCCCAAGCTCAAGATCAATCGGACCTACAAGGAACTGATGACCAAGGGGGTGCTCTCAAGCAAGGAAAAGGAGTATGTCAGGAATCAAATGAGGGCAGGCAAATTCCTCATCAGCTCGATTGACCAACGCCAAAACACAATCGAGCGAATCACCCGCAAGATTCTCGATCGGCAGGCAGGCTTTTTCGACGAAGGAAGTTCCAAACTCAAGCCCATGACCATGGCGGAAGTCGCAGGGGCCATCGAGGTCCACGAAACCACGGTGTCCAGAGCCATAGCGAACAAGTATCTCAAGACGCCGCACGGAACGTTCCCGTTCAAGTATTTTTTCACACCCGGATACTCCGGCAAGGACGGGGGTGCCGTATCCAATACGAGCGTCAAGGAAATCATTGGGAGCATCATCGAGAGCGAGGATCCCGAAAAACCGCTAAGTGACCGGAAAATCGTGGACCTTCTGTCGGAAAAAGATATCTCGCTGGCACGTCGAACGGTTGCAAAATACAGGGAAGAACTCGGAATACCCGCCACCAATTTGCGCAGACGCTATTAGCGAAAAACTCTTCGTATCCACAGGAACAAGACGATGAACAAGTCTCACCAGGACGAGAACCTCAGGTTTCCTTTGGCCGTGGACGCCTCGTCGACAAGAATTCAAGTCGGCATCCCCACAGAGCTGGACTGGGTCCATGTGGAAACTGTGGAACTTCCCGCCATGGAAGGCCTTTTTCAAGCCATTTCGCGGCTCATGGAGAAGACGGGGACCAATCCTGGCGGAGTCGGCGAGCTTTTTTTTTGCGAAGGTCCCGGATCCACCTTGGGGTTACGCATTACCGCAGCCTTTGCCAAGACTCTCTTGTGGGAAGGCCGGGGGAAGATCTCCCTCTATTCCTACAACGCCCTTGACTTGGCATCCCGCATGACCGACCAACCGCTCCTCCATTTGCAAGCGCCCTTCCGGAAAGGTTGGCGCTTCGTCCGAACACACTCGAAAACGAGTGCCATCGGAAACAAGAACCTGCATGAAAGCAAGGAAGCCCTGTCTCTTTTCCCGGAAAGTCATCACCTGCCTGATCCGCGGAGCATCGGAGAATCAATCGATACTGACAAAAGGATCGAATACGACCTGAACCGAACCAAAGGATTGAAAGACTTGAGGGCCGTGGCCGAACGCACCGATACCCCCGTCGTCTACTCCCCTGTCCCCCCCACCTTCAAAAAATGGGAACCCGCCCGGTCACCGGCAGACAAAGAATGAAGACTTTCCCTCGGGTAACGTCATGAAAGGAATGCGTTGCTGGGCCGAAATTGACCTGGCGGCTCTCGAGCGCAACCTTGCTCTGATCAGGAAATCTCTGCCCGCAGGTGTCCGTCTGATATCAGTCGTCAAAGCCGATGCATACGGGCACGGCATTCACCCCACCGCGACCCGGCTCATGCAAGCCGGCGCAGACACCTTTGCCGTGGCCAACGCAAAGGAGGCAGCTGACATCAGGGAGATGGGATCCGGATGGCCCATCCTCGTCTTGGGTCCGCTGCTCCCCGAAGAGGACCAAGCCCTGCTGGATTACGATCTTACCGCCGCCTTGTCCTCTCCCGAAGAGCTTGAGCGTTTTCAGGCTTTGGCCAGTAAAAACAATCAGGAAATCTCGGTTCACCTCAAGATCGACACGGGAATGGGAAGATTGGGAGTCTGGTGGGAGAATGCACTGTCCTTGATCGAAGCCATCAACCGAGCGCCTGAAATCAAACTTTGCGGAATTCTCACTCACTACGCGCAGCCTTCGAACGCCGACTTTACCAAGGAACAAAGAAAGAGGTTTCTCGAAGTAATCGAACAGGCAAAGCTCGAACGCGACCCATCTTTTCTCATCCACGCCGACAACTCCTCATCGCTCCGATCCCTTGAAAACAACACCGTATTCAATGCCGTCCGCATCGGCCTCCTGCAATTCGGCATCGCCTCTCCTCGCGGAAGCCTGCTTGGCGGACTTAAGGTCGAGCCCGTCCTCTCCTTCCACTCCAAACTCGCCATGGTCAAGGAGTTACCCAAGGGGACATCACTCAGCTATGACAGGCAATACACCTTGAAAAGAGACTCCAAGATAGGCATCATCAGCGCAGGATACGGCGATGCCATCCCCCTTCATTGCGGCAATCGTTCAAACGGTCTTATCCAAGGTCGCTCATACCCGCTTGTCGGAAGGGTTACGATGGACCAGACCCTGATTGACCTTACCGACTCGAACACGGAATTCGGGCTAGGCGAAACAGTTACCTTGGTTGGGAAACAGGACAAGCAGGAGATCTTGCTCTCCACCCTTGCGGAAGAAGCGAAAACCATTCCCTGGGAACTACTCTGCTCAATTACGAAACGAGTGCCCAGAATTTACAAAACCAAGCGCGAATAGCAAAGTGCAGGGCCCTAAAAGTCGAGGTTGTTTTTTATCCCCTCGACGATTGACTTCAACTTCTCAAAACACTTGCTTCGATCGTCGTAAGCCTGCTGCCCATCCTCCGGGCAACCATAAGGCGAAACCCACCCCATGCCGTTTTCCTCGTGCAACTTGTGCACCTGTTCGAGCCAGTCCGAAATCTGCTCCAAATTAGACAATATCCGGTTCCCCTCCTTGGGTTCGTCATGCGGGTTACCATAAGGCATCCGGCCCACGACGTTCCCCTCCTCATCCTTGCTTTCTTCCCATGCGACCTCTGCGGTTTCACAGGCTTCCCAAAAGCGAACCTTGGAAAAATCAACGCACCCTTCGGTTATGGCCTGAGCCATAGCCTCGATCTCCGGCATAGCCACCTCAGCGAAGCTTTCCCCTTCCTGTGGCTCGAAACCCTGTTCCGCCTTGATGAGAATCTCAGCCTTCTCATCCAACGCTTTCGCCAATGCCTTGACCATGGAGTAGCTGATCTGTTCCTTGAGGTTCCCCTCCAGCATCAAGTCAACCGCATCAAAG
>JABGWD010000202.1 GCA_018645725.1 Opitutia bacterium
AGGTGACCACTTCTCCCATTTAAGTGCGTTCAAATCCTCTTTTTCCGTAGGGTAACCAAGCCAAACGCCACTATCCAACAAAGAGAAAGATACGAACCAAGCCTTTCGACGCGTGGAAGGGGGCACAGCAAGCCCACCCCAACGCCCATAAACCCAAGTAGCCATAGATGCCAAAACCAAACCTAGAAGTACCCATAGCGTCGAATAGTCGTCTGTGATTACTTCGGGAATGGTAGAAACTTTGCTACTGGTATCTGAAAAAGCAATCGCTGCCATTCCAAACAAAAGGCTTCCGAAAAAAAGAAGCCTACGAGAGGCCCGTATCGACTCGGAAAGCATCCTAATCAACACGAAACAGGATCAGGGAGTGGCCTTGTCCAAGAACATTAGCTGCCCTTTAGCCATACGTGCAAACTCGCCTGCGGTCTCCGTCAAATCAGCAGGCCAAGTCACGCCCTCGGGTAATGCCACGACGAAATGAACGATTGGCAGGTGGGGTTCTCCCTCGTTCAAGGCGACACGAAACTTCTCATAAACATTGCGCCAAGGCCATGAACCACTGGATGAGACCCTTGGTTTGGGCGGCAAGGTCATTTGAAGACGGGCCAAGGCAAGGAGTTCTAATTCATCTTGGGTTGTAGGAGTCACCTCATCTGCCGTCATAGAAGCCAGCAACCATTTGACGGCAGTTAAACGAAGAGTCTTTGTCTCTTGCTCCCATTTCTTTAAATCTTCGGGACTGTTAGCTTTGCCTGAACCCGAAGCATCGGGATTAACAACCGAGAAATCTCGAGGTCGCATCGAAGAGCATTCCCCTGTCAACACAAAGACCGCATCAGGCTCATAGTTTTTTATTGCACAGTAAAGAGCATACCAGGGACCCACGGTGCCCGGGGAAGGTTTGTCCACGATGTCACTATCGTTAGGACGCGAAATGGAAGAAGCTTGCCCGTTCTCGTATGGTTCCCCAATATCCTTAATCCACTTCGAGGCTAGATTCTTGTTCGTGTCATTGGCGGGAAGAATCGTTTTTCCGAGCATTTCCACTTCCCTCAAATTGCGAAAGATCAAAAGATTGAAATAAGACTTTGGAGAAAGTCCGTCGATTGCCGCTTTCAACTTATTTTTCAATTCCCTGAACTGTCCGACTCGGTTACCTCGCGTCATGTAGTCGCTAGCGTCCAAGGCAAAAACGACCAAACGACCAGGGGTACGGACTCCGAAAGCCTCCACCTCGAAAGTTGGTCTAGCTCTTCCGGGCAATCCGGAAAATAACGGTGCTTTCGCAGACGAGGGGACCGAGACCGTACCAACCGGCATCGCGGAAGGATCTATCCGCGTGCTCGAATCAGAAGAAGTTAAAGCATCCTGTTTAGCAGTAGAAGATTTTGCCGCAAGCAACAGTGACTCCAATGTTTCGCCTCCCTTCTGATCGATCCCTGGCATGGTAGCAGATGGATGGAGCGAAACGGGAGGAGGTGATGGTTCGGCTGTAGACGCCACCTCATGTATCGGCAAATAGCTTCCAAAATCGATCCATTTCATTTGCCATGCAAGTGCAACACTCACGACCGCAAGATTCGCCAAGATACTGAGAGTAAACACAATCTTTGAAAACCATCCGCCACCTGAAGATTTTTTCGATTTGCTAGCAACAATACCGTAACCTGGCTCGAAAACCTTTCCGCCGTTTGTAACCAGATGCTCCCGCCATGCATCGAAATCCGTTTCGGAGCATTCGTATTTCTTGCATTGCTCTTCCTTGGATATGCCACGGATAATCGATTCCAGTACGATCCGCAGTTTTTCATCTCCACTAAAATGCTTTGCCATTAGAAATCAGGTTACAACAAATATACTTAAACGCCAAATTTTTCGCATGCAACTGCCAATGCGCAAATCGCAGCCGTCTCGACCTTCAGGGTATGTGGACCAAATCGTACGGGAATAAAACCCGTACTTTCGGCATATTGTTCCTCCTTTTCGGAAAATCCCCCTTCAGGACCGATCGCAAAGGCAATGTTTGTTGCGTCACTC